>CAYXUJ010000004.1:0-66506 GCA_964468395.1 uncultured Steroidobacteraceae bacterium
TCCCGGAGCTCGTGCTGCTCGGCCTGCGCGACGCGCTCGCCCTCAACCGCTGACGGCCGGCATCACCGGGCCTGCGCGGTCGCGGCTGCCGCAGCCGCCGACATGGCGCGCGGCGACAGGACGGGACCCAGTGAGCGAGCGCGTAAGTTCCGGCGGCGCGAGCGAACTGGGGTCCCGGCCAATCGCCGCGCGCCACGCCGTCAGTGCGCGAAGCCGTGCGTGACCGCGATCAACGCGATGCCGAACGCAATCAGCGCCACCTGCTGCACCGAGGTGCGCGCGTCCACGCGCCGGTGCAGGCCGGGGATCAGGTCGGCGACCGCGACGTAGAGGAAACTCGCCGCCGCGATCGCGAGCGCATACGGCAGCGCTTCGAGCGCCTCCTCCAGCAGGAACCAGGCGACCAGCGCGCCGGCGACCGAGGTCAGGCTGACGGCGATGTTGAGCAGCAGGGCGCGGGCGCGCGACATGCCGCCATTCAGCAGGATCGCGAGGTCGCCGACTTCCTGCGGGATCTCGTGCGCGAACACCGCGATGGTCGTGACGATGCCGAGATGTGTATCGGTCAGGAATGCGGCGGCGATCAGCACGCCGTCGAGCGTATTGTGGAACGCGTCGCCCCACAGGATCAGCGTCGCGGATGCGCGCGCCCGGTGGTGTTCCTGCGGGCCGTGCGCCTCGCAGGCGTCGACGTGACAGTGGCGCCACAGCACCAGCTTCTCGAGCACGAAGAAGGCGATGATGCCGGCGGCCAGCGCGATGCCGATGCCGTGCGTGCCGGCGCCGGACTCGAGCGCGTGCGGCAGGAGCGCGAGCAGCGCGGCGCCGAGCAGCGCGCCGGTCGCGAAACTGACCAGGTGCGGCACCAGCGCGTTGCGCCGCGCGGCGGGCAGCGCCAGGAAAATCGCCGCGACCAGCGCCGACAGGGCGCCGCAGGCGGCAGTGAAGAACAGGATCAGCGCCAGCGTGGACACGGTCACAGCCTACACGAGCCGCCGGCTCAGGCGAGCCAGACCAGCGCCGCCATGCGCCCGGTGACGCCGTCGCGTCGGTACGAATAGAAACGCCCGGGGTCCGCGACCGTGCAGTCGGTGCCGCCGTGCACGCTCCCTACCCCGCAGATGGCCAGGCGGCGGCGTGCGAGTGCCGGCAGGTCGGCCAGCCAGCGGCCGGCGCGCCCAGGCCGGAAATGGGCGGCGGCATGCGGGTCGCCCTCGGTGCAGGCCGCACGCACCTCGGCGCCGACCTCGAATGCCTGCGGGCCGATGGCGGGCCCGAGCCAGGCCACCAGCCGCGCCGGGTCGCCGCCGAGCGCCGCGACCGTCGCCTCGATCACGCCGGCGGCCAGGCCGCGCCAGCCCGCGTGCGCGACGCCGACACGGTCGCCGTCCCGGCTCGCCAGCAGGACCGGCAGGCAGTCGGCGACCAGCACGGCGCAGACCGCGCCGGGGCCGAACGCCACAGCCGCGTCGGCAGCGTCCGGCACCGGTTCAGGCAGGCGCGCGACCGCGCAGCCGTGCACCTGCTGCAGCCAGGCGGGCTCGGCGGGCAGGTCGAGCAGCTCGCGCAGCCGCCGCCGGTTCGCCGCAACGGCGGCCGCATCGTCGCCGACATGCGCTGCGAGGTTGAAGGCGGCATGAGGTCCGCGGCTGATGCCGCCCATCCGCGTGGTCATCGCCGCGCGCACGGCCGGCGGCACCGGCCAGTCCGGCGCGTAGAACCCGGCGGCGTTCATGGCTTGCGCGCCGCCGCGGCATCACGGCGGAGCGCCGCCACCAGCTCCTTGAAGTCCGCCGGCAGCGGCGCCTCGACTTCGACGGTGCGGCCGTCCTGCGGATGCGGGAACACCAGCTTCGCTGCGTGCAGCGCCTGGCGGCGGAATGCGCGCAGCGCCGCGTCCAGCTGCGGCGTCGCGCCTTTCGGGATCACCAGCCGGCGGCCGTACACGGGATCGCCGACCAGCGGGTAGCCGGCATGTGCGAGGTGCAGGCGGATCTGGTGCGTGCGGCCGGTCTCCAGCGTCACCCGCACCCAGGTATGGCGCCGGAAGCGCTCGATCACGCGGTAGTGCGTCACCGCCTCGCGCCCGCTTTCGCGCACGGCCATGCGCACGCGGTCGACCGGATGGCGGTCGATCGGCGCGTCCACGGTGCCGCCTGCGGTCATCACGCCGACGCACACGGCCTGGTACTCGCGATGGATGCCGCGCGCCGCGAGCGCCTCGGTGAGCACCGTGCGCGCGGCCTCGTTGCGCGCGACGATCAGCAGCCCGGTCGTGTCCTTGTCGAGCCGGTGCACGATGCCGGCGCGCGGCAGCTTCGCCAGGCGCGGGTCGTGGGACAGCAGGGCATTCTGCAGCGTGCGATCGGGGTTGCCGGCGCCGGGATGCACGACCAGGCCGGCGGGCTTGTCCACGACGATGACGTCGGCGTCCTCCCAGGCGACTGCGAGCGGGATCGCCTGCGCCGGCGAGGCGACGGCATCCTCGTCGGGCGCGTCGAGAACGACCCGCTCGCCGCCTGCGACGATGTCGCGCGGCCGCGGCAGGTCGCCGTCCACGGTCAGCTGGCCGGCGTCGATCCAGCGCTTCAGGCGCGAGCGCGAGAATTCGGGCAGCGCGTCGGCCAGCGCCTGGTCGAGGCGGCGGCCGGCCGCCTGCGGCGGCAGCCGCAATTCACGGCGGTGTCGGGGGGAACTCATGAGGCTCGCACGGGGTCTTTGTCGCTATACTGCGTCGTTTCAACAGCCGGGGTCCAGTCCTTTGCAGCGAGTTTCCACCACCGCGCGCATCCTCACGGTCGCGTGCATCGCGCTCGCATTCGCGGCCTGCAGCAGCAGCAAGAAGCAGGCCGAGGCGCTGCAGCCGGAGAACCTCTACGCGAAAGCCAACAAGCTCATGCTCGGCGGCGACTATCGCGGCGCCGTGCGCTACTACGAGGCGCTCGAGGCGCGCTATCCCTTCGCGGAACAGGCCCGCCAGGGGCGGCTCGACATCATGTATGCCTATTACAAGGCGCGCGAGCCCGAGTCCGCGGTCGACGCGGCGGACCAGTTCATCCGCGAGAACCCGACGCACCCGCGGGTGGACTATGCGATGTACATCAAGGGCCTCGTGTACTTCGAGCGCGAAGCCAATTTCCTCGAGCGCTGGTTCAACACCGACCTGACCGAGCGCCCGCCGCAGGACGTGCGCCGCTCGTTCCAGGCGTTCCAGATGCTGGTCGAGCGGTTCCCCACCAGCGAGTACGCGCCGGACTCGCGCCAGCGCATGATCTTCCTGCGCAACCGCCTGGCCGATTACGAAGTGCACATCGCCGACTATTACCTGCGTCGCCAGGCCTGGGTCGCGGCGATCGCGCGCGCCCGCTTCTGCATCGAGAACTACGACGGCGCGCCCGCCGTGCAGCCCGCGCTCGAGATCATGATCGCCGCGTACCGCGGCATCGGCCTCGACGACCTCGCCGAGCGATCGCAGGAGGTCTATGCGCTCAACTACCCGGGCGTCAAGCCGGGCGAGCACGCGACCAAGCGGCCGTGGTGGAAATTCTGGTAGCAACCTGACGACTGAAGGACGGCCGGTGTTTTCCCGAAGGACCGAAGGAAAACACCGGCCGTCCTTCCGTCTTCAGGATTCTCCTGGCCGGTAACCCGAAGTGATCGGGTAGCGCCAGTCGCGGCCGAAGGCGCGGCCGCTGACGCGCACGCCGGGCGGCGCCTGGCGGCGCTTGTACTCGTTGCGCTTCACCAGTTCCAGCACGCGCACCACGGTCGGGCGCTCGAACCCCATCGCCACGATCTCGTCCACCGAGCGGTCGGCCTCGATGAACGCCTCGAGGATCGGGTCCAGCACTTCGTACGGCGGCAGGCTGTCGGAATCGAGCTGTCCCTCGCGCAGTTCCGCCGTCGGCGGGCGCTCGACCGTGCGCTTCGGGATCACCGGCGCCTGCCGGTTGCGCCAGCGCGCGAGCTTCCACACCAGCGTCTTGCTGCAGTCCTTGATCGGCGCGAAGCCGCCGGCCATGTCGCCATAGAGCGTCGCGTAGCCGACCGACATCTCGCTCTTGTTGCCGGTCGTCAGCACCATGCGCCCGGTCTTGTTGGAGATCGCCATCAGCAGCATGCCGCGGCAGCGCGCCTGGATGTTCTCCTCGGTCGCGTCGGGCGCGCGCCCGCGGAACTCGCGCTCGAGGGCGGCGAGCGCCGCCTGGAACATGCCCTCGATCGGGATCACCGAGTAGCGCACGCCGAGCGTGCGCGCCATCGCCGCCGCGTCCTTCTCGGACACCTCAGAGGTATAGCGCGAGGGCATCATGACCGCGTGCACCCGGTCCTTGCCGAGCGCGTCGCAGGCGAGCGCCAGGACGACGGCCGAATCCACGCCGCCGGACAGCCCGATGACGACGCCCTCGAAGTCGTGCTTGTCCACGTAGTCGCGCACCCCGAGCACGATCGCCCGCCAGACGCTCTCCTCGCCGGCCGGCAGCGGCGCCAGGCTCTCCGGCTCGAAGTCCACGCCATGGTCCGCCGGCACGACGTCCACGCAGCCGAGCGATTCCTCGAATGCGGGCGCCCGGTGCACGACGCGCCCGCTCGCGTCCACGGCAAAGCTGCAGCCGTCGAACACGAGCTCGTCCTGGCCGCCGACGAGGTTGACGTAGGCCCATGGCAGGCCGGTCGCGCGGGCGCGGGCCGCGAGATTCGACTCGCGCTCCGGCTGCTTGCCCTGCTGGTACGGCGAGGCATTGAGCGCCAGGCACAGGCCGGCGCCGGCGGCGCGGACGCCGGCGGCGACGTCCGCGTGCCAGACGTCCTCGCAGATCAGCGGCGCGACCCGCACGCCGCCGATGTCGACCACGACCGGGACCTCGCCGGCCTGGAAATAGCGCTTCTCGTCGAACACCTGGTAGTTCGGCAGGCGCTGCTTGCGGTAGCGCGCGATCACGGCGCCGTCGCGCAGCCAGGCCGCGGCGTTGAACAGCGCGCCGTCCGTGTACTCCGGGTAGCCCACCAGGATGTCGATGCCGCGCGCCGCTTCCGCGATGCGCGCGAGGCCCGCATCGATGCGCTTGCGGAAGCCGCGGTGGAACAGCAGGTCCTCCGGCGGGTAGCCGGAGAGCGCGAGCTCCGGCGTCACCAGCAGCTGCGCGCCCTGCTCCCGCGCCGGCGCGATGCGCGCGATGACCTTGTCGGCGTTGCCGGGCGCGTCGCCGACGGTCGGGTTCAGTTGCGCGAGCGCTATCCGCAGCAAGTTACGCGCCTCGCGAAAAGGGGACGTTGCCCTTTTCCCGAAGGACCGAAGGAAAAGGGCAACGTCCCCTTTTCGCCATGCGCGCGGCGCATCGCGGTCAACGCTTCTTGGACTTCCGGCGGCGGCGCGCGGCCAGCGCGGCTTTCATCGCGCTGCCGAGCTCGGCCGGCGAACGGACGGTGCGGACCCCGGCCTCCTCGAGCGCCGCGTACTTGTCGGCGGCCGTGCCCTTGCCGCCGGCGATGACGGCGCCGGCGTGGCCCATGCGCTTGCCTGCGGGCGCGGTGACGCCTGCGATGTAGGCGACGACCGGCTTGGCGACGTGGCGGCGGATGTACTCTGCGGCGTTTTCCTCGTCGCTGCCGCCGATCTCGCCGACCATGACGATGCCGGCGGTCTTCGGGTCGCGCTCGAACAGCGCGATGACGTCGATGAAGTTCATGCCGCGCACCGGGTCGCCGCCGATGCCGACGCAGCTCGACTGGCCGAGCTTGTGGTGCGTGGTCTGGAACACGGCCTCGTAGGTGAGCGTGCCGGAGCGCGAGACGATGCCGACCTTGCCGGGCTGGTGGATGAATCCCGGCATGATGCCGACCTTGCACTCGCCGGGCGTGATGACGCCCGGGCAGTTCGGCCCGACCAGGCGGCACTTGCGGCCGGCCAGCGCCGCCTTGACCCGTACCATGTCGTTGATCGGGATGCCCTCGGTGATGCACACGATCAGGCGGATGCCGGCATCGGCGGCCTCCAGGATCGCGTCCGCTGCGAACGGCGCCGGCACGTAGATCACGCTGACGTCGGCTTTCGTCTTCGCGACCGCATCGTGCACGGTGTCGAACACCGGCCGGTCGAGGTGACGGCTGCCGCCGCGGCCCGGCGTCACGCCGCCGACCAGGTTGGTGCCGTAGGCGATCGCCTGCTCGGAATGGAACGTGCCCTGCTTGCCGGTGAATCCCTGGCAGATGACCCGGCTCCTGCGGTCGACCAGGATGCTCATCGCCGCTTGCCCTTGCCGGCGAGGCGCACGGCCTTGGTCGCGGCATCCGTCAGGTCCGCGGCGGCGGTGATGGCGAGCTTGCTCGCCGACAGGATCGCGCGCGCCTTCTCCGCGTTCGTGCCCTCGAGCCGGACGATCACCGGCACCTGCACGCCGACCTCGCGCACCGCCTGCACGATGCCCTCGGCGATCACGTCGCAGCGCACGATGCCGCCGAAGATGTTCACCAGCACGGCGCGGGCGCGCTCGTTCGACAGGATCAGCCGGAACGCCTCGGTCACGCGCTCCGCGGTCGCGGTGCCGCCGACGTCGAGGAAGTTCGCAGGCTCGCCGCCGTGCACCTTGATCAGGTCCATGGTCGCCATCGCCAGCCCGGCGCCGTTCACCATGCAGGCGATGTCGCCGCCGAGCGCCACGTAGCTGAGCTCGTGCTCGGCGGCCCGGCGTTCCATCGGGTCTTCCTGCGACGGGTCGCGCAGCGCCGCGAACTCCTGCTGCCGGTACAGCGCGTTGGCCTCGACGTTGACCTTGGCATCGAGCGCCACCAGCGCGCCGTCCTTCGTGACGATCAGCGGGTTGATCTCGACCAGCGACAGGTCGCGCTCGAGGTAGAGCCGGTACAGGGCGCGGGCGATGCGCTCGAACTCGGCGACCTGCTTGCCGGCCAGGCCCAGGCCGAAGGCGAGGCGGCGACACTGATAACTCTGCAGACCCGCCGCAGGATCGACGTCGGTGCGCAGGATGCGCTCCGGCTCCGTCGCCGCCACCGCCTCGATGTCCATGCCGCCCGCCGCCGAGGCGACGAAGGCGATGCGCCCGGTCTCGCGGTTCAGCAGCAGCGACAGGTAGAGCTCGCGATCGATCGCGCTGCCGGACTCGACGTACACCTGATTGATCGGCAGGCCGTCGGCGCCGGTCTGCTTGGTGACGAGGCGCTGGCCGAGCATCGCTGCCGCCGCGCGCCCGACTTCCGCCGCCGACCGGCACAGCTTGACGCCGCCGGCCTTGCCGCGGCCGCCCGCGTGCACCTGCGCCTTGACCACCCACACGGGGCCCGGCAGTTCGCCGGCCGCGGCGACCGCCTCGGACTCGCTGGCGGCGACGCGCCCGGCCGGCACCGGTACGCCGTAGTCGGCAAACACCCGCTTCGACTGGTATTCGTGAAGATTCATCACGCCATTCTAGCGGGTGACTTGAACGGCGTCGCATTCGCGGCCGCCGGCGCGGGTGGCCGGCGCGACGCATGATAAAGTGCCGCCGTGCAAAACCCGGCCGAATCGGAGAAAACGACGGGTGATCCCGAGCTCGCCTGGCGCGTGCTGGGGCTGCTGAATCTCTACCGCCTGAGCGTCCCGACCGTGCTGCTGGTGCTGTCGCTGCTGGCGGTGCACCCGCAGATGCTCGGCGCGGCGCTGCCGGCGCAATATCTCGTCACGCTCGCCGCCTGGTTCGCCACCGGCGTCATCTGCATCGGGCTGCTGAAGACCCGCTGGCCGACGCTCGAGGCCCAGGCCTACATCCACATCGCCTTCGACGTCGTCGCGGTCACGGCGCTGCTGCTGACCAGCGCCGGCGCCGCGAGCGGCGCCGGCCTGCTGCTGATCATGCCGGTGGCGGCCGTCAGCCTGCTGCTGCCGGCGCGCATCGCCGGCACGATCGCGGCGATCGCCGCGCTGTTCGTGCTGGGCCAGCAGGTCGCGCTGTGGTGGTCGGACCTCGCCGATGCGTCCGACCTGACCCAGGCCGGCATCCTCGGCGGCGTGATCCTGATCGCCGCATTCGCGGTCGCCCCGCTCGCCCGCCGGCTGCGCGAGAGCGAGGCGCTGGTGCGCCAGCGCGAGCTCGACCTCGCCAACCTCGCGGAACTGTCGCAGTACATCGTCGAGCGGCTGCGCGAGAGCCTGGTGGTCGTGGACGAGCACGACCGCATCCGGCTGATCAACGAGTCGGCGCGCCAGATCCTGGGCCACGACGCCGCCGCCAACGCGCTGGTCGGCGAGGTCTCGCCGCGGCTCCTGTACCTGCTCACGATGTGGCGACAGAGCCAGCCGGTGACCGATACCGCCGCCGGCAACCTGCTGGCCGCGGACGGGCTGCGCGAGATTCGGCCGCACTTCGCGCCGCTCGGCCAGGGCCGGCCGCCGCCGGTGCTGGTGTTCCTCGAGGACCTGACTGCGCTCGACGACCGCATCCAGCAGACTCGGCTGGCGGCGCTCGGCCGCCTGTCGGCCTCCATCGCCCACGAGATCCGCAACCCGGTCGGCGCCATCAGCCACGCAGCCCAGCTGCTGGAGGAAGACGCGCAGCTCTCCGAGTCGAACCGGCGCATGAGCGAAATCATCCGCACCAACGCCGAGCGCGTCAGCACGATCATCGGCAACGTCCAGCAGCTCGCGCGCCGCGAAACCACGCGGCCGGAGCGGATGCCGCTCGGCGAGTGGCTCACCGACTTCATCGACGAGTTCATCGGCTCCGGCGGCCATCGCCCCGAGCAGCTGGTCGTCGAGCTGCCGGACGGCGAACTCGAGGTGCGCGTGGACCCGTCGCACCTGCACCAGATCCTGTGGAACCTGTGCGAGAACGCGTTCCGCTACTCCGTGCGCTCGGCGGAGGACAAGGTCGAGATCCGGATCGGCCGGCTGGCCGGCAGCAACCGGCCGTTCCTCGAGGTGCTGGACCGCGGGCCCGGCATCGACGCGACCATGACCGACCGCATCTTCGAGCCGTTCTTCACCTCGCGCACGAGCGGCACCGGCCTCGGACTGTTCATCGCCCGCGAGCTCGCGCAGTGCAACCGTGCGCTGCTGGTATTCGAGTCGCGCGCCGGCGGCGGCAGCGTGTTCCGCATCGTGTTCGCCGACCCGCAGCGCTGGGAGCAGACATGACCCGCCCGCGGGCGCTGATCGTCGACGACGAGCCGGACCTGTGCGAGCTCCTGTCGCTGACGCTCGCCCGCATGGGCGTGGAATCGAGCGCGGTGCACGACCTGGCGGGGGCGCGGCGCGAACTGCAGGGCAAGCAGCCCTATGCGCTGTGCCTGACCGACCTGCGCCTGCCGGACGGCGACGGCATCGAATTGCTGGAATGGATCCAGGCCAAGGCGCCGGACCTGCCGGTCGCGGTGATCACCGCCCATGGCCACGTCGAGGCGGCCGTGCGGGCGCTGAAGCTCGGCGCCTTCGATTTCGTGCGCAAGCCGCTCGACATCTCCGACCTGCGCAAGCTGGTCAACCAGGCGCTGAAGCTTTCCGACGACCGCCGTGCCGGCGCCGACGGCCGCCGGCTGCTCGGCGACTCGGAGCCGATGCGCAAGCTGCGCGGCATGATCGGCCGCGTGGCACGCAGCCAGGCGCCGGTGCACATCACCGGCGAGTCCGGCACCGGCAAGGAGCTGGTCGCGCGCCTGATCCACGAGAGCGGCCCGCGCAAGGACGCGCCATTCGTGCCGGTGAGCTGCGGCGCGATCCCGTCCGAGCTGATGGAGAGCGAGCTGTTCGGCCACCGCCGCGGCAGCTTCACCGGCGCGGTCGCGGACAAGCTCGGCCTGGTGCAGGCCGCCGAGGGCGGCACGCTGTTCCTGGACGAGGTCGCCGACCTGCCGTTCGTCATGCAGGTCAAGCTGCTGCGACTGATCCAGGAGAAGACCGCGCGCCCGGTCGGCGACCAGCGCGAGCAGCCGGTGGACGTGCGCATCCTGTCCGCGACCCATCGCGACCTCGGCGAGCTGGTCGCGGCCGGCCGCTTCCGCGAAGACCTTTATTACCGCATCGACGTCATCGACCTGCGCGTGCCGTCGCTGCGCGAGCGCCTGGAGGACGTGCCGGAGCTCGCGACCGCCGTCACCGCGCGCTTCGCCGCGCGCATGGGCATCGCCGCGCCTGCCATCTCCGACGAGGCGATGGAGCTGCTCGCGACCCACGATTACCCGGGCAACGTGCGCGAGCTGGAGAACGTCATCGAGCGGGCGCTGACGCTGTGCGACGGCGGCACCATCCGCCCCGGCGACATCGAGCTGCGCGGCTCGCCGTCGCAGTTCGAGGAGACCGTGCCGCCGCACCGGCCGGGCACGCTGCCGGAGACGCTCGAGGACATCGAGCGCGCCTCGATCCGCCGCGCGCTCGAGGAAGCGCGCTACAACAAGACCGCGGCCGCGCGCGCGCTCGGCATCAGCTTCCGGGCCCTGCGCTACCGCATCAAGAAGCTCGGCATCGAATGACCCGGGGCTGACGCGGCGCGTCACTTGCTGACGTGGCGCGTCAGCACCCCCGTCTGCAATCCCCGACAGGCGCCGGCCCGGCCGCAAAAAATACTGATAAGTCCGTCACTTACGGGGCCGCCGCCGATTGGCATGATCCTTGCTGTACCTAGCTTGCATCGGCGCATGAGCGCCGCCCTTGGTTCTCACAGGAGTTTTTCAATGAAGACTGTCCAGAAGGGCTTCACGCTCATCGAACTGATGATCGTGGTGGCCATTATCGGCATCCTGGCTGCGATCGCGATCCCGGCCTACCAGGACTACACGATCCGTACCCAGGTCTCTGAAGGCTTGACGCTGGCGTCCGACGTCAAGGCGGGTGTGGCTGAGTACACCGCGCAGACCGGCGACTGGCCGGCTGACCTGGTCGAGGCGGGCCTCGGCTCGGCTGCCGCGGCGGGCGACAAGGCTGGCCGCTACGTGCAGTCGATCGACGTGCAGAACGGCACGATCGTCATCGTGTACGGCAAAGATGCCAACTCGAAGATCGACGGCCTGACGCTGGCGATCCAGCCGTATACGAACGAGAACGGCGACGTCGTGTGGCAGTGCGGCAACTCCAACCCTCCTGCGGGCGCCTCCGTCAATTCGGGTGGCCCGACGTTGGGTGGCGGTACTGACTCCGATACAGTCGCGACCGACCTGAGCGACAAGCACATGCCGGCTTCGTGCCGCACGGGCTTCGGCGGCTCGTCATAAGTTGAGACTCGATGGACCGGCAATCAGGCCGGACCGGCAAGGCCCCTGTTCGCAGGGGCCTTGCTTTTTCAGATCTTAATCCGCCGGACCGTAACCGATGACGGCTACGCTAAATCACCGAGCTGGTGCCTGGTCTGGACTTGTCTTGTCCCAGATTCTGGCGCTGGCGCTTCTCGCAGGCTGTCTCTGGTGGGTATGGCGCGAAATCGCTCTGGTCCTGCCAAACGATCGCATTACAGCTTCACTCAGCGTCGAACAGTCTCTCGGGCCTGTATTGAGAGCCCAGCTTTTCCGCTTCGGCGCCGCACTACTCGTTTGTCACCTGCTGCTCGGTCTCGTCGCCTTTGGACTGGCGCGCCTCACCGAGGCTGCCTGCAACGGACCCGCACCTGCGCGGCGTAGCTGGCTCATAGCTGGCTGGTTTGCACTGCTGGTCGGCGCCTTGATGGCCGCCAACGTCAATGGGCACCCGAGTTCGCGCTTTGTCAGCCCTGACTCCTGGTTCCTGCAAGATATCGTCGGGCTGCGGGTCTCGACGCTGTTCCTTGCGGGCAGCAGTGCGTTCATTGCATTTCTGCTGATCCGCACCTCGCGCCACCTACGCGCCCTCGCCCCGCTCCCGGCCATCGGCATCGGCGCCGCCGCAATCGCGCTGACGGCGGGAATGGCCCTGCCATTCGCGACCTCGGGTTCGCCGACGCGGGGCCTGCTCGCCACCGCGCCGCACGTCGTGATCATCGGCGTCGACTCGCTGCGCGCCGACGCCACGGAGGCCCGCGGCGGCGAGGCGCTGACGCCCAACATCGATGAATTCCTCGCCGGCGCGCACCGCTTCCACGACGCGACCACGCCGCTCGCGCGCACCTACGGCTCCTGGGTCTCGATCCTGACCGGGCGGCATCCGGTTGCGACCAATGCGCGCTACAACCTGATGCCGCGCGCCCTGGTCCAGGACGGCGTGACCCTGCCGGATGCGCTACGTGGACAGGGCTACCGGACCATCTACGCGACCGACGAAGTCCGCTTCGCCAACATCGACCAGTCGTTTGGATTCGACCAGCTGGTGACGCCGCCGATCGGCGCCAGCGATTTCCTGCTCGGCTATGCCGGCGACATGCCGCTCGTCAACGTGGTCGCCTCGACGGCCGCGGGACGCTGGCTGTTCCCGTCGAATCACGCGAACCGCGCGGCCCATGCGACCTACCAGCCGGGGGATTTCGTCGCCCGGCTGGACAACGAGGTCGCGATCGACCGGCCGACTTTCCTGACCGTGCACCTGACGCTGTCGCACTGGCCATACAACTGGGCCGGCCTTGCGCGCCCGACCACGCCGCAGCAGTTCCGCCCGGCGTACCGTCACGCAGTCGCCGAAGTGGACCGCCAGTTCCGGCAGGTGCTCGAGGTGCTCGCCGCCAAGGGCGTGCTGGAGAATGCGCTCGTCGTCGTGCTGTCCGACCACGGCGAGGCGCTCGGCGCGGAATCGGACTCGATGCTGCGCAAGACCGGCAGCAGCCGCGAGATCTGGGATTCGCTCTGGGGCCACGGCACCAGCGTCATGAGCCCGCACCAGTACAGCGTGCTGCTGGCGATGCGCGCCTACGGCCGCGCGCGGCTGCCGGGCGCGGCCGCCGCGCACGACTGGCCGGTGTCGCTCGAGGACCTGCGGCCGACGCTGGAGGAATTCGCGACCGGTCGCAGGCCCGCGGACGTGGACGGCGTGTCGCTGCTGCCCTACCTCGGAATGCCGGCCGGCGCGGCGCCGCTCGCAAGCCGTGTGCGCTTCACCGAGACCGACTTCAACACGCCCTCGACGCTCGCCGGCCGCTACGAGGCCTCCGGCATCATCGACGAGGCGGCGGTGTTCTACGAGCTCGACCCGGACAGCGGCTGGATGCAGCTCAAGAGCGCCAAGCTGCCGATCCTGCTGGCCCGCAAGCAGCGGGCGGCGCTGTCCTCGACGGCCCTCCTGGCCGCCATTCCGGACCCCGACGGGCGCTTCCACCGCTACCTCTATACGACGCGCCGCGACCCGCTGCCGCGGGTCCTGGAGGGCCGCCCGGACCCCGCCGCCGAGCCCGAGGCTGCGCGGCTCTGGGACGCCCTGCAGGCGCGCTACCCGGGCGAGCTGCCGGCGCGATCCATCCTGCCCTGATTGTGACCGCCGTCACCGGCGCGCTGGCTGCGCTATGGGAGCATTCCCGCGGATTTAACAATTGCTGGCGCCGTGGGTTAGGCTACAAGATCCGGCGAGCCGGATCGCGAATGGGCAGGGAGAGACCGTGCGTGGAGCGGGCCATTGAACGATAACGCCGTCGCCAGCGGGTCCGTGCGGGCCGTCCTGACCGGACTGCCGCAGCGCCTCGTGCAGGACGGCCTGGTCGACGAGACGGCCATGCTCGACGCGATTGCGGGCGCGCGCGAGCGCAAGACCCACCTGGTGAGCTGGCTCGTGTCGCACGAGATGGCGGCGGCGCGCGACATCGCCGTCGCGGCCGCGCAGGAATTCGGCATGCCGCTGCTCGACCTCGACGCGGTGAGCCTCGACCTCGACATCGTGCGCCTGGTCAGCGACAAGCTCCTCTCCAAGCATCGCGTGCTGCCGCTGGTCAAGCGCGGCAAGCGCCTGCACATCGCGGTATCCGACCCGACCATCCTGCACGCGGTCGACGAGATCAAGTTCCAGACCGGCCTCGCGATCGAGGCCGTGGTGGTCGAGGACGACAAGCTGCAGCGCGCCGTGCAGAAGGCGATCGAGCAGGTCGACACCTCGATGCCGGCGCTCGGCTCCGAGGACGACTTCGACCTCGAGAACCTCGACGTCTCTTCCGCCGAGGAGCAGATCGATGCGGACGCCGGCCGCGACGACATCGAGGACGCGCCGATCGTCCGCTTCGTCAACAAGATCATGCTGGATGCGATCCGCAAGAACGCGTCCGACATCCATTTCGAGCCCTACGAGAAGTACTACCGCATCCGGCTGCGCATCGACGGCGTGCTGCGCGAGATCGCCCAGCCGCCGGTGCAGCTGTCGACCAAGCTCGCCGCCCGCCTGAAGGTCATGTCGCGGCTCGACATCGCCGAGCGGCGCGTGCCGCAGGACGGCCGCATCAAGATGCGGCTGTCCAAGAACCGCTCGATCGACTTCCGCGTCTCGAGCTGCCCGACGCTGTTCGGCGAAAAGATCGTGCTGCGCATCCTGGACGCCAGCACGGCGATGATGGGCATCGACGCGCTCGGCTACGAGCCGTTCCAGAAGGAGCTCTACCTCAAGACGCTGGCCAGGCCGCAGGGCATGATCCTGGTGACCGGCCCGACCGGCAGCGGCAAGACCGTGTCGCTCTACACCGGGCTCGCGATCCTGAACGTCGAGGACACCAACATCTCGACGGCCGAGGACCCGGCCGAAATCGTGCTGCCAGGCGTCAACCAGGTGAACGTCAACCCGAAAGTGGGCCTGACTTTCGCCTCGGCGTTGCGCGCCTTCCTGCGCCAGGACCCGGACGTGATCATGGTCGGCGAGGTCCGCGACCTCGAGACCGCCGAGATCGCGATCAAGGCCGCGCAGACGGGCCACCTCGTGCTGTCCACGCTGCACACCAACGACGCCCCGCAGACCCTGACCCGCATGGTGGACATGGGCGTCAAGCCCTATGCGATCGCGACCTCGGTCAGCCTGATCATCGCCCAGCGCCTGGCGCGGCGGCTGTGCAGCAGCTGCAAGGCGCCGATCGACCTGCCGCACGACGCCCTGCTCAAGGAGGGCTTCACCGAGGAACAGATTGCGCGGTCCGATTTCAAGGTTTACAAGGCGGTCGGCTGCAGCCAGTGCACCGACGGCTACAAGGGCCGGGTGGGCCTGTACGAGGTCCTGCCTGTCACGGAGGCCATCGGCCGGATCATCCTGGAGGGCGGCAGCGCCCCCCATATCCGGGACCAGGCCCGCAAGGACGGCGTCTGGGATCTGCGCACATCGGGCCTCAAAAAGTGCTGTGACGGGCTGACCAGCCTCGAAGAAGTCAACCGCGTCACAGTTGAGTGATCGGGCCGGGCGTTAACATCCAGCGCTGAGGGTAGAGGACCACCGACACCATGCCGACCGCCGTCGCCGCCAAGGACACTCCCTTCACCTGGGAGGGCAAGGACAAGAAGGGCAACAAGATCCGCGGCCGCATCCTGGCGGTCAGCGAGAACGACGTGCGCGCGGACCTGCGCCGCCAGAACATCGTCCCGACGAAGATCCGCAAGCAGCGCACCCTGTTCAGCTCGGGCGGCAAGGTCTCGCCGCAGGACATCGCGATCTTCAGCCGCCAGCTCGCGACCATGCTCGCGGCCGGCATCCCGCTGGTGCAGGCGTTCGAGATCGTCGGCGTCGGCCACGAAAAGCCGGCGATGCAGAAGCTGATCCTCGACATCAAGCTCAACATCGAGGGCGGCAGCTCGCTGCACGAGTCGCTCGCCAAGCACCCGCTCTACTTCGACGACCTGTACATCAACCTGGTCGAGGCCGGCGAGCAGGCCGGCGCGCTCGAGTCGCTGCTCGACAAGGTCGCGACCTACAAGGAAAAGACCGAGGCGCTGAAGAAGAAGATCAAGAAGGCGCTGTTCTACCCCGCCGCGGTGCTCGCGGTGGCGGTGATCGTGACGCTGATCCTGCTGCTGTTCGTGATCCCGCAGTTCGAGGCGCTGTTCAAGGGCTTCGGCGCCGACCTGCCGGCGTTCACGCGCATGGTCATCGACCTGTCGCGCTTCGTGCAGAACGAGGGCTGGTGGGTCGGCCTGATCGTCGGCGGCGGCATTTTCACGTTCGCCTACTTCCACAAGCGCTCGCGGGCGCTGCGCCAGTTCATCGACCGGACCATGCTCAAGCTGCCGATCATCGGCCCGATCCTGGTCAAGGCCGCGATCGCGCGCTACGCGCGCACGCTGTCGACCATGTTCTCGGCCGGCGTGCCGCTGGTCGAGGCCATGGAATCGGTCGCCGGCGCGACCGGCAACATCGTCTACGAGATGGCGGTGATGCGCATGCGCGACGAAGTCGCGACCGGCCAGCGCCTGCAGCGCGCCATGGAGAACACCGGCCTGTTCCCGAACATGGTCGTGCAGATGATCGCGGTCGGCGAGGAATCGGGCTCGCTCGACGCAATGGCGGCGAAGGTCGCCGACTTCTACGAGCTCGAGGTGGACACGGCCGTGGACGGCCTGTCGTCGCTGCTCGAGCCGCTCATCATGGCGATCCTCGGCGTGCTGGTCGGCGGGCTGGTCATCGCGATGTACCTGCCGATCTTCAAGCTGGGCGCCGTGATCTGATCGAGCCCGCGCCCGTGTCGCTGCTGGCGGATCCGGCCGTGCTGGCGGCGGTCGCCGGCCTGTTCGGCCTGCTGGTCGGCAGCTTCCTGAACGTCGTGATCCACCGCCTGCCGCTCGTGCTCGAGCGGCAATGGCGTGCCCAGTGCGCGGAGCTTGCCGGGCAGGCGCCCGCGCCCGCGGCAGCGCCCTTCAACCTCGTGACCCCGCGGTCGCGCTGCCCGGCCTGCGCCGCGCCGATCCGCGCGATCCACAACATCCCGCTGCTCAGCTACCTGGCGCTGGGCGGGCGCTGTGCCTCCTGCCGCGTACGCATACCGCTGCGCTACCCGCTGGTCGAGCTCGCGACCGGCGCGGCATTCGCGGCGGTTGCCTGGCATTTCGGCTTCGGCCTGCAGGCGGCGCTGGGGCTGGTGTTCACCGCCTACCTGATCGCGCTGACCGGCATCGACGTGGACCGGCAGCTGCTGCCCGACCTGCTGACCCTGCCGCTGCTGTGGATCGGGCTGCTGGCGAGCCTCTGGCACGCAGAGGGCCTGGCGCCGCCGGCCGCGCCGCGCGACGCCCTGATCGGCGCCGCCGCCGGTTACCTGTTCCTGTGGTCGGTGTTCCAGCTGTTCCGCCTGCTGACCGGCAAGGAAGGCATGGGCTACGGCGACTTCAAGCTGTTCGCCGCGATCGGCGCGTGGCTCGGCTGGCAGATGCTGCCGCTGGTGCTGCTGCTGGCGGCGGTCGTCGGCGCGGCGGCCGGCATCGCCCTGATCGCCGCGCGCCGCCACGGCCGCGGCGTGCCGATACCGTTCGGGCCTTATCTCGCGGGCGCGGCCTGGATCGCGCTGCTGTGGGGCCCTGCGCTGGTCGAGCGCTACCTCAGCGTCGCCGGCTTCCGCTGACCGGCCATGCGGATGCTGCGCATCGGACTCACCGGCGGCGTCGCCAGCGGCAAGACCACCGTCGCCAGGCTGTTCGCCGAGCGCGGAGCGACGGTGATCGACACCGACCGGATCGCGCGCGAAGTCGTCGAACCCGGCAAGCCCGCGCTCGCTGCGCTGGTGCAGGCGCTCGGACCCGGCATCCTGGGACGCGACGGCAGCCTCGACCGCGGGCGGCTGCGCCGCCGGATATTCGACGACGCCGGCACGCGCCGCAAGGTCGAGGAGATCCTGCATCCCGCGATCATCGCCGAGCTCGAGCGGCAATCGGCGGCCGCGGCGCCCGGCCCATACCAGGTCCTGGTGATCCCGCTGCTGGTCGAGGGCGGCCACTCCGCGCTGGTCGACCGGGTCCTGGTCGTGGACTGCCCCGAGGAACTGCAGGTCGAACGCCTGGCGAGACGCGACGGCGAAACGCCAGAGTCGGCCCGGCGCGTGCTGGCGGCGCAGGCCACGCGCGAGGCGCGCCGCGCCGCGGCCGACGATCTCGTCCTGAACGACGGCCCGGCGGCGGAACTGGCCCCCCAGGTCGGGGCGCTCGACCGGAAATACCGCGAATTGGCCGCACAAGGCTGAGGTTTTGTCCCGACATCGTGGCCGTCGTCACAACCGGGCCGGTTTACGGCGGCGGAAGGCGTGACGCAGAATAGGGCCATGTTCGAGCCTGCCCCGGAACCGAGGGTCGAAACGGAGCCGATCACCTACGAGCAGCCGCTCAACGAGCGGATGCGCGCCTTCATGCGGCTCGAATTCCTGTGGCAGCAGCTCTCCTATCACGCCGGCGTCCCCAATGCCTGGTCGAGCCGCTCGGCGGTCGCCTGCCTGCTCGAGATCCTGGCCATCACCTCGCGCGGCGACGCGCGCGGCGACGTGCTGAAGGAGCTCGAGCGGCAGATGGCGGCGCTGCGCGACTACCAGAACCGGCCCGGCGTCGACAGCGCACGGCTGCGCGCTGTGCTGTCGGCGCTGATGCGGCGGCGCGAGGAACTGAATGCCGCCGGCGCGAATTTCCTCCAGCGCCTGCGCGAGTCCGAGTTCCTGAACGCCATCAAGCACCGCAGCGCGATTCCGGGCGGCACCTGCGAGTTCGACCTGCCCGACTTCTTCCACTGGCTCAACCTCGATGCCGACTCGCGCGAGAGCGACCTCGCGTCGTGGCTGGCGACGATCCGCCCGCTGTGCGAGTCCGTTTCCGAGCTGCTGTGGATCACGCGCGAGAACGCGCGGCCGCGCGAGGAGACGGCGAGCGGCGGCGTGTACCAGATCGTGTTCGAGCGCGAGCGGCCGGTGCAGCTGCTGCGCATCTCGCTCGCCGGCGCGTCGAAGCTCTATCCTGAGGTGAGCGGCAGCCATCACCGCTGCTCGCTGCGATTCCTGCGCTGGAACAGCGTGCACAGCCGGCCGGTGCAGGCGACCGACGACGTGCCGTTCGTCCTCGCCACCTGCTACTGAGAACGATGCCGCCGATCGTCGCCTGCCCGCGGTGCGGCGTCCACAGCGAGTGGCACGGCAACCCCTGGCGGCCGTTCTGCAGCGAGCGCTGCAAGATGATCGATCTCGGGTCGTGGCTGGACGAGCAGAACAAGATTCCCGGCGAGCCCGCCGTCATTCCGGACGAAGAGCCGCAGAAGCATTAAATGGGACAGACACTATTTTGGCAGTGCCAAAAAAGTGTCTGTCCCATTTAATGGAATCGGAGGGGACAGTCCACCTTTATCGCTTCGCGATAAAGGGGACAGTCCCCGTCATTTGCCGCCCGGCATGCCGAGGTGGCGCACCAGGAACGACCACTGGTTCGCCCAGTCCTCGACCAGCATCCAGGTGGGCTTGCCGGCGCCGTGGCCGGCGCGCGTCTCGATGCGGATGATCACCGGGTTGGCGCAGCCCTGTGCGTACTGCAGCGCCGCCGCGTACTTGAAGCTGTGCCAGGGCACGACGCGGTCGTCGTGGTCCGCGGTCGAGACCAGCGTCGGCGGGTAGCAACGGCCCTGCTTCAGGTTGTGGACCGGCGAATACGACGCCAGCGCGCGGAACTGGTCCGGATCCTCGACCGTCCCGTAGTCCGATGACCAGGCGTAGGCGTTGGCGCTCGCCGTGTGGTAGCGCAGCATGTCCATCACGCCGACCTTGGGCAACGCGGCGCCGAACAGCTCCGGCCGCTGCGCCGTCACCGCGCCGACCAGCAGCCCGCCATTGCTGCCGCCGAGGATCGCAAGCTTCGCGGGCCGCGTGTACTTCTCGGCGATGAGCCATTCGGCCGCGGCGATGAAGTCGTCGAAGACATTCTGCTTCTTCGTCTTCGTCCCGGCCTCGTGCCAGTCGGCGCCGTATTCGCCGCCGCCGCGCAGGTTGGCGACCGCGTAGATGCCGCCGCGCTCGAGCCAGGCTGCCACCGAGGCGCCGTATGCGGGCGTCAGTGAGACGTCGAAACCACCGTAGCCGTACAGCAGCGTCGGGTTCGAGCCGTCCCGCTTCGTGTCCTTGCGGCGGGTGACGAACATCGGCACGCGCGTGCCGTCGGCACTGGCGTAGAACACCTGCTCGGTCACGTAGGGCGCCGGATCGAAGGACACCGTCGGCTTGCGGAACAGCCGCACCTCGTCCTTCGCAATGTCATAGCGATACAGCGCGAGCGGCGTCAGGTAGTCGGTGTAGGCGAAGAACGTCTCGGCCTCGGCCGGCGCGTCCGGGAAGCCGATCACCGTGCCGTTGCCCGGCAGGCGGATGTCGCCGCGGCGGCTGCCGTCCTTGCGGTGGACGACGACGCGCGAGCGCGCGTCCTCGAGGTAGCTCGCGACCACGTGGCCGCCGACGATGCTCGCCTGGTAGAGCGTCGCCCTGGCCTCGGGCACGACCAC
Organism: uncultured Steroidobacteraceae bacterium; assembly: GCA_964468395.1. GTDB lineage: Bacteria > Pseudomonadota > Gammaproteobacteria > Steroidobacterales > Steroidobacteraceae > SCUD01. Next base: position 20,294 of record CAYXUJ010000004.1, read on the forward strand.
GACCGGCGCCGGGTTCTCCGGGTCGATCGCGATCACGCGGCCGAGCGGCGCGCCCTGCGTGGTCTTGAAATACAGGCGGCCGTCCATCGCGCCCAGGAAGTCGTACAGGCCGTCCCACTGGTCGAGCAGGCGCACGACCGGGGCGTCCGGCTTCGCCAGGTCGCGCAGGTGGATCGCGTTCTTGTCGAAGCCGTAGGAAATGACGAACACGAGCCAGCGCCCGTCCTGCGACACCAGCGCATACGGGTTGTGGCGCGGATTGTCGGTAATCGAATAAACGTGCTCGTCCTCGGCCTGGGCCGTGCCGAGCCGGTGCCGGTACACGCTGACCTGCTGCTGGTCGTCGCCCTTGCCGTCCGCGCCCTTCGGGTAGCGCGAGTAGTAGAAAGCGCTCGAGTCCGGCAGCCAGGACACGCCGGTGAACTTGGTGTCGCCGATCAGGTCGGGCAGGTCGCGGCCGGTCTCGACTTCGCGCACGCGCCAGTGATCCCAGTCGGTGCCGCCGTCGGACACCGCATAGGCCACGTAGCGCCCGTCCGTGCTGATCGAATAGTCCGCGAGCGACGCGGTCGCGTCGGCGGTGAGCGTATTCGGGTCCACCAGCACGCGCGGCGCGGCGTCGAGCGACTCGGCCCAGTACAGGACGCCCTGGTTCTGCTTGCCGCTCTTCTCGACGAAGAAATAGCGGCTGCCCTTCTTCACCGGCATGCGCGACTTGTCGTCGAGCCAGGAATAGCCGTATTGCTCGTAGTCCCACAGCTCGGTCAGGCGCGCGCGCAGCGCTTCACGCGCCGGGATGGCGTCGAGATACGGCTGGGCCAGATCGTTCTGGGCCTTGACCCAGGCATCGACCGCCGGCGACGCCGTTTCCATCCAGCGGTAGGGATCGGCAACCGTCGTGCCGTGATACGTGTCGGTGACCGGGCCGCGTTCCGCGGCCGGGTACTGCAGGACGGCCGCGGCAGCCGATGTGTCGGCGGCAGCGCTCACGACGACGCTCGCCGACAGGATGGCCAGCGCGAAACGGAATATGACATGGCGGTTCACCGTGCTTACACTCCGGTTGGGATCCGGCGCGCAGTCTAACAAACCGCGCCACGGCGCCCGCACCCCGCTGCGACAGGACGGAGCTTCGATGCGCTCATTCGTGACCGGATTCACGGCCAGCCTGATGTTGACACCGGCTGCATTTGCCGCCGACCTGACGGTCGAGCGGCTGTTCGACGCGCCGGACCTGCAGGGCCCGTCGCTGCGCCAGATGCGGTTCTCGCCGGACGGCAAGCTGGTGACCTACCTGCGCGGCCGCGACGATGCGCCCACGGTGTTCGACCTCTGGGCCTACGACGTCGCCGGCCGCGAGCACCGCCGGCTGGTGGATGCGCGGCTGCTGTCGCCGGCCCAGGAAACGCTGTCGGCGGAAGAGGAAGCGCGCCGCGAGCGCCAGCGCATCGCCGCGCTGCGCGGCATCGTCGAGTACCACTGGGCGCCCGACTCGGCCGCGCTGCTGTTCCCGCTGGGCGGCGACCTCTATCACTACGACCTGAAGCGCCCGCCCACGCAGGCGGTGCGGCGACTGACCGAGACCGAGGCCTACGAGACCGACGCGAAGTTCTCGCCGCGCGGGCGCTACGTCAGCTTCATCCGCGACCAGGACCTGTACGCGGTCGAGGTCGCGACCGGCAGCGAGCGGCGGCTCACGACCGGCGGCGGCGGGCTCGTCAGCCACGGCGTCGCGGAATTCATCGCCCAGGAGGAGATGAACCGCGACACCGGCTACTGGTGGTCGCCGGACGAGCGCTACGTCGCCTACACGCGCGTGGACGAGTCGCCGGTCGCCGAGCTGGAGCGCTTCGAGATCGGCGCCGAGGGCGTGCGCGTGTTCGGCCAGCGCTATCCCGCGACCGGCGAAGCCAATGCCGCGGTGACGCTGGCGATCCTGTCGCTCGAGACCGGCGCGGTCGCCTGGGCCGATCTCGGCAGCAAGGACCATTACCTCGCCCGCGTCGCCTGGTACCCGGAGAGCACGCGCCTGGTCGTGCAGCGCCAGAGCCGCGACCAGAAGCGGCTCGACGTGCTGTCGTTCCCGGTCACCGGCGGCGAGGGCCGCGAGCTGTTCTCCGAGCGCAGCGACACCTGGGTCGAACTGCACGACGACCTGTATTTCCTGCCGGAGCGGCGCGAGATCCTGTGGGCCTCGCAGCGCAGCGGCCACAACCATCTCTATCGCTACGACTACAACGGCATCCTGAAGGGACCGGTGACCGCCGGCGACTGGGACGTGATCGGCGACTGGCAGTCGCCGGCCGTGCGCGGCATCGACGAGCGCCGGGGCCGCGTGTACTTCATGGCGACGCTGAAGACGCCGCTCGAGCGCCAGCTCTACGTGGCCGGCCTCGACGACGGCGCGCAACGCGCGCCGGCCGCGCTGACGACGCAGGACGGCTGGCACGGCGTCACGATGTCGCGCGATGCGCGGCGCTTCCTGCTGAATTACAGCGACCCGGCGCAGCCGCCGCAGGTCTCGCTGCACGACGCCTCGGGCCGGCGGCTCGCCTGGCTGGTGGAGAACCGCCTCGACGCCGATCACCCGTATGCGCCGTTCCTCGACCGGCACGTGCTGCCCGAGTTCGGCACGCTGCCCGCGGCCGACGGCACGCCGCTCCACTGGCAGCTGTACAAGCCAGCGGGCTTCGAGCCGGGCAAGCGCTACCCCGCGGTGCTGATCGTCTACGGCGGCCCGACGGTGCAGACGGTTGCGCGCCGCTGGGGCGAGCGGCGCGGCAGCCAGACGGCGCAGCTCTTCACCCAGCGCGGCTACGTCGTGTTCGCGATCGACAACCGCGGCAGCGGCGGGCGCGGGCAGCGATTCACGGAAGCGCTGTACCGGCGGCTCGGCGGCGTCGAGGTCGTGGACCAGCTGGCGGGCGTCGCCTGGCTGAAGGAGCAGCCATTCGTGGATCCGGCACGGGTCGGCGTGTTCGGCTGGAGCTACGGCGGGTACATGACCCTGATGCTGCTCGGCCAGTCGCCCGGCACCTTCCGCGCCGGCGTCGCCGGAGCGCCGGTGACCGACTACCGCCTCTACGACACGCATTACACCGAGCGCTACCTCGGCACGCCGCAGGAGAATCCCGAGGGTTACCGGCTGTCGAACGTGCTGACTTACGCCGGCGCGATCGAGGACCGGCTCATGCTGATGCACGGCATGGCGGACGACAACGTGCTGTTCACGAATACGACGCTGTTGATCCCGGCGCTGGTCGCGAGCGGGCGGCCGTTCGAGGTCGTGCCCTATCCCGGCAGCCGCCACGCGGCCCTGTCATTCCGCGACACCGGCATCCACGGCTGGAAGACCATCCTCGACTTCTTCGACCGCCACCTGAGATAAATGGGACAGACACTTTTTTGGCAGTGCCAAAAAAGTGTCTGTCCCATTTATTTATCTGCGGACGGCGCAGCCGTGGGCGCCGGCGAGCTGCAGGCGCTCGAGCCGGCGGGCGTCCGGGTACCAGCCGGCGAAGACCGGCACGCCGACCTTGTCGCAGATCGGCTGCAGGAAGCGCTGCTGGACCGGCCCGTCCTCGGGCGCCAGCACCAGGAAATGCGCGCCCTCCGCGACTGCCTGCAACGCGCCGCCCGCGTCCTCGCAATGCACGCCCACCAGGAACGAGCCTTCATGGTCCACGTGCAGGTTCTGGCCGTGCCAGTGCAGCACGACGCCGTCGCAGCCGGCAATCGCGCCGGCCCGGAATGCGTCGACATCCGAGCCGAAGGTGAAAACCCGATGCCCGGCTTTGCGCGCCCGGCGCACGGTATCGGCATCGGGCGCATCGTCGCCGTCTTCGCCCATGCGCCAGAGAATGGTCTGCGGGGCGGTATCGGTCAGCGCGCGCAGCTCGGCCGTGTCCGTCAGCACGCGCGCGAGCCGCGGCAGCCGCAGCGCCGTGACAATCGCGCGATCGGCCTCGAGCAGGTCGTGGGCCGGCAGCTCGTCCGGGCTCGCCCAGGCAAGGGCCTGGGACTCCAGCGACTTCGGCTCGCCTTCGTAAGACGTCACCTGCCAGACATCGAGCATCACCCGCCGGTCGGGGTAGTCGTGCTTCAGCCGGATCAGCGGGCGCGCCTCGCGCACCACGATGCCGAGTTCCTCCGCCAGCTCGCGCCGCAGGCCGTCCAGCGGATCCTCGCCCTTGACCAGCTTGCCGCCCGGGAACTCCCAGCGGCCGGCCATGTGGCGGCCGCGCGGGCGCTGTGCGATCAGCACCCGGCCTTCCCGGTCGGAAAGCGCGCCGGCAATGACATGGATTTCCGGTGGACTGGCCATCCCTGGTCCGTACGCTCCCCGCCTGGTGTTCAGCCTCAGACCCGCTGCAAGGCCCCGTGGCAATGCTTGAACTTGCGGCCCGACCCGCAGGGACAGGGCTCGTTGCGCCCGATCTTGCGCTCGCCGCGCACGAACGGCAGCGCCGCAGGCTGTTCCGCCGCGCCCGCCTCGCCCCCCGCCTCCGCGCCGGCCGGCGCCTGGCCGGCCAGGTCGGGCGGCGGCGCATGCTGCAGCTGCATGCGGCTCTGCAGTCGGCGGCGGCGCTCCTCCTCCTCGCGCTCGATCTCTTCCTCGGTGCGCACCTGCAGCCGCTGCAGCAGGGTCACGGTGTCGCTGCGGATGCGGTCGAGCATCGCGGTGAACAGCGCGAAGGCCTCGCGCTTGTATTCCTGCTTCGGGTTCTTCTGCGCATAGGCGCGCAGGTAAATGCCCTGGCGCAGGTAATCCATGCCCGCCAGGTGCTCGCGCCAGTGCATGTCGAGCTGCTGCAGCATCACCGCGCGCTCGAGGTGGCGCATGACCTGCTCGCCGACCTGCTGCACCTTCTCGTCGTACGCGGCCTCGATCGCCGCCAGCAGCCGCTCGGCCGCGTCGGCGCCCTGGCGCGCCGGATCCTCGGCGAGCCACTCGGCCAGCCCGGTGCGCACGCCGAAATCGCGCTCCATCGCCTGCTCGAGCCCCGCCACGTCCCACTGTTCCTCGACGCTGTCCGCCGGGATGTGCTGGGCGACGATGCCCTCGACCACCTCGGCGCGCACGTCGCGGATCACGCCCGCGATGTCGTCGGTGGACATGATCTCGGTGCGCTGGCGGTAGATGACCTTGCGCTGGTCGTTGGCGACGTCGTCGTACTCGAGCAGGTTCTTGCGCGCGTCGAAGTTGTGCGACTCGACCTTGCGCTGCGCGCGCTCGATCTGGCGCGTCAGCATGCCGCTCTCGATCGCCTCGCCCTCGCGCATGCCGACCGTGCGCAGCAGCGACTTGGTGCGCTCGGGGTCGCCGAAGATGCGCATCAGGTTGTCTTCCAGCGACAGGTAGAAGCGGCTCGAGCCGGGATCGCCCTGGCGCCCGGAACGGCCGCGCAGCTGGTTGTCGATGCGCCGCGACTCGTGGCGCTCGGTGCCGATGATGTGCAGGCCGCCGGCGGCGATCACCTGCTCGTGCAGCCTCTGCCACTCGTTCTCGAGCTCGCGCGCGCGACCGGCGAGCTGCTCCTCGCTCATCACGCCGTCCTTGCGCATCTGGTCCACCTGCCGCGGGACGTTGCCGCCGAGGACGATGTCGGTGCCGCGGCCGGCCATGTTGGTGGCGATGGTCACGGCGCCCGGTCGGCCGGCCTGGGCGATGATCATCGCCTCGCGCTCGTGCTGCTTCGCGTTCAGCACGGCGTGGGGAATCTCGCCCGCCTTCAGCAGCCCCGACAGCTTCTCCGAGGTCTCGATCGAGGTGGTGCCGACCAGCACCGGCTGGCCGCGCTTCACGCAGTCGCGGATGTCCTCGATGATGGCCTCGAACTTGTCCTTCTGGTTCAGGTAGACGAGGTCCGGCATGTCCTTGCGGATCATCGGCTTGTGGGTCGGCACCACGACCACTTCGAGCCCGTAGATCTGCTGGAACTCGAACGCCTCGGTGTCGGCGGTGCCGGTCATGCCGGCGAGCTTGCCGTACAGGCGGAAGTAGTTCTGGAAGGTGATCGAGGCGATCGTCTGGTTTTCCTCGCGGATGCGCACGCCTTCCTTCGCCTCGACCGCCTGGTGCAGGCCCTCGGACCAGCGCCGGCCCGGCATCGTGCGGCCGGTGAACTCGTCGACGATGATCACCTCGCCGTTCCTGACGATGTACTCGACGTCGCGGTTGTACATGGCGTGCGCGCGCAGCGCCGCGTTCAGGTGGTGCATCAGGCGGATGCTGGCGGGATCGTAGAGGCTGTCGCCCTCGCGCAGCAGGCCGGCTTCCTGCATCAGCGCCTCGGCCTTCTCGAACCCCGCTTCCGACAGGTGCACCTGGCGCGACTTCTCGTCCGCGTAGTAGTCGCCCTCGCCTTCCTCGGATTCCTGGCGGCGGAAGCGCGGCACCAGCGCGTTGATCTTCGCGTACAGTTCGGTGCTTTCCTCGGCCGGGCCGGAGATGATCAGCGGCGTGCGCGCCTCGTCGATCAGGATCGAGTCCACCTCGTCCACGATCGCGAAGTGCTGGCCGCGCTGCACGCGGTCCTCGAGGCGCTGCGCCAGGTTGTCGCGCAGGTAGTCGAAGCCGTACTCGTTGTTGGTGCCGTAGGTGACGTCGCAGGCGTAGGCGGCGCGCTTGTCGGCCTGCGGCTGGCCGCTGGTGATGACGCCGACCGAGAGGCCGAGCGCGCGGTAGATCGGGCCCATCCACTCGGCGTCGCGCTGCGCCAGGTACTCGTTGACCGTCACCACGTGCACGCCGTTGCCGGCGAGCGCGTTGAGGTACACCGGCAGCGTGGCGACCAGGGTCTTGCCCTCGCCGGTGCGCATCTCGGAGATCTTGCCCTCGTGCAGCACCATGCCGCCGATCAGCTGCACGTCGAACGGGCGCATGCCGACGCTGCGTGCCGCGGCCTCGCGCGCGGTGGCGAATGCCTCGGGCAGCAGGTCGTCGAGGGTCTCGCCGGCGGCGAGGCGGGCGCGGAACTTGTCGGTCTGCCCCCGCAGCTGCTCGTCGCTCATCGCCTTGAGCGCGTCGGCGAAGCCGTTGGCGCGCTTCACCCGCTCCGCATACTGGCGCAGCAGCCGCTGATTACGGCTGCCGAAAATCCGCGTAAAGATGTTCAGCACGCGACAGGGACCTCGGACCGGAAAGGACCGCCAGGGAGGGTTTCCCGCGGCAAGGACCGGCCAAAAACCGGTAGTTTACGACACAGTGGGGCCGATTTCGCCCGCGACAAGAACCGCGGTTCAGCGGCGGACGAAAGACAGCGGATTCACCGAGCGGCCGTCGCGCAGGACCTCGAAGTGCAGGTGCGTGCCGGTGGACCGGCCGGTGGAGCCCATCAGCGCGATCGGATCGCCGCGCTTCACAGTCTGGCCGGGCTCGACCAGCAGCTTGGCGTTGTGCGCATAGCGCGTCACGTAGCCGTTGCCGTGCGTGATCTCGATCGAGCGGCCATAGCCGCCGTCGGGGCCGGCATGGCTGACGATGCCGTCGGCCACCGCCAGCACCTGGGTCCCGGCGGCGCCGGCGAAGTCGATGCCCGGGTGATGGGCCTGGTGGCCCTCGATCGGATCGGTGCGCTGTCCGTACAGCGACGAGATATAGCCGGACTCGACCGGGCGGCCGCCCGGCACGATCTGGCGCGCGAGCTCGCGCGACATGATCAGGTTCTGCAGCGCGGTCAGCTGGCGCCGGCGGTCGTCGATCTGCGCGTCCATCGAGTCGAGCATCGCATCGAGCGCCGGCACGGCCGGGCCTTCGCCCGCCCCGGTGAGCGGACCGCCGAGCGCCGGCGGCTGCTCGAAATCGAACTCGCCGCGCTTGAGCTTGGCGACTTCCGTGAGGTGCTTGCCGAGGGCATCGAGGCGCAGCAACTGCGCCTGCATCCGGCCGACCCGGGTCGCGAGCGTCGCGACCTGGTCGTCCAGGCGGCGGCGCATGGCCGCCAGCTCGGCATCCTGGACCTGCAGGTCCTCGTTCCAGCGCGCGATCGTGAACTCGCCAAACGGGCTCGCGGCACCCCAGCGGCCGCCGGCAAACCAGGCGGCGGCCACCAGGCCGACGACGGCGAACCCGGCTGCCGAATACGCGAGCAGGCGTTTGGAGGTCATAATGATCTGCGATCCCCCGCCCCGGCGGGGCTCCCCTTAACCGGCGCACCGTGCCAAAAAAAGCCTTGAAACTCAAGTACTTTCATAATTCCGGAGCCGCGCCACTGGCCACCAAAATGAAAAAACCGACGCCGGTCAGTCACTTGCTGGAGCATGGTTCAGGAATGCTCCAGCGGCTGCGTGAGGGCACGCGCGACGCCGACCGCACCCTCGCCGCGCTGCGCCGCCGGCTGCCGGACGAGCTTGCTGGTGCGGTCTGGGGCGCCACGGTCAAGGACGGCACGCTCACGCTGCTGGTGCGCTCGGCGGCCTGGGGCACGCGGCTGCGTTACGCGGCACCGGAGATCACCGGCGCGCTCGCGGACGAGCTCGGCAGCCCGATCGAGCGGGTCAAGGTGAAGGTGCGCGCCGGGCGTTCCTGATCAGGCCGGCGCATTGGCGGCCGTCGCATAGGAAATGGGCGCCGCGGCCTCGTCGCGGAACGTGACTTCCTCCCAGGCGGATGCGTCCGCCAGCATGGTGCGCAGCAGCCGGTTGTTGAGCCCATGGCCGGACTTGTAGCCGGTGAACTCGCCGATCAGCGAATGGCCGAGCAGGTACAAGTCGCCGATCGCGTCCAGGATCTTGTGGCGCACGAACTCGTCCTCGTAGCGCAGCCCGTCCTCGTTCAGGATCCGGTAGTCGTCCAGCACGATCGCGTTGTCGAGCGTGCCGCCGAGCGCGAAATTGCGCCCGCGCAGGGTCTCGAGGTCGCGCATGAAGCCGAAGGTGCGCGCGCGACTCACTTCCCGCAGGAAAGTCGTGGTCGAGAAATCCATCGTCGCGCGCTGCGAATGGCGGTGGAACACCGGGTGGTCGAACTCGATCTCGAAGTTGACGCGGAAACCCTCGTGCGGGTCGAAGCGCGCCCACTTGTCGCCGTCGCTGACCTCGACGCGGCGGCGCACGCGCACGAAGCGCTTCGGCTGCGGCTGCACCTCGATGCCGGCCGACTGGATCAGGAACACGAACGGTCCGGCGCTGCCGTCCATGATCGGCACTTCGGCGGCCGTCAGCTCGACGAAGGCATTGTCGATGCCGAGGCCGGCGAGCGCGGACAGCAGGTGCTCGACCGTGCCGACGCCGACCTCGCCGAGCGCCAGCGTCGTGCCGAGCGTGGTCTCGGTGACGTTGGTCGCGCGTGCCGGGATGTCCACCGGCGGCTCGAGGTCCACGCGGCGGAACACGATGCCTGTATTGGGCGGCGCCGGCCGCAGCACCATGAGCACCTTGCGGCCCGAATGCAGGCCGATGCCGGTGGCTCGGATCGCGGTCTTGAGTGTCCTTTGTCGGGCCATGGAGCGCCTGCCGATGGTCAACTGGACAAGCTACCACAACGGAGCAGGACGGCCGCCGGCCAGCGGAGGTAGGCCGGCGGCCGCCTGCTTCGACTCATGGCGGCGTCCCTGTGTCGGCACGGGCACGCTGCCGCTCGGCCCGCCGGCCCGTGGCCCGGCGGCGGGCGCGCAGCCGCAGGCAGGCGGCCCGCAGGCCGCTGCGGTATGCACCGCTGCCCGGCGTCATCGCCTGCCTCAGTCCGCCTGGCGCCGCAGGAAGGCCGGGATGTCGAGCACGTCTTCCGAGCCGAAGTCGGCACGGAGCCCGTCGCCGACCGCGCGCTGCGGCTGGCGCTGGATCGCCGGGCGGTCCAGGTGGCTGTAGTCGGGCGGCGTCGCCCGGCTCCTCGCCGCGACCAGCTTGACGTCGGTGCCACGGCGCGAGCTGGCGGGCGCTGCCACCACCGGCGCCGCCGCCTTGGCCTGGCTGCGGCCGAGGCCGGTCGCGACCACGGTGACGCGCAACTCGCCCTGCATCTCGGGCTCGATGACGGTGCCGACCACGACGGTCGCATCCTCGGCCGCGAACTGCTTGACGGTGTTGCCGACTTCCTCGAACTCTCCGATCGACAGGTCGAGGCCCGCGGTCACGTTGACCAGGATGCCGTGCGCGCCCGCCAGGTTGATGTCCTCCAGCAGCGGCGAGGACACCGCCATTTCGGCGGCAACGCGCGCGCGGTGCTCGCCGGTGCCGATGCCGGACCCCATCATCGCCAGGCCGGTCTCGGACATCACGGTGCGCACGTCGGCAAAGTCGACGTTGATCAGGCCCGGGCGCGTGATCAGCTCGGCGATGCCCTGGACCGCGCCCTGCAGCACCTCGTTGGCGCGCTTGAAGGCGTCGAGCAGCGTGGTCTGGCCGCCCAGCACCGCCAGCAGCTTCTGGTTCGGGATCGTGATCAGCGAGTCCACGTGCTTCGACAGCTCGCTGATGCCGGCGTCGGCGATCGAGTGGCGCTTGTTGCCCTCCATCGTGAACGGCCGGGTCACGACCGCGACCGTCAGGATGCCGAGCTCGCGCGCGACCTGCGCCACGACCGGCGCCGCGCCGGTGCCCGTGCCGCCGCCCATGCCGGCGGTGATGAACAGCATGTCGCAGCCCTCGATCAGCTCGATCACCCGGTCGCGGTCCTCCATCGCCGCCTGCCGCCCGATCTCCGGGTTGGCGCCGGCGCCGAGGCCCTTGGTGATGTTGCAGCCGATCTGCAGCGCGGTCTTGACCTGCGAGTGCTTCAGCGCCTGCGCATCGGTGTTGACGCAGATGAAATCCACGCCCTCGATGCCGCACTTCGCCATGTGGGACACGGCATTGCCGCCGCCGCCGCCCACGCCGATCACCTTGATCACAGCCGTCTGGCTGTATGAGTCCATCAGTTCGAACATGTCCGCTCCTCCGCTAGAAATATCCCTGGAACCACGACTTCATCCGCTCAACCACGGTCTTGACGCCGTCGCCGACCAGTCTCGGCGCCGGCAGGCCGGCATTCGCCCGGCCGTAAAGCAGCAGACCCACGCCGGTCGCGTGGATCGGGTTGCGCACCACGTCGGCGAGGCCGGTCACGCCCTGCGGGCTGCCGAGCCGGACCGGCATGTGGAAGATCTCCTCCGCGAGCTCGACCGCGCCTTCCATCTTCGAGCTGCCGCCGGTCAGCACGATCCCGGCCGCGATCGCCTCCTCGAAGCCGGAGCGGCGCAGCTCGTCGCGGATCAGCGTGAACAGCTCCTCGTAGCGCGGCTCGACGATCTCGGCCAGCGTCTGGCGCGCGAGCCGCCGCGGCGGCCGGTCGCCGACCGAGGGCACCTCGATGGTCTCGTCGGGATTCGCCAGCTGCGACAGCGCGCAGGCGTAGCGGATCTTGATTTCCTCGGCGTAGGGGGTCGGCGTGCGCATCGACACGGCGATGTCGTTGGTGACCTGGTCGCCGGCGACCGGGATCACGGCGGTGTGGCGGATCGCGCCGCCCGAGAACACCGCGATGTCGGTGGTGCCGCCGCCGACGTCCACCAGGCAGACGCCGAGGTCCTTCTCGTCGTCGGTCAGCACCGCGAACGAGGATGCGAGCTGCTCGAGCACGATGTCCTCGACCTCGAGCCCGCAGCGCTGCACGCACTTGACGATGTTCTGCGCCGCGCTCTCGGCGCCGGTGACGATGTGCACGCGCGCCTCCAGGCGCACGCCGGACATGCCGACCGGCTCGCGGATGCCTTCCTGGCCGTCGATGATGAATTCCTGAGGCAGCACGTGCAGGATCTTCTGGTCGGCCGGGATCGGCACCGCCTGCGCCGCGTCCATCACGCGCGCGACGTCGCCGCTGACGACCTCCTTGTCCTTGATCGCGACGATGCCGTGCGAGTTGAGGCTGCGGACGTGGCTGCCGGCGATGCCGGTGAACACCGAGCGGATCTCGACGCCCGCCATCAGCTCCGCCTCCTCGATCGCGCGCTGGATCGACTGCACGGTCGAGTCGATGTTGACGACCACGCCCTTCTTCAGGCCGCGCGACGGGTGCGAGCCGAGGCCGATGACCTCGAGGCTGGCGTCGGCGTGCATCTCGCCCACCATCGCCACGACTTTCGACGTGCCGATGTCGAGTCCCACGATCAGGTTGCGGTCGGAGCGTTTAGCCATCGGTCCTGGAATCCCCCGTCATGTGGCTGGCCATCGCGGCCGGCGTGGTGCGTGCCGGCTTGCGGTCGCGCCGCCAGCCGATCGAAAAGCCGTTCGAGTAGCGCAGGTCGATGTAGTCGATGTCCGCCGCGCGCCCGGCGATCACCTGCGCGCCGACCTCGACGAAGCGGTCCATGCGCTCGTCCACCTGCCGCCGGCCGAGGCGCACGGTCACGCCGTTCGACAGGCCCATGTCCCAGGCGCCGCGCGCGTCGAGCGTGAGCGCCGCGACCCGCAGGCCCTGCTCGACCAGCCGGCCCTGGATCGCGAGGTAGCGCTGCGCGACCTGCCATTCGCTGCCGGGCGGGCCGTCGAGCCGCGGCAGCTCCGGCGGCACGTGGCGCACGCCGGTCGCGAACAATTCGCCGCGGGTGTTCAGCAGCCCGTCCTCGCCCCAGCGCGCGGCCGCCTGCTGCTCGACCACCTCGACCCGCAGCCGGTCCGGCCACAGCCGCTGCACGCGCGCGCGGTCCACCCAGGCGAGTCCCTCCACCGCCCGGCGCAGCCGGTCGAGGTCGGCGCTGACGAAGCCGCCGCGCAGCGCGCCGCGCGCCGCCTGCTCGACCTCGACCGCGGCCACCCGCTGGAAGGGGCCGTCGATCACGATGCGGCGCACCGGCTGGTCCAGGCCGAGCGCGAGCAGCAGGGCGAGCGCCGCCAGCGCGGCGAGCGCGCCCGCGACCCGGCTCGCGCGAGTCCACTCGAGTTCCGGCAGCTCGATGCGGCGGCCGTTCGAACGGCGGCGGTTGCGCTTGCGGAGCCATCCCATCGCTCAGTTCCTCTCGCGGGCGAAGCTGGTCTCGAGGATCCGCCAGGCCAGCTCCTGGAAATCCACGCCGGCGGCCTTCGCGGCCATCGGCACGAGGCTGTGCCCGGTCATGCCCGGCACGGTGTTGATCTCGAGCAGGAGCGGCACGCCGTCCGCGCCCATGACGAAGTCCACGCGCCCCCAGCCGGCGGCGCCGGTCGCTGCGAAGGTGGTGAGCGCCGCGCGCTGCATCGCCGCCTCGGCCGTCGCGTCCAGGCCGCAGGGGATCAGGTAGCGCGTGTCCTCGGCGAAGTACTTCGCCTGGTAGTCGTAGAACGTGCGCGGCGTCTCGATGCGGATGGCCGGCAGCGCCTCGCCCTGCAGGATCGCCACCGTGAACTCGCCGCCGCTGATCCAGCTCTCGCAGATCACCACCGGGTCGAGCGCCGAAGCCGCACGCCAGGCCGCCGGCAGGTCCGCGGCAGCCTCGACGCGGCTCATGCCGACGCTCGAGCCCTGGCTCGCCGGCTTCACCGCGATCGGCAGGCCGAGCTCGGCGACCGCGCGCTCGAAGTCCGCGGCGCCGTCCAGCAGCAGCCAGCGCGGTGTCGCGACCCCGGCCGCCGCCGCCAGCTGCTTGGTGCGCAGCTTGTCCATGCCGACGGCGGAGCCCAGGACGCCGCTGCCGGTGTACGGAATGCCGAGCCACTCGAGTGCGCCCTGCACCGCGCCGTCCTCGCCGCCGGGCCCGTGCAGCGCGATCCAGACGCGGTCGCAGCCGGCCTCGACCAGCCCGGTGAGCGGCCGCTCCGACGGGTCGAAGGCGGTCGCCTGCACGCCGCGGGCGACGAGCGCCTCCAGCACGGCGTTGCCGGTCAGCAGCGAGATCTCGCGCTCGGCCGAGGCGCCGCCCATCAGGACGGCGACCTTGCCGAACTCGTGCGCATCCTTGACGCGCCGGAATTCGACGCCCGTTGCCCGGAGCCTGCTCATGCGGCCTCCCCGACGACCCGGACTTCGGGCCGCAACTGCACGCCGTGCACGCGCTCGACCGTCGCCTGCACGTGCAGCACCAGCGCCTCGAGGTCGGCCGCGGTCGCCGCGCCCTCGTTGATGATGAAGTTGGCGTGCTTCTCCGACACGGCGGCGCCGCCGATGCGATGGCCCTTGAGCCCCGCGGACTCGATCAGCTGCGCGGCGTGGCCGCCGGGCGGATTGGTGAACACCGAGCCGCAGCTCGCCGCGCCGATCGGCTGGCTGGCGTGACGGCGCTCGAGCAGGCGCTTGATCGAGTCGGTGCTGGCGTCCGGCCGCGGCTCGAAGCGGAAGGTCGCGGCCAGGAACCACTCGCCGGCGACCGGCGGCGTCACGCTGCGGTAGCCGTAGCGGTACTCCGACGCCTGGCGACGGTGGCGCGAGCCGGCGCGGTCGATCGTCTCGGTCTCGACCACGTGCGGCCAGGTCTCGCCGCCCCAGGCGCCCGCATTCATCGCCAGCGCGCCGCCGACGGTGCCGGGAATGCCGGCGAAGAAATCCGCCGGCCCGAGCTGCCACTTCGCGCACTGCCGGCCGAGCCGCGCGCAGGCGACGCCGGCCTCGGCGCGCACGCGGTCGTGGGCGACCCGCTCGAGTGAATTCAGGATCCCGTGCACCGAGATCACGGCGCCGCGGATGCCGCCGTCGCGCACCAGCAGGTTGCTGCCGAGGCCGACCCAGGTCACGGGCACCCCGGCCGGCAGCGTGCGCAGGAACGCGGACAGGTCCTCGACGTCGCGGGGCGTGAACCAGACGTCGGCCGGCCCGCCGACTCGCCACGAGGTGTGCTTCGACATCGGCTCGTCGCGCAGCACGCGGCTCTCGTATTCCTTGCCGACCGTCACGGCGCTCACCGCCCGCCTCCCGCGGCCAGCGCCCGCGGCAGTTCGTGCGCCACGGCGCCGATGCTGCCGGCGCCCATGGTCAACACGACGTCGCCGTCCGCGACCAGGCCCGCCAGCACGGCCGGCAGCTCGTGCACGTCCTCGACGAACACCGGCTCGACCTGGCCGCGGCCGCGCACGGCGCGGCAGATCGCGCGCCCGTCGGCGTTGGCGATCGGCTCCTCGCCCGCCGCATAGACTTCGGTCACGACCAGCGCGTCGGCCTGCGACAGCACGCGGCCGAAGTCGTCGATCAGGTCGCGCGTGCGCGTGTAGCGGTGCGGCTGGAACGCCAGCAGCAGCCGGCGGCCGGGCCAGGCCTGGCGCGCCGCCTCGAGCGTCGCGCCGATCTCGGTCGGGTGATGGCCGTAATCGTCGACGACCAGAACGCGCCCGGCCGCGGTTTCGACCTCGCCGACGGATTCGAGCCGGCGGCCGATGCCGGCGAAGCCGGCGAGCGCGCGCTGGATCGCGGCATCTTCCACCTCGAGCTCGGTCGCGACCGCGATCGCCGCGAGCGCGTTCAGGACGTTGTGCCGGCCCGGGAGGTTCAGCGTCACCGCCAGCGGCGCACGGCCCGCGCGCACGACAGTGAAGCGGGTCTGCGCGCCGTTCTGCTGCAATCCGGTCGCGCGCAGGTCGGCGTCCTCGCCGAACCCGTAACGCAGCGTCGGCCGCCCGACCTGCGGCAGCAGCTCGCGCACCACCTCGTCGTCGCTGCACAGCACGGCGAGGCCGTAGAACGGCAGGTTGTGCAGGAACTCGACGAAGCTCTGCTTGAGCTTCTCGAAGTCGCCGCCGTGGGTGGCCAGGTGGTCGTTGTCCACGTTGGTGACGATCGCGATCACCGGCTGCAGGTGCAGGAACGAGGCGTCGCTCTCGTCGGCCTCCGCCACCAGGTAGCGGCCGGTGCCGAGCCTGGCGTTCGCGCCGGCGCTCTTCAGCTGGCCGCCGATCACGAAGGTCGGGTCGAGCCCGCCCTCGGCCAGCACCGATGCGACCAGGCTGGTGGTCGTGGTCTTGCCGTGGGTGCCGGCGACGGCGATGCCCTGCCGGAAGCGCATCAGCTCGGCCAGCATCTCGGCGCGGCGCACGACGGGAATGCGCGCCTGCTGCGCCGCCGCCAGCTCCGGGTTGTCGGCCGCGACCGCCGACGAGACCACGACGACGCCGGCGCCCGCGACCTGCGCCGCGTCATGGCCGACGAAGATGCGCACGCCGAGCTTTGCCAGCCGCGCGGTGACCGCATTCGCGCGCAGGTCCGAGCCCTGCACCCGGTAGCCGAGGTTGGCGAGCACCTCGGCGATGCCGCCCATGCCGGCGCCGCCGATGCCGATCAGGTGCACGAGGCCGATGCGGCGCATCTGCTCGCTCATGCGCGCGCTCCTTCCGCCTCGCGGCACAGCGCGGCGACGCGCTCGGCGGCATCGGTCACGGCGCGGGCGCGCGCCGCCTCGGCCATCGTCACCAGCTTGACGCGGCCGTTCGACAGGAGCGTCGCCAGGCGGTTGGCGAGCTCGGCGCCGGTCAGCCCGATCTCGGAGACGACCTGGGCCGCGCCCACGCGGCCGAGCCACTCGGCGTTGCGCGTCTGGTGGTCGTCCACCGCCGCCGGGAACGGCACCAGGATCGATGCGCAGCCGGCGGCCGCGAGCTCGGCAACGGTCGAGGCGCCGGCGCGGGATACCACCAGGTCGGCGCCGGCGTAGGCCGCCGCCATGTCGTCGATGAAGGCGCGCACGTCGGCCTGCACGCCGGCGGCGCGATAGGCCGCCTCGGTGGCGTCGCGGTCGCGGGCGCCGGACTGGTGCAGCACCTGCGGCCGGCGTGCGGCCGGCAGCAGGCCGACCGCTTCCGGCAGCAGGCGGTTGAGCGAGGCCGCGCCCTGGCTGCCGCCGAACACGAACAGCCGCAGCGCGCCGTCGCGGCCGGCGAATCGTTCGCGCGGCGGCGGCAGCGCCGCGATCTCGCGGCGCACCGGGTTGCCGACGTACTGCGCGCCGCGGCGCGCCGGGAAGCTGCCCGGGAATCCCTCGGCGACGCGCGCGGCGACGCGCGCGAGCCAGCGGTTGGTCATGCCGGCGACGGCGTTCTGCTCGTGGATCACGAGCGGCGTGCCGCACAGCCAGGCGGCGATGCCGCCGGGACCGGAGGCGAAGCCGCCGCAGCCGAGCACGACGCCGGGCCGGCGGCGGCGCAGCGCGGCGCGCGCCTGGCCGACGGCGCGCGCGAGCCGCAGCGGCGCCGACAGCCAGCGGCCGAGGCCCTTGCCGCGCAGCCCCTCGATCTCGATCCACTCGACCGGGTAGCCGGCCGCCGGCACCAGCCGCGCCTCGATGCCGCGCTCGGTGCCGAGCCACACGACCTCGCGCTCGGCGCGCAGCAGCCCGGCGACCGCGAGCGCCGGGAACACGTGCCCGCCGGTGCCGCCCGCCATGATCATGACCGGCTGCGTCATGGCGTGCGCGCCTCCGACGGGAGCGAGCTCTTGCCGGAGGCCGCCACCTCGTGGTGGACGCGCAGCAGCACGCCGATCCAGGCGAGCGTGACCAGCATGCTCGAGCGGCCATAGGACAGCAGCGGCAGCGTCAGGCCCTTGGTCGGCAGCAGGCCCATGTTCACGCCGATGTTGATGAAGGCCTGCAGGCCGAGCCACACGCCGAAACCGGCGGCGATGCAGGCATGCAGCGGCATGCCGGCATCCGCGGCGATGCGCGACAGGCGCAGGCTGCGCAGGATCAGCGCCAGGAACGCGAACACGACGAGCGCGACGCCGATCAGCCCGAATTCCTCGGCCAGCACCGCGAACACGAAATCGGTGTGCGCCTCCGGCAGGTAGAACAGCTTCTGGATGCTGGAGCCGAGGCCGACGCCGAACCACTCGCCGCGGCCGATCGCAATCAGCGACTGCGTCAGCTGGAAGCCGCTGTCGAACGGGTCGGCCCAGGGATCGAGGAAGCCGGTCAGGCGCTGCAGCCGGTAGCCGCTCGACATCGCCAGGAACGCGATGCCGGCGCCGCCGACCGCCGCGACCAGCAGGAAGTCGCGCAGCCGCGCACCGGCGACGAACAGCACCGCGGTGCCGGTCACGCACAGCACGACCGCCGCGCCGAAGTCCGGCTCGAGCAACAGCAGCGCCGCCGCCGCCAGCAGCACCGCCAGCGGCTTGAAGAAGCCCTGCGCGGAACTGCGCAGCTCGGTCTGGTGCCGCACCGCGAACACCGCGATGTAGGTCAGCAGCAGCCAGCGCGCCAGTTCCGACGGCTGGAAGTTGAGCAGGCCGATGCGGATCCAGCGCCGGCTGCCGTTGACCTCGTGGCCGATGCCGGGGATCAGCACCAGCAGCAGCAGGGCGAAGCTGGTCAGCAGCAGTGCCGGCGCCAGGCGCTGCCAGACCGACAGCGGCACGAACAGCATCGCGCCGGCGAACGTGCAGCCGAGCAGCGCCGACAGCAGCTGCCGCTCGAAATGGAAGAACGGGTCGCCGGTCAGCCGCTCGGCGACGTTCAGCGACGCCGAGGTCACCATCACGATGCCGACCAGCAGCAGGCACATCGTCGCGGTGGCGATGACCGGGTCGATGATCAGGCGCTGCTGGCGGCCGGCCGAGCGCGAGTACTGGAGTGCGGCGCTGGTGCTCATGGCGGCAGCTCCCGCACGGCGGCTGCGAACGCGTCGCCGCGATGAGCGTAGTCGCGGAACATGTCGAAGCTGGCGCAGGCCGGCGACAGCAGTACCGTGTCGCCGGGCCGGGCGAGCGCCGCCGCGAGCGCGACCGCATCCTGCATCGTGCCGGCATGCGTGACCGGGCAGCTGCCGGCGAGCGCCGCAGCGACCTGCCCGGCGTCGCGCCCGATCAACACGGCGTGGCGCAGCTTGCCGGCGGCTGCGGCCGCGAGCGGCGTGAAGTCCTGGCCCTTGCCGTCGCCGCCGGCGATCAGCACCAGCGGCCCGTCGAGCCCGGCGATCGCGGCCTGCGTCGCGCCGACGTTGGTGCCCTTCGAATCGTCGATCCAGGCGACGCCGCGCCGGTCCGCCACGCGCTGCGAGCGATGCGGCAGCCCGTCGAAACGGCCCAGCACGCCGGTCATCGCCGCCTGCGGGATGCCGGCGACGCTGCCGATCGCGAGGGCGGCGAGCGCATTGGCGGCGTTGTGGCGCCCGGGCAGGCGCAGCGCCGCCAGCGGCATCAGCGCCTCCCCGCCCGCCGCCAGCCAGTCCTGGCCGTCCCGCGCCAGCAGCCGGAACTCGGCGTCGTCGCGCCGCAGGCTGAAGCCGACCCGGCGCTGCCCCGGCCGCGGCATGCGCACGACGATCTCGTCGTCGAGGTTGATCACCGCCGTCGCACAGCGCTCGAAGATGCGCGCCTTGGCGGCCGCGTAGGCGGCGAGGTCCGGGTAGCGGTCGAAGTGGTCCGGCGTCACGTTCAGCACGGCGCCCGCCTCGAGCTGCAGCGAGTGCGTGGTCTCGAGCTGGTACGAGGACAGCTCCAGCACGTACATCGCGGCCGGCGGGCCCTCGAGCAGGTCGAGCGCCGGCACGCCGAGATTGCCGCCGACCCGCACCTCGATGCCGGCGGCCTTGGCGAACTCGCCGACCAGCGTCGTGACCGTGCTCTTGCCGTTGGTGCCGGTGATGCCGATGACGCGCCCGCCCGCCTCGCGCGCGAACAGCTCGATGTCGCCGACCAGGTCGAGCCCGCGCGCCGCGGCCTGCTGCAGGAACGGCTCGGCCAGCGACACGCCCGGCGACACGACGATCTGGTCGGCGCCGTCGAGGACCGCGGGATCGAAGCCGCCGAGCGCGGTCGCCGCGTCCGGCACCAGCCGGCGCAGCTCGGCGAGGCCCGGCGGGTCGGCGCGGCTGTCGGTCACGACCAGGCGATGGCCGCGCGCCGCGAGATGGCGCGCCGCCGACACCCCGGTGCGACCGAGGCCGACGATGACGCTCTGCGGCTGTGCGGCTGGCGTCTGCATCAACGCAGCTTCAGGGTCGCGAGGCCGACCATGACCAGCATGAAAGAGATGATCCAGAAGCGGACGATGACCTTCGGCTCGGCCCAGCCCTTCAGCTCGTAGTGGTGGTGGATCGGCGCCATGCGGAAGATGCGCTTGCCGCGCAGCCGGAACGACGCGACCTGCAGGATCACGGACACCGTCTCGAGCACGAACAGGCCGCCCATGATCGCGAGCACGATCTCCTGCCGTACGATCACCGCCACGACGCCGAGCGCGGCGCCGAGCGCGAGCGCGCCGATGTCGCCCATGAACACCTGCGCCGGGTAGGTGTTGAACCACAGGAAACCGAGGCCGGCGCCGACGATGGTGCCGACGAAGATCAGCACCTCGCCGGCGCCGGGCACGTACGGGATCTGCAGGTAGGCCGCGAAGTTGACGTGGCCGGTCGCGTAGGCGAACACGCCGAGCGCGCCGGCGACCATGACGCAGGGCATGATCGCCAGCCCGTCGAGACCGTCGGTCAGGTTGACCGCGTTGCTCGAACCGACGATCACGAAGTAGGTGAAGGCGATGAAGGCGACGGCGCCCATCGGCAGCGCCACGTCCTTGAAGAAGGGCACGTAGAGCGCGGTCTCGGCCGGACCCGCCGCCGTCTGCCACAGCGCCACCGCCGCCGCCAGGCCCGCGACCGACTGCCAGAGATACTTCCAGCGCGCCGCGAGCCCGCGCGGATTCTTCACCACCAGCTTCAGGTAGTCGTCGTAGAAGCCGATCAGCCCGAACGCGAGGGTGACCGCCAGCACGATCCAGATGAAGCGGTTCGACAGGTCGGCCCACAGCAGCGTGCCGGCCGCGACCGCGACCAGGATCAGCGCCCCGCCCATGGTCGGCGTGCCCATCTTGCCGATGTGCGTGTCGGGCCCGCAGTCGCGCACCACCTGGCCGATCTGCCGCGCCGCCAGCATGCGGATCATCCACGGCCCGACCATCAGCGCGATCGACAGCGCGGTGAGCGCCGCCAGGATGCCGCGCAGCGTCAGGTAGCCGAATACCCGGAAGCCGCCGTAGTAACCCGCCAGCCATTCGAACAGGTCGAGCAGCATCTGCGCCCCTCAGTTTCCGTTGCCGGCCGCGGCCAGCGGCTGCAGCAGCCGCTCGACCACGCGCTCGAGCCGATTGACCCTGGAACCCTTCACCAGCACCGTGACGCCGGCATCGAGGCCGGCGCCGACGTCGTCCGCGAGGCGGCCGGCGTCGTCGTACCAGGCGGCGCGCGCGCCGAAGGACGCGACCGCGTGGCGCGCGGCGGCGCCGAACGCGAACAGGCGCGTGATGCCGGCGCGGCGCGCGTAGTCGCCGACGCCCGCATGGCTCGCCTCGGTCTCGCCGCCGAGCTCGGCCATCTCGCCGAGCACCAGCCAGTGCTCGCCGGGCAGGCCGCACAGCACGTCGATGCCGGCGCGCACCGAGCTCGGGTTGGCGTTGTAGGAGTCGTCGATCAGCCAGGAGCCGCGCGGGCCCTGCTTCAGCTGCAGGCGCCCGCCGACCGGGCGCACGCGCTCGAGGCCGGCCACCACGGCGGCCAGCGGCGCGCCGGCGGCGTGCGCTGCGGCGGCGGCGCCGAGCGCGTTCATCACGTTGTGGCGGCCGGCGAGGCCGAGGCGCACGCGCGCCTGCTCGCCCGCGAGCGTCAGGGTGAACTCGGTCTCGAATGCGCCGCGCCGGACCAGGCCCTGGATGGCGCTCGCCCGCGCTTCCGCCGGCGCGTCGATGGCGAAGCGCAGCACCCGCGCGCCGCGCGCCATCGTCCGCCACAGCTCGTGGAACGGGTCGTCGGCATTGATCACGGCCGTGCCGTCCGGGGCGAGCGCGGCGAACATCTCGCCCTCGGCATGGGCGACGCCGGCCAGGTCGCCGAAGCCCTCGAGGTGCTCGTCGCCGGCATTGGTCACCAGCGCGATCGCCGGCCGTGCAATCGCCGCGAGCGCCGCGATCTCGCCCGGGTGATTGGCGCCCATCTCGATCACGGCGAAGCGGTGCGACGGCTCGAGCCGCAGCAGGGTCAGCGGCACGCCGATGTGGTTGTTCAGGTTGCCGCGCGTCGCCAGCGTCGGCCCGGCCTCGGCCAGGATCGAGGCCAGCATTTCCTTGGTCGTGGTCTTGCCGTTGCTGCCACCGACCCCGAGCACCAGCGCCCGGCTGCGGCCGCGCCAGGCGCCGGCGAGCGCGGCGAGCGCCGCCTGCGTGTCGCGCACGACGACCTGCGGCAGCGGCGAATCGCCGGGTTTCTCGACCACCGCGGCGGCCGCGCCGCGTTCCGCCGCCGCGGCCAGGAATGCGTGGCCGTCGAAGCGCTCGCCGCGCAGCGCGAAGAACAGCTGGCCGCGCTCGAGCGTGCGCGAGTCGATCGACACGCCCGCGAAGGCCGCGTCGTCGCCGGCAAGGCGCCCGCCCGCCGCGGCCACGACGTCCGACAGCCGGCCCTTCATCGGGCGGCTCCCGCGTGGCGCTGTACGCATTCGCGGTCGCTGAACGCGCGCCGCTCGCCGCCGACCAGCTGGTAGTCCTCGTGCCCCTTGCCGGCGATCAGCACCACGTCGCCGGGCCGCGACTCGTCGAGCGCCGCATGGATCGCCTGCGCGCGGTCGCGCTGCACCTGGACCTGGCCTGGACGCCTGAATCCCTGCAGGATCATCGCGACGATCCGGTCCGCGTCCTCGCCGCGCGGATTGTCGTCGGTGACGATGACGTGGTCGGCGAGCCGCTCGGCCACCTCGCCCATCAGCGGCCGCTTGCCCGGGTCGCGCTCGCCGCCGCAGCCGAACACGACCAGCAGCCGGCCGCGCGCGTGCGCGCGCAGCGCGGACAGCGCCTTGGACAGCGCGTCCGGCGTGTGGGCGTAGTCGACCACCGCGAGCGCGCCGTTGCCGAGCCGGTGGCCCTCCATCCGTCCCGGCGGCGCGGCGCAGGCGCCGAGCGCGGCAAGGGCCTCGTCCAGGTCGAACTCCCAGGCCAGCAGCATGCCGAGCGTGACCGCCAGGTTCTCGGCATTGAAGCCGCCCACCAGGCGCGAGCGCAGCCGGCGGCTGCCGAAATGCCCATTGACCTCGAGCTCGATGCCGGCGCCGCCGGTATGGACGCGCGCGACGTGGATGAAGCGCGCGGCCGCCGGCGCATCGCCGCCGACCGCCACCGCGGTCAGCGCGACGCCCGGCGCGAGCGCCGCGGCGAAGCGCGCCCCGACCGGGTCGCCGACGTTGATCACCGCGTGCTCGAGGCTGGGCTGCTGGAACAGCCGCTGCTTGGCCGCGGCATAGCGCTCCATCGTGCCGTGGTAGTCGAGATGGTCGCGGCTCAGGTTGCAGAACGCCGCCACCCGCATGCGCAGGCCGTCCACGCGGCGCTGGTCGAGCGCGTGCGAGGAGACCTCCATCGCCACGTGGCTGGCGCCGGCATCCGCGAGCAGGCGCATCTGCCGGTGCAGCGTGATCACGTCGGGCGTGGTCAGCGAGCCGCCCTCGAGCTGCGGCGGGAAGCCGGCGCCGAGGGTCCCGAGGTAGGCGCCGCGGCGGCCCAGGCCCTCGACCGCGCTCGCCAGCAGCCAGGCGCAGGTGGTCTTGCCGTTGGTGCCGGTCACGCCGGCGACCGCGAGGCGCGACGACGGCGCGCCGTAGTACCGGTCCGCGATCCCGCCCAGGCGGTCGCGCAGCGCGCGCACTGCGACGTAGGCGACGCCGGCCGGCGCCGCGGCCGGCGCCGCGCGCTCCGCCGGATCGAACAGCACGGCGCGGGCGCCGCGCGCGATCGCCTGCCCGGCGTGCTCGAGGCCGTGGTGGCTGCCGCCCTGCAGCGCGACGAAGGCGTCGCCGGCGCCGATCGTGCGCGAATCGAGCGAGAGCCCGGCGACCGGCAGCGGCGGCGCCGCCGCGATGCCGGCCAGCAACGTGTCCAGCGTCATCGGCCCGCTCATGGCGCCGCGTCCGCGAGCGTCACCGGCGCCACGCGCTCGAGGTCGTCGGGCGCGACCGACATCAGCCGCAGCGCGCCCGCGGTCACCGCCGAGAACACCGGCGCCGCGACGTCGCCGCCGTAATACAGGCCGGTCGGCTCGTCGATCATGACCACGACGGCGAGCCGGGGCTGCGACGCCGGCACCAGGCCGGCGAACACCGACAGGTAGCGATCGGTGGAATAGCCGCCGGCGTTCGATTTCCAGGCCGTGCCGGTCTTGCCGGCGACGCGATAGCCGGGCACCGCGGCCTTGATGCCAGTGCCGGCCGGGGTCACGGCTTCCTCGAGCAGCCCAACCAGGTCGCGCGCGACCTTCTCCGGCAGCACGCGCTGGCCCGGCACCGGCCCCTGCACCCGCCGGAACGTCACCGGGTGGTGCACGCCGCCGGCGCCGATCGTCGCGTAGGCCTGCGCCAGCTGCAGCGGCGTCACCGACAGGCCGTAGCCATAGGACATGGTCGCGATGTTGATCGGGCGCCAGTGCGCCGCGCCGGACAGCAGGCCCGCCGATTCGCCGGGGAAGCCGCTCGCCGTCACCTCGCCGAAGCCGAGCGCGCGCAGCGTGTCGTGCATCTGCTGCGGCTCGAGCGACAGCGCGATCTTCGCCATGCCGACGTTGCTCGAGCGCGCCAGCACCTGGGCGAGGTCGATCGTGCCGAGGTCGTGCTTGTCGCGGATGGTCTTGTTGGCGACCCGGAACGGCACGGCGTCGACCATCGAGTCCGCGCGGTAGCGGCCCGAGGCGAACGCCGCCGCCATCACGAACGGCTTGATGCTGGAGCCCGGCTCGAAGATGTCGGTGACGGCACGGTTGCGGTAGCGCGCGACCTCGTACTCCGCGCGATCGTTCGGGTTGAACGACGGCTGGTTGACCATCGCCAGGACTTCGCCGGTCGCCACGTCGATGACGATCACCGAGCCGGCGTGGGCACGATGCTTGCGGACCGCCGCCTTCAGCTCGCGGTACGCGAGGTACTGGACGCGCAGGTCGATGCTGGTGTGGAGGTCTTCGCCCGGGCGCGGCGCGCGGATGCTTTCGACGTTCTGGACGATGCGGCCGCGGCCGTCCTGGATCACGCGCTTCTGCCCGTCCACGCCCGCGAGCGACTGGTCGTAGGCCAGCTCGAGGCCTTCCTGCCCCGCCTCGTCGAGGTTGGTGAAGCCGAGCAGGTGGCCGGTGACCTCGCCGCTCGGGTAGTAGCGCCGGTACTCGCGCAGCAGGTAGACGCCCGGGATGCCGAGCGCCTTGATCTTCGCCGCCTCGGCCGGCTCCATGTGGCGGGCGACGTACAGGAACTGCCGGTCGAGGTTGCTGGTGACCCGCTGCGCCAGCCACTGCCGGTTGCGCTTCAGCGCGCGCGCCAGCTGCGCGATGCCGTCGCCGGCCTGGGCGAACTCCGGGGGATTGACCCACACGGTGTCCACCGGCGAGCTGACCGCGAGAGGCTCGCCGAAGCGGTCGAGCACCGCGCCGCGGTGCGCCGGCATCTGCGCCACGCGCGCGTGGCGCATGTCGCCCTGCTCCGCCAGGAACCGCTGGTCCAGCACCTGCAGCTCGATCGCGCGCGCGAACAGCCCGAGCGCCGCGATCCCGAGCGCGCCGGCCACGAGCCGCGCGCGCAGCCGGAACTGCGCCGCGTCGAATTCGATCTCGCCGTCGCGGCGCCTCATGGCGCCACGATCCGCACTTCTTCCGGCCGCGGCGTGATCATGCGCAGCCGGTCGCTGGCAACCCGCTCGACGAAGCCGTGGCTTGACCAGGCGCTCTGCTCGAGCTGCAGCTGGCCCCACTCGATGTTCAGGCGGTCGCGCTCCGCCGACAGCTGCTCGAGCTCGACGAACAGCGTGCGCGCCTCGTGGCGCGTGCGCACGACCGCGATCGCCGATGCCAGCACGGCGAGCCACAGCAGCGGCAGCGACAACGCCATCCAGCGCCGGTTCATGCGGCGAGCCTCTCGGCCACGCGCATGACGGCGCTGCGCGCGCGCGGATTGCGGGCGATCTCGGCGTCGTCCGGGAAGCGGGCCTTGCCGACCAGCCGCAGGCGCGGCCGGGCGGCGGGCGGCAGCTCCGGCATGCCGGCCCAGGCCGGGTCCTCGCGCGAGCCGGCGCGCAGGAAACGCTTGACGATGCGGTCCTCGAGCGAGTGGAAGCTGATGACCACGAGCCGGCCTGCGGGCCGCAGCGCGGCGACCGCCGGCGGCAGCGCCGCCTCGATCTCGCCGAGCTCGTCGTTGACGTGGATGCGCAGCGCCTGGAACGTGCGGGTCGCGGGATGGCGGCCCGGCTCGCGCCCGGGCACGGCGCCGGCGACGATGCCGGCGAGCCGGCCGGTGGTGTCGACCGGCGCAGTCGTGCGCGCCGCGACGATCGCGCGGGCGATGCGCCGCGCATGGCGCTCCTCGCCGTAGCGCGCGATCACCATGGCGATCTCGCGCTCGCTGGCGCGCCCCAGGAAGCCGGCCGCGGATTCGCCCGCGCCCGGGTCCATGCGCATGTCGAGCGGGCCGTCGCGCAGGAAGCTGAAGCCGCGGCGCCCGTCGTCGAGCTGCGGCGAGGAGACGCCGAGGTCGAACAGGATGCCGTCGGCGCTGCCGTCGGCGACGTGGCGCGCGAGCTCGGAAAATCGCGCCTGCACGAACGTGGCGCGCGCATCGCCGGCAAAGAGCCTGGCCGCGGCCGCGCCCGCTTGCGGATCCCGATCGATGGCAATGAGCGTCCCCTTGTCCCCGAGCCGGCCGAGGATCGCCCCGGCATGGCCACCACGACCGAACGTCGCGTCCACGTAGCAGCCGTCGGCTCGGATCGCCAGCGCATCGAGCGCCGCATCCAGCATCACCGGCGCGTGGTCCCCGCCGCGCGGCTCCTGTCCTGGCGCGCCGTTCACGGCGCCGCCATCACAACGAAAGCGAACCCAGTTCTGCGGGCAGCGAGACGGACGACTCTTCGCCGTTCAACCACTGGTCGCGGCGCTCGTCCCAACGCTGCTCGTCCCACAACTCGAAGCGGTTGCCCTGGCCGATCAGCATCGCGTTGCGTTCCAGATGCGCGAACTCGCGCAGCTTCGGCGGCAGCAACAGGCGGCCGTGGCCGTCGAGTTCGACATCGGTCGCGTGACCGACCATCAGGCGCTGCAGGCGCCGCGCGTGCTCGTTGAGCGACGGCAGGCGCATCAGCTTGCGTTCGATTTCTTCCCAGTCAGGCAGCGGGTAGATCAGCAGGCACTGGTCGCGGTCGATCGTCACGACCAGCGTCGCGGCGCCGCGCTCGGCCAGACGCTCGCGATGCCGGGTCGGCATGACCATCCGGCCCTTCGCGTCGAGGGTGACTTTCGTTGCGCCGCGGAACACCAGTTAAAACGGGACCTTGTCCCATTTCCTCCCACTTTTCCCCACTCGCCGCCACTATAGGCAGGCCTTACCGGCCGGTCAACGGCCGGGGTGAAAAAAATTTGTGACGGGTCAAACACTTAGAGCCGATCGCGAAAGCCCATTCTGGTCCGGCTGAGGACCCCAAAATCATGGGCTTACGAGTCGCTTTTACAGCGGCTTATGAGGAGTCGGGCGTTTTCGTTCTTTTTCGAAAGCAGAAGGGAGTCGGCCGGTAAGCCGGGTTCTGTCGTGGGCAACCATTCCTCTGGGATGCGCGTCGCCGCGCACCTCAAGCGGCCTACCCGGAAGCACGCGCTGGCCGCGCGCTGCGGCTTGCGCCGCTTGCTTCCCTATTTGGCCTTGCTCCCGGCGGGGTTTGCCGTGCCGTCGCCGTTACCGTCGACGCGGTGCGCTCTTACCGCACCATTTCACCCTTGCCGTCGCGCTTGCGCGCGCTTGGGCGGTGTCTTTTCTGTTGCACTTTCCGTGGGCTCGCGCCCCCCAGGCGTTACCTGGCGCCGTGCCATGCGGAGCCCGGACTTTCCTCTGCCTTCTTGCGAAAACAGCGATTGCCTGGCCGACTCCCGCAGACAACATAGAGGGTCGCGGCCCGGGCCTCAAGTGCCGCCGGACGGCGGCTTTCCGGCGAGCGCGAGCGCGCGCTCGTAGGCGTCGTTGCGGCGCGTGCCGGTGAGCTTCGCGGCGGCGGCCGCCGCCGCCGAGGGCGGCAGGAAACCCAGCAGCACACGCAGCGTTTCGTCGATTTTTGCGCCGTCCGCCGCAACCGCCGCCGCGCCCTCGACGACGATCACGGCTTCGCCGCGGGCCATGTTCTCGTCGCTCCTGGCGCGCTCGGCGAGCTCGCCGAGGCTGCCGCGATAGAAGGTCTCGAACTGCTTGGTGAGCTCGCGCGCGACGCAGGCGCGGCGCTCGGCGCCGCAGGCGCCGGCCAGGTCCGCCAGGCAGGCGGCGATGCGGTGCGGCGCCTCGTAGAACACCAGCGTGCGCGATTCCGCCGCCAGTTCCTCGAGCCGGCGGCGCCGGGCGATGGCGCGCGCCGGCAGGAATCCCTCGAAGCTGAAGCGCTCGCAGGGCAGCCCGGCCGCGGACAGCGCGGCGACGACGGCCGACGGCCCGGGTATCGGCGAGACGTCGATGCCCGCCTCGAGCGCGGCCCGCAGCAGCAGGAATCCCGGGTCGCTGATCAGCGGCGTGCCGGCGTCGCTGATGAGCGCGACGCTCTCGCCCGCGCGCAGGCGGCCGACCAGCTCGGCGGCGCGCGCCCGCTCATTGTGCTCGTGCAACGACACCAGCGGCCGCTCGAGCCCGAGCTCGCGCAGCAGCAGCGCGCTGTGGCGCGTGTCCTCGGCCGCGACCACGCTGACGCCAGCGAGGACCTCGCGCGCCCGCGCGGACATATCGGCCCTGTTGCCGATCGGCGTCGCGACGACGTAAAGCACGCCCGTCTTCGTCACTATAATGGCCCTCCCCGACCGCGCCTGCTGTGACCGCAGAGGCGCGGCCGGCCGATCGTCGCCAAGGGCTCCTGCCGATGCAAGCGAATATCCGTTGCGCCTGGAAACCCGCCGCCGCCTGCCTGCTGGCGGCATTGGTCGCGGGCTGCTCGATGGCCGGACTGCAGTCGACGTCGGGCCCTGCCGCCGCCGCCGACCGCGCCGCCCGCCAGTCGCGCCAGGGCGACCACGCGGCGGCCGCCCAGAACTACGAGTCCGCAGCCCGGCAGGCGGAGGACACCGGCCGCAACGGCTACTGGCTCGCCGCCGGCCGCGAGTGGCTGCAGGCCGGCGATCCCGCGAAGGCGGAGTCCGCGCTGGCGCAGCTCACGCCGCCGGTCTCGGCCGCGGACACGCGCGAGCACCTGCGCCTCGACAGCGAGATCGCCCTCGCGCGCGGCGACGTGCAGCGCGCCGCGGCGCTGCTGCGCGACATCCCGGACGGCGGCGATACGGCAGTGCTCGCGACCCGCGCGCGCGTGCAGTTCGGCAGCCTGCAGGTGGCCGATGCCGTGGCGACGCTGATCGCGCGCGGCCGGCTCCTGGCGACGCCGGCGGAGCGGCAGCAGAACCAGCGCCTGATCGTGGACGGCATCGGCATCGCGCTGGCGCGCGGCGCCGACGGCCGCCCGCCCGCCGGCGCCGATCCGGAACTGGCCGGCTGGCTCGAGCTCGGCCGCATCCTGGCCGATGCGCAGGCGGGCGCGCTCGGTGCGCCGCGGCGCCTGCAGTCCTGGCGCGAGCGTTATCCCGCGCACCCGGCCGACCCGTCGCTGTGGCGCGGCCTGGTCGAGCGCCCGGCGTCGGCGGGCGACCTGCCGCGCCAGGTCGCTCTGCTGCTGCCGCTGTCCGGGCGCGCGGAATCTGCCGGCCGCGCCGTGCGCGACGGCTTTCTCGCCGCCTATTACGACGACGGCAGCGCCAACCGCCCACGGCTGCGCATCTACGACGTGGCCGAGCGCGACGCGCCTTCCGCCTACCTGCAGGCGCTCGCGGACGGCAGCGACTTCGTGGTCGGCCCGCTGACCCGCGAGGACGTCGCGGCGCTGGCGACGCTGGCCGACGGCCGCGCCACCACGCTTGCGCTCAATTTCCTGCCCGACGGCGTGGTCGTGCCGGACCGTTTCTACCAGTACGCGCTGTCGCCCGAGGACGAGGCCCGCGTCGCGGCGCGGCGGATCGCGGCCGACGGCCGCCTGAGTGGCGTGACGCTGGCGCCGCAGTCGGACTGGGGCCGGCGCGTGCTCGCGGCGTTCACCGACGAGTTCAGCGCCGCCGGCGGCCGGATCGTGGACCGCGCCGATTACCAGCCGTCCACCGTGGATTTCAACGACCTGCTGCGGCAGCTGCTGCAGACCACCGGCCAGAAAGGCAGCACGCCGCGCGCCGACGCGCAGTTCATCTTCGTCGCCGCGCAGCCGGTGCACGGCCGGCTGATCCGCACGCAGCTGCGCTTCAATTACGCGAGCGCGCTGCCGATGTACTCGACCTCGGATATCTTCGACCAGGCCGGCACCGGCAACTTCGACCTCGACGGCGTGATGTTCCCCGACATGCCCTGGGTGCTCGACCCCTATGGCGTGCCGGCCACTGCACGCGCGGCCGCCGAGCGCGCCTGGCCGGGCCGCGCCGGTCAGCTCGGCCGCCTGCACGCCTTCGGTTACGACGCCTTCCGCATGGTCGGCGAGCTGCGCCGCCTGCGGGCCGGCGGCTCGACGCCGCTGCCCGGCCTGACCGGGCGGCTGTCCGTGGATCGCGACGGCCGCGTGCGGCGCGAGCTCGACTGGGCGCTGGTCGTGAACGGCCGGCCCGAACCGCTGCCGCCGCCGCAGGCATTCGCGCCGCCGCCGTGACCCAGGCCCCGCACCTCGAGATCGGCCGCGCGGCGGAGTCGGCGGCGGCACGTCATCTCGAACGCGCGGGCTACCGGATCCTGCAGAGCAATTTCCGCGCCAAGGGCGGCGAACTGGACGTGGTCGCGCTCGATCGCGGCGCGCTGGCGATCGTCGAGGTCCGCTACCGCGCCAGCGACCGGTACGGCAGCGGCGCCGCGAGCATCACCCCCGCCAAGCGCCGCCGCATCGTCAGCGCCTCGCGCGCCCTGCTCGCGACCCAGCCGGTGCTCGCGAAGCTGCCGGCGCGCTTCGACGTCGTCGAAGTCACCGGCCCCGCCGACGCCCTCGCCTGCCACCTGATCCGCGGCGCTTTCAGCCTCTGACGGTGCCACCCTACTTGACGACGCGCAGCTTGGGGCGCGAGCCGGTGTCGTCCGGCCCCGGCACCGGCGGCGGCGAATCGCCGTCGTCCTGGAACAGCATGCCCTGCCCGGTCTCGCGCGCGTAGATGCCGAGCACAGCGGCCACGGGTATGCGCACCTGCTGCGCCACGCCGCCGAAGCGCGCGGAGAACTCGATCCATTCGTTGCCGAGCTTGAGGCCCTGGGTCGCCTGCCAGCCGACGTTCAGCGTGATGCGCCCGTCGCGCACGTAGGCCTTGGGGACTTCCGCGCCGTTGATGGCTGCGTCCACGACCAGGTGCGGCGTCTGGTTGTTCGCGCTCATCCACTCGTGCATCGCGCGGATCAGGTAGGGCCGGCGCGAGGTCTGCGGTGCGGCCATGACGTCAGATCCTCATTGCCGCATCCGTCCCGTCACTTCACGTCCTTCCAGTATTCCTTGTACAGGAACCAGGCAAAGGTGGTGAACATCAGCAGGAACAGGATCACCCAGACGCCGAGCTTCTTGCGCTCGGCCTTGGCGGGCTCGGCGACGTACTCGAGGAACGCGACCGTGTCGCGCACGAAGCCGTCGAATTCCTCGGCGGACATCTCGCCCGGCGCGCCGGGCTCGAGCGCGACCAGGTGCGGCACCATCGCGCCGTCGGGGCCCGGCTGGTCCTCGAAGCGCGGCAGTTGCCCGCCCTGGAGGACCGCCAGCACGTTCGGCATCGCGGTCTGCGGCAGCACGGCGTTGTTGGAGCCGGTCGGCCGCGACGGGTCGTCGTAGAAGGACTTCAGGTAGGTGTAGACGTAGTTGACGCCGCGGCTGCGCGCGATCAGCGACAGGTCCGGCGGCGTGTTGCCGAACCACTCGCGCGAGCGGTCGGCGGGCATCGCCGTCAGCATCGGGTCGTAGACCCGCGTGCCGGTGAACATCAGGTTGTCGCGCAGCTCCTGCTCGGTCAGCGCCAGGTCCTCGCCGAGCTGGCTGTAGCGCATGTACTTCGCGGCGTGGCAGCCGAGGCAGTAGTTCACGAAGTTGCGGGCGCCGCGCTGCAGCGAGGCCAGGCTGTCGACGTCGGTATGCGCCTTCTGCAGCGGCCAGCCGGCGGTCGCGGCGGTCGCCGTGGCGGAACAGGCGAGCGCCAGCGGCGCCAGCCAGCGCACGAGCGCCCTCACGACGTCACCCGCGCAGGCTCGGGCTTGTGGCTGTCGATGCGCGAGTACCACGGCATCAGCAGGAAGAACGCGAAGTAGTAGATCGTGCCGATCACGGACATGGCCTTGAACGGCTGCACCGCCGGCATGAGCCCGCAGTAGCCGAGCATCACGAAGGTCGCCGCGAACAGCATCAGCGCGACCTTGAAGATCGGCCCGCGATAGCGGATGGACTTGACCGGCGCGCGGTCGAGCCACGGCAGGAAGAACAGCAGCAGGATCGCCGCGAACATCACCAGCACTCCCCAGACCTGCGTGCCGGCGAACGCCGGGACCGCGCGCAACATCGCGTAGTACGGCGTGAAGTACCACACCGGCGCGATGTGCTCGGGCGTCAGCAGCGGGTTGGCAGGCTCGAAGTTCGGAGCCTCGAGGAACAGGCCGCCCAGCTCGGGCGCGAAGAACACCACGGCCGCGAACAGCACCAGGAACACGCCGAGGCCGAACAGGTCCTTGACCGTGTAGTACGGGTGGAACGGGATGCCGTCCACCGGGTGCCCGTCCGGGCCCTTGGTCTTCTTGATCTCGACGCCGTCGGGGTTGTTGGATCCCACCTCGTGCAGCGCCAGCAGGTGCGCGACGACCAGGAAGATCAGCACCAGCGGTAGCGCCACGACGTGCAGCGCGAAGAAGCGGTTCAGCGTGATGTCGGAGATGAAATAGTCGCCGCGGATCCATTCGACCAGGGCGTCGCCGATCACCGGGAACGAGCCGAACAGCGAGACGATCACCTGCGCGCCCCAGTAGGACATGTTGCCCCAGGGCAGCAGGTAGCCCATGAAGGCCTCGGCCATCAGCGCCAGGTAGATCAGCACGCCGAAGATCCACAGCAGTTCGCGCGGCCGGCGGTGCGAGCCGTACAGCAGCGCGCGGAACATGTGCAGGTAGACGACGATGAAGAAAGCCGAGGCGCCGGTCGAGTGCAGGTAGCGGATCAGCCAGCCCCACTCGACGTCGCGCATGATGTACTCGACCGAGCCGAAGGCGTCGGCCGCGGCCGGCTTGTAGCTCATCGTCAGGAAGATGCCGGTGACGATCTGCAGCGCCAGCACGAACAGCGCCAGCGAGCCGAAGTAGTACCAGATGTTGAAGTTCTTCGGCGCGTAGTACTCCGAAGCGTGCTCCTTCCACATCTTGGTCATCGGGAAACGCGCGTCGATCCACGCGCCGAACGCCGCGAGCTTGCCGGTGCCGGCCGGCGCCGTCGGCCCGGCCATCAGGCGAGGCTCCCCTGGTCGAGGCCGATGACGATGTGGCCGGTGTCGGCGAAGGTGTACGGCGGGACCTCGAGGTTGGTCGGCGCCGGCACGCCGCGGAACACGCGCCCGGACAGGTCGAACTTGGAGCCGTGGCAGGGGCAGTAGAACCCGCCCGGCCAGTCGCCCGGGTCCGCGGTCGTCATCTCGGCGTCGCCCGGGTCGAAGCGGCTCATCGGCGCGCAGCCGAGGTGGGTGCAGACGCCCAGCACGACGAAATACTCGGGGTTGACCGCGCGGGCCTCGTTCTTCGCATAGTCAGGCTGCCGGGAGTTGTCGGAGCCCGGGTCGGCCAGCAGCGGCTCGACGCTTGCCAGGCGCTCGATCATCGCCGGCGTGCGGCGCACGACCCAGACCGGCTTGCCGCGCCATTCGATCTTGAGCATGGCGCCCGGCTCGAGCTTGGTGATGTCGATCTCGACCGGCGCGCCGAGCGCCTTGGCGCGCGCGCTCGGCTTCCAGGATGCGAGGAATGGCACGGCTGCGAATGCGACGCCCACCGCGCCCGTCAGGGTGGTCGCGGCGGTCAGTAGCTGGCGGCGGCCCCGGTCGATTGCTTCGCCCATCGGTTCGGTTTTCGTTCGTTGACGGGAATGACGCATTATACACGGCGACAGGACGGCACATCGGAGAGTGGCGCGCGCATGGCATGGATTCCCGGCTGGCTGCGATGGATATCGCCCTGGGTCGCGCTCGGTCTCGCGGCGGCGCTGGCCTGGGTGCTGACGCGGCCGCCGCCGGATGCGCCGGAGCCCGCGGACGCGGCATCCGCGCCCGCGATCGCCGCGCCGGAACCGGCGCCGGCGGAGCAGAAAGCCGAGACCCCCGCCGCTGCCGCGGCGCTGCCGAGCTTTGCCGACGCCGTTGACGTGGCCGCGCCGGCGGTCGTGAACATCTACACCGAGCGGCGCGTGGTGGTGCCGAACGTTCCGGCCGTGCCGCCGCAATTCGGCCAGCTGTTCGGCGAGGTCTGGCCGGATTACCGCGAGCGCCGGGAGCGCAGCCTCGGGTCCGGGGTCATCTACGACGTGCACGGCCACGTGGTCACCAATTTCCACGTGATCGAGCGTGCCGCGCAGATCAAAGTCCAGCTCAGGGACGGCCGCGAGTCCGCGGCCACGCTGGTCGGCGTGGACCGCGACACCGACCTGGCCGTGCTCAAGATCAACCTCGGCACGCTGCCGATCATGCCGCTCGGCCGCTCGGACCGGCTGCGGGTCGGCGATCCGGTGCTGGCGATCGGCAATCCGATCGGCCTGCAGCACACCGTCACCCAGGGCATCGTCAGCGCGACCGGCCGTGGGCGGCTCGGGGTCACCACGTTCGAGAACTTCATCCAGACCGACGCCGCGATCAATTTCGGCAATTCCGGCGGCGCGCTGGTGGATGCGACCGGCAAGCTGGTCGGCCTCAACAGCGCGATCGCCGGCCGCCAGGCGGGCATCGAGGGCATCGGCTTCGCGATCCCGGTGGACCTGGTGCGCGGCGTGGTGGATGCGATCCTGCGCGACGGCCGCGTGGTGCGCGGCTGGATCGGCGTCGTGCCGCGCGACCTGACGGCGGCGGAGATCGGCCGGCTCGGCGTCCCCGACGGCTCGGTGCTGGTCCGCAACGTCTACCAGCGCAGCCCGGCCAACCTGCAAGGCATCGCGCCGGGCGACGTCATCACCCAGGTCAATGGCACGGCGTTGCGCGGCGCCCAGGACCTGCTCGCCCGCATCGCCACGCTGAAGCCCGGCCAGGCCGTCCGCCTGCGGCTGTGGCGCGCCGGGCCGCAGCCCGGCGAGATAGCCGAGCACAGCGTGCGGATCGAAGTGGTCGAGCGCCCGCAGGAAGCCGCCGCCTCCCGCTCCTCCTGAAGGGACGCACCCCTTCGAAAGGGACGCACCCACATCAATGGGGTGCGTCCCTTTCGAAAGGGTGCGTCCCCTTAGGTGCGGGCGCCGGGCATGCGCCGGATGCTGGCGCCGAGCTGGCTGAGCTTTTCCTCGATGCACTCGTAGCCGCGGTCGATGTGATAGATGCGCTGCACGTCGGTCGTGCCCTCCGCGACCAGGCCGGCCAGCACCAGGCTCGCCGACGCGCGCAGGTCGGTCGCCATGACCGGCGCGCCCGACAGCCGCGGCACGCCGTGGATCACGGCGGTGTGGCCCTCGATGCGGATGTCGGCGCCGAGCCGGCGCATTTCCAGCATGTGCATGTAGCGGTTCTCGAAGATGGTCTCGACGATGGTGGCGACGCCGTCGGCCACGCAGTCGAGCGCCGCGAACTGCGCCTGCATGTCGGTCGGGAAGCCGGGATGCGGCGCGGTGCGGATATCCACCGCCGTGGGGCGCCGGCCGCGCATGTCGGCCTCGACCCAGTCGGCATCGGCCGTCACGTCGGCACCGGCCTCGCGCAGCTTCGCCAATACCGCATCCAGATGCTCGGGCCTGGTGTTGCGCACACGGACGCGCCCGCCGGTGATGGCGCCGGCGACCAGGAACGTGCCGGTCTCGATGCGGTCCGGCAGCACGTCGTACTCGCAGGCGCCCAGGCGCTCGCGGCCCTCGATCTCGATCGTGTCGGTGCCGGCGCCCGACACCGAGGCGCCCATCGCATTCAGGAATCCGGCCAGGTCCACGACCTCGGGCTCGCGCGCCGCGTTCTCGATCACCGTGCGCCCGTCCGCGAGTGCCGCCGCCATCATCAGGTTCTCGGTGCCGGTGACGGTGACGGTGTCGAGCACGATGCGCGCACCCTTGAGCCGGCCGGCGCGGGCATGGATGTAGCCGCCCTCCACTTCCACCTCGGCGCCCATCGCCTCGAGCCCGGCGATGTGCAGGTTGACCGGGCGCGCGCCGATCGCGCAGCCGCCCGGCAGCGATACGCGCGCCTCGCCGTGACGCGCGACCAGCGGCCCCAGCACCAGGATGGACGCGCGCATGGTCTTGACCATTTCGTACGGGGCGACCGGTGTCGTCAGCGCGCGGGCGTCCACCTCGACGCGCATCTTCTCGCCGACGGTGACGCCGACACCCATCTGCCCGAGCAGGCTGATCATCGTCGTCACGTCGTGCAGGTGCGGCACGTTGCCGATGGTCACCGGCGCGTCGGCCAGCAGGCCGGCGGCCAGGATCGGCAGGGCGGCGTTCTTGGCGCCCGAGGCGCGCACCTCGCCGTCGAGCCGCGCGCCGCCGGTGATCTGCAGCTTGTCCAGGTCCGCTCTCCTTCAGCCCGGCGCGCGCGCCGCCCACTCCTCGGGAGTCGGCGTGTCGAGCGACAGGGCGTGGATCTCGGCGCCCACCGTGGCGCCGAGCGCCCGGTACACCATCTGGTGGCGCTGCAGCGTGCGCTTGCCGGCGAACTGGGCCGCGACCACGACGGCCGCGAAATGCACGTTGTCGTCCGAGCGCACCTCGACCGCCGCGCCCGGCAGTGCGGCTTCGATCTGCTGGCGAACCTGTTCCGGCGTCATGCGTGCTGCAGCTCCCGGCGGGAGCGTCATCTTATCCCGTAATGGCGCCGGTGTATGATGCCGGACTGCATCGAGACGCCCCGCGAAACCGATGAATGACGCCGCCGACAACCAGCGCCTGATCGAGATGGGCCGCGACGCGCTCCGGATCGAGGCGCGCGCGGTGGCGGCGCTGGTCGAGCGCCTGGGCGCCGACTTCGAGCGCGCCTGCCGGATGCTGCTGGCCTGCACCGGGCGCGTGGTGGTCTCGGGCATGGGCAAGTCGGGCCACGTCGGCGGCAAGATCGCCGCGACCCTCGCCAGCACCGGCACGCCGGCGTTCTTCCTGCACGCCGCCGAGGCCAGCCACGGCGACCTCGGCATGGTGGCCAAGGGCGACGTCGTGCTCGCCATCTCCTATTCCGGCGAGACCGCTGAACTCCTGACGATCCTGCCACTCTTCAAGCGCATGGGCGCACCACTGATCTCGATGACCGGCAACCCGCAGTCGACGCTGGCGCGCGAGGCCGACGTCCACCTCGACGTCAGCGTGCCGGCCGAGGCCTGCCCGCTCAACCTCGCGCCGACCGCCAGCACGACGGCGACGCTGGCGATGGGCGATGCACTCGCGGTGGCGCTGCTCAAGCATCGCGGCTTCACCGAGGCGGATTTCGCCCGCTCGCATCCCGGCGGCGCGCTCGGGCGGCGCCTGCTGCTGCGCGTGCAGGACGTCATGCGCCGCGGCGACGACCTGCCGATGGTGCGGCCGGACACGCCGCTGCCCGAGGGCTTGCTCGAAATGTCGCGCAAGCGCCTCGGCCTGGCCGCCGTCGTCGACGCCGACCGCCGCGTGCTCGGGATCTTCACCGACGGCGACCTGCGCCGCGCGCTCGACCGCCAGGTGGACATCCACAAGAGCACGATGGCCGACGTCATGACCCGCGGCTGCCGCTCGATCGGCGCGCAGGAGCTCGCAGCCGAGGCGGTGCTGATGATGGAGAAGCACGCGATCAACGGCCTGCTGGTGCTGGATGCCGACGGCCGCCTCGCCGGTGCGCTGAACGTGCACGACCTGCTGCGCGCGGGGGTCATGTGACCGGAGCCGCCGACGTGTCGCTGGTGGTGCTCGACGTGGACGGCGTGCTGACCGACGGCCGGCTGTGGTACGGGCCGGACGGCGAGTCGCTCAAGTCCTTCGACGTGCGCGATGGCCACGGCATCAAGATGCTGATCGCCGCCGGCATCGGCGTCGCGGTCATCTCCGGCCGGCGCTCGGCCGCGGTCACCGCGCGCATGCGCGAGCTCGGTGTCAGCGACGTGGCGCAAGGCGTCGGCGACAAGGCGCGCGCGCTCGCCGAGCTGCTGCACCGCAACGCCATCGACGCCCGCCGCGTCGCCTGCCTCGTGGACGACACGCCCGATCTCGGCCTGATGGCGGCGGTCGGGCTGCCGGCCGCGGTCGCCGACGCGCATCCCGAGGTGCTGGCCGCCGCGCGCCACGTGACCCGTGCGCCGGGCGGGCGCGGCGCCGTGCGCGAGTTCTGCGACTGGCTGCTGGCGTCGCGGGGCGGCGCGACATGACCGGCCGCCTCATCCTGCTGGCGGCGCTGGTGGCGGTGCTCGCGATCGCGCTGCGCTGGCGCACCCTGGTCGGCGAGGCGCCGCCGCCGGCACCCGAGGCCGGGCGGCCCGGTTATTATCTGACCGGCGTGGATCTCGAGGAATACGGCGAGGACGGCGAATTGATCATCGGGCTGCGCTCGGTCTCGGCGCAGGAAGACCCGGCGAGCGGCGTCGTCACGCTGGCGGAAGTCGCCGTGGACTACCACGCCGACGACGGCCAGCCCTGGCAGCTGACGGCGGCGCAGGCGCGCGTGCCGCAGGGCAGCAGCGAGGTCGAATTCGAGGGCAACGTCAAGCTCGCCGGCATGCCGGCCGGCCGCAGCGACACGACGGAACTGCGCACCGACCGCATGACGCTGGACACGGAGACCGAGCGCGCCCGCACCGACAGCGCGGTCGAGCTGGTCTTCGGCCGCCACCTGATGCACGCGAAGGGCATGAAGGCCGACCTGAAGGGCGGGCATCTGGAACTGGAAGCCGACGTCAATGGCACGTTCACTCCTTAGCGCAGCGGCGGCGGCGATCGCGCTCGCCGGCCTGCTCGGCGTGGCTGTTGCCGCCGAGGACCGCAGCCAGCTGCCGATCAAGGTCGAGGCGCGCTCGTCGGACTTCGACTATCAGGCCAACAAGCTCGTGTTCAACGAGATCGCCATCTCGCAGGGCGACATCCGCATCACAGCGGCGAGTGCCGTTGCCAGCGGCCTCGACTTCGAGGACAGCAGCTGGGAATTCAGCGGCACCGTGAACATCACGACGCTCGAGGCGAAGATGACCAGCGACTCGGCGCGGGTGCGCTTCGCCGGCGGCGAGGTGCAGAGCGCGATCGTCAACGGCAAGCCCGCGACCTTCGAGCAGCGGCGCAACGACCAGGTCGCGCAGGGCCGCGCCAACCGCATCGACTACGACCTCGGCCGCGGCACCGTCGAGCTCGCCGGCGAAGCCTGGCTGAGCGACGGGCGCAACGAGGTCGCCGGCGCCACCCTCGTCTACAGCACGGCGACCCAGCGGGTGATCTCGAACAAGCCGGTGGTGATCACGATCAACCCGAACGAAACGCCGCCCGCGGCGCCGAAGCCGCCGGAATGAGCGTGCTCGCCGCCACCGGCCTCGAGAAGAGCTACCGGAAAAGAAAAGTCGTCAATTCGCTGTCGCTGTCGATCGAGAGCGGCGAAGTGGTCGGGCTGCTGGGCCCCAACGGCGCCGGCAAGACCACGGCCTTCTACATGATCGTCGGGCTCGTGCCCTGCGACGGCGGCCGCATCCAGCTCGACGGCGAGGACATCACCGACCTGCCGATGCACGCGCGCGCGCGCCGCGGTCTCGGCTACCTGCCGCAGGAAGCGTCGATCTTCCGCAAGATGACGGTGGCCGACAACGTCATGGCGATCCTCGAGACGCGCGAAAACCTCGACCAGGCGGGGCGCGAGGAAGCTCTCGAGCGGCTGCTCGAGGAATTGCACGTCTCGCACCTGCGCGACCACATCGGCATGAGCCTGTCCGGCGGCGAGCGCCGCCGCGTCGAGATCGCGCGCGCGCTGGCAGCGGAGCCCGCGTTCATCCTGCTGGACGAGCCGTTCGCGGGCGTCGACCCGCTGTCGGTGCACGACATCCAGCGCATCGCCCGCCATCTCGCCGAGCGCGGCATCGGCGTGCTGATCACCGATCATAACGTCCGGGAAACATTGGGAATTTGCGGCCGGGCTTATATTGTCAACCAGGGTGCCGTGCTGGCTGCGGGATCCGCGGACGAGATCCTTGCCAATCCCGAGGTTCGCAAGGTCTACTTGGGGCACGATTTCCGGCTCTGACCGAGCGGCGCCCGCCGCCTGCGGGGCCGGGCCGAGGCGACCACCGACGCATGATGAAACCGAGCCTGCAGCTCCGGATCGGCCAGCAGCTGACGATGACGCCGCAGCTGCAGCAGGCGATCCGGCTGCTGCAACTGCCGACGCTCGAGCTGCAGGCGCAGGTCCGGCAGGCGCTCGAAAGCAACGTGCTGCTCGAGGCCGAGGAGGATTTCGAGGCCACCGCGTCGTTCGAGGAGCTGGTCGCCGCCGAGCAGAATGACCGCAGCGACGAGTCGGCCGCCGCAGACGCCGGCGCCGACGAGACGCCGGCCGACGAGGCCGAGCCGGTGGTCGAGATCGGCGACGACTGGACCGAGCCCACCGCCGCCGAGTCGGAAACGCCCTGGTCCGGCTCCGGCGACGGCGAAACCGAGATCGCCGACGAGTCCGGCGACACGCTCCACGACCACCTCTCCTGGCAGCTCGAGATGGCGCACCTGCCGGCCGACGCGATCGCCATCGGCCGCGCGCTGATCGACGCCATCAACGACGACGGCTACCTGACCGAGAGCGTCGAAGCGATCGCCGAGGCCGTCGGCCGCGACGTGCCGACGGACGCGGAGCGGGTCGAGGCGGTACTCGCCATCATCCAGCAGTTCGACCCGACCGGTGTCGGCGCCCGCTCGGTGGCCGAATGCATCGCCCTGCAGCTCGCCCAGCTCGACCCGGTGACGCCCGGCCTCGATACCGCGCGCACCCTCGCCGCCCGGCATCTCGAGCTGGTCGCGAACCAGCAGTTTTCGCTGTTGCAGCGCCAGATGCATTGCAGCAGCGAGGAGCTCGACGTCGCGCTGGCGCTGGTGCGCAGCTGCCACCCGCGCCCGGGCGCGGCGTTCCAGGCGGTGCGGACCGAGTACGTCGTGCCGGACGTCTATGCCCGGCGCACACCGCAGGGCTGGACGGTCGAGCTGAACCCGTCGGCGCTGCCGCGCGTGCGGCTGAACGAGTCCTACGCGAGCATGGTGACGCGCGCGCCGGACCATGCCGTGCTGCGCACGCAGCTGCAGGAGGCGCGCTGGCTGCTGCGCAGCCTCGAGATCCGCAACGACACGATGCTGCGGGTCGCGCGCTCGATCGTCGAGCGCCAGGTCGCGTTCCTCGACAGCGGCGAGGAATCGATGCAGCCGATGATCCTGCGCGACGTCGCCGAGGCCGTGCAGATGCACGAATCGACCATTTCGCGGGTGACGACCGGCAAATACCTGCATACGCCGCGCGGCGTGTTCGAATTCCGGTTCTTTTTCTCGAGCCAGGTGCCCGCGGAGGACGGCTCGGGCATCTCGTCCACCGCAATCCGTGCGAAAATACGCAAGCTGATCGCGCAGGAGCCGCCGGGACGGCCGCTGTCCGACCACCAGATCGCCGGCCTGCTGTCGGCAGACGGCATCCAGGTCGCGCGGCGCACGGTCGCCAAGTATCGCGAAGCGCTCGGCATCCCGCCGTCGAGCGAGAGAAGGGCTAACAGGAGGAAGACACCATGCAGTTGACGCTGACCGGCCACCACGTCGATGTCACGCCCGCGCTCCGCGGCTATGTCGAGAAGAAACTGGACCGCGTGATGCGGCACTTCGACCAGGTGATCGACGTGCACTGCGTGCTGACCGTCGAGAAGCTCGAGCACCGGGCGGAGGCAACGCTCGGCGTCAGCGGCGCCGTGATCCACGCCGATGCGATCGACGGCGACATGTACGCGGCGATCGATGCGCTGGCCGACAAGCTCGACCGGCGCGTGCGCAAGCACAAGGAAAAGCTGAACGACCACCATGCGGCGGAAGTCGCGCGCGGCCGCCTGATCTGAGCGGGACGACGGCGGCCGCCCCATGCAGATGAACCGGCTGGTCGTCGTCAGCGGGCTGTCGGGCTCGGGCAAGAGCGTGGCGCTCAACATGCTCGAGGACCTCGGCTGGTACTGCATCGACAACATCCCGGCCGGCCTGGTCCAGGCGCTGGTCGAGCACTCGGTGCAGACCGAGGAGCCGCTCTACCGGCGCCTCGCCGTCGGCCTCGACGCCCGCAACCGCCCCGCCGACCTGGCCTCGATCCCGCGCCTGGTCGCCGACCTGTCGCGCTCGGGCCTGCGCTGCGAGGTGCTGTACCTGCACGCGGACGACGTGGTGCTGCTGCGGCGCTACGCCGAGACCCGCCGCCGCCACCCGCTGGCCGCCGCGGGCCTCAGCCTCGCGGATGCGATCGCCGAGGAGCGGCGCCTGCTGCACCCGCTGATCGACGGCGCCGACCTCACGATCGACACCTCGCGCATGAGCGTGCACGAGCTGCGCGACCTGATCGTCAAACGCGTCGAGCCGCAGGCGCCGGGGCGGCTGTCCATCCTGTTCGAGTCCTTC
Organism: uncultured Steroidobacteraceae bacterium; assembly: GCA_964468395.1. Classification (GTDB taxonomy): domain Bacteria; phylum Pseudomonadota; class Gammaproteobacteria; order Steroidobacterales; family Steroidobacteraceae; genus SCUD01. The sequence goes on from CAYXUJ010000004.1 coordinate 62,911, forward strand.
GGCTTCAAGCACGGCACGCCGGGCGACGCCGATTTCGTGTTCGACGCGCGCACGCTGCCGAATCCCTACTGGGAACCGACGCTGCAGGCGCTGACCGGGCGCGATCCCGGCGTCGTCGAGTTCCTCGAGGCGAGCCCGGCGGTCACCGGCATGGTCGAGGACCTGATCGGCTTCCTCGAAAAGCGGCTGCCGGAGTACGAGGCGGCGAACCGCGGCTACCTGACGATCGCGGTCGGCTGCACCGGCGGCCAGCACCGCTCGGTCTACCTGGTCGAACGGCTCGCGGCTCACTTCCGGCCGCGCTATCCGCAACTGCTCGTGCGCCATAACGCGCTGCCCCGGTGACCGACCACGCCACCGCCCGCGGTGACCGGGCCGCCCGGCTGGCCGCGGTGCAGGATGCCCTCGCCGCCGGCCGGCTGCGCGGCGCCGACCGCATGGTCGAGGCGATGCACCCGGCCGAAGTCGCGCTGCTGCTCGAGTCCCTGCCGCCGGCGCAGCGCGACCTGGTCTGGGAGCTGGTGGATCGCGACGACCAGGGCGACGTGCTGGTCGAGCTGTCGGAGGAAGTCCGCAGCGAGCTGCTGGAGGAAATGCGGCCGGACGAGCTGGTCGCCGCGACCGAGGGGCTCGCGGTGGACGACCTCGCGGACCTGCTCGCGGAACTGCCCGAGGCGGTCACGCGCCAGGTCCTGCGCTCGATGGACCAGCAGGACCGCGAGCGGCTGTCGGCGGTCCTCGCCTACCCGGAGGATTCCGCCGGCGGCCTGATGAACACCGACACGGTCACGGTGCGCCCGGACGTGCCGCTCGAGGTCGTGTTGCGCTACCTGCGCATGCGCGGCGAGCTGCCGGACCGCACCGACTGCCTGTTCGTGGTGGACCGCGACGACCGCTACCTCGGCGCCCTGCCGGTCGCGCGCCTGCTGACCGTGGATCCCGAGCGCCTGGTCAGCTCCGAGATGGACCCGGAAGTCGCGCCGATCGCGCCGGCGACGCCGGCGGCCGAGGTCGCGCGCCTGTTCGAGTCGCGCGACCTGCTGTCCGCGGCGGTGGTCGCGGACGACGGCCGCCTGCTCGGCCGCATCACGGTGGACGACGTCGTGGACGTGGTCCGCGAACAGGCCGAGCACGCCTCGCTGGCGGCGGCCGGCCTCGAGGACGAGGACGACGTGTTCGCCGGCGTGCGCAAGAGCGCGCGGCGGCGTGCGCTGTGGCTCGGCATCAACCTGCTGACCGCGCTGCTCGCCGCCTGGGTGGTCGGCATGTTCGAGGCCACGATCGAGAAAGTCGTCGCGCTTGCCGTGCTGATGCCGGTGGTGGCGAGCATGGGCGGCATCGCCGGCACGCAGACGGTCACGCTGATCATCCGCGGCATCGCCCTCGGCCAGGTGCAGCCGTCGAACGCGCGCTGGCTGTTCTACAAGGAGCTCGCGGTCGGCGCGCTGAACGGCCTGGTCTGGGCCGCCGCCGTCGCGGTCGCGACCTGGCTGTGGTTCGGCACCTGGGACGTCGCCGCGGTCATCTTCATCGCCATCGTCGTCAACCTGATCGCCGCTGCGGCGGCCGGCGTGATGATCCCGCTGACGCTGAAGCGCCTGCGCATCGACCCGGCCCTGGCCGGCGGCGTGATCCTGACCACCGTCACCGACATCGTCGGCTTCGCGGCGCTGCTCGGGCTCGGCGCGCTGATCCTGACCTAGCCGGCCGCGGCGCCGGACCCGCACTCCAGACCGAGGAAGGCGCTCAGTTCCGCGCGCCGCGCCAGGGCGTCGTGCTCGCCGAGCCGGATCAGCTCCTGCGTATAGGGCGACTCGAACATCAGGTAGGACAGCAGGTGGCCGCCGCGCAGGCCGGTCGCGCCCATGACCCGCAGCAGCGCCCGCAGCGTGCGCGGCATGGCCATGCGGTGGCTGATGGCGATGTCGGCCGGATCCCGCTGCGGCAGCAGCAGCAGCGTGTCGATCGGCCGCAGGTCGTGCGGCGCGCATTCGGGGCGCAGCTGCGCGAGCAGCGTGTTGATGCGCACCAGGCGCTCGAGGTCGGCCTGCAGCCCTTCCATGAACAGCGTGTCGAGCATGAAGCCGAACTGCTCGGCCATGTTCGGCGCGAGCCCGGCGTTGACGCGCACGCGGCCGGGCTGGCGCACGCCGATCACCAGGATGCGGTCGGCGCCGAGGTGGATGGCCGGCGCGAGCGGCGTGGACTGGCGCATCGCGCCGTCGCCGTAGTGCGCATCGCCCATGCCGACGGCGGGGAACAGCAGCGGGATCGCCGAGCTCGCCATCAGGTGCTCGACGCCGATTGCGGCCGCGACGCCGCGCCGGCCGGCGCGTTCCCAGGAGGCGAACGGGCGCGAGGTTTCGACGAAAGTCACCGAGTCGCCGTGCGTGACGCTGGTGGTGGTGATCGCGAGCGACTCCGGCGCTCCCGCGGCGATCGAACGGCGGAGGCTGTCGAAGTCGATGCGCGCGGTGAGCAGCTCGCGCAGCGGCGAATTGTCGAACAGCGCCCGCGGCAGCGGCAGCACCCAGCCGCCAGACAGCAGCGACAGCAGCAGGTGCAGGCCCGAGCGCAGCATGTCCACGGCGCCGGCCCGGAACACCTGCTCGATGCGGAAACCGCCCCAGACGGCCGCCAGGTCGGCGGCCGCGCGCTGCACGTTGCCGGCCCGTGCGCAGAGCACGGCGGCGTTGATGGCGCCGGCCGAGGTGCCGCACAGGATCGAAAACGGCAAAGGACTGCCCGCCGGGCACCAGCCGGCGATCGCCTTCAGCACGCCGACCTGGTAGGCGGAACGCGCGCCGCCGCCCGGCAGCACCAGCGCGATGCGCGGCGGCGACGAACGGTATGCAGGCGCTTCTTCGGTCACGTTCGGGAACCCCTGCCCGCCGTCATGGTCAGCGGATGGCAGGCCACGATACTATGCCACCTGCCCCACACGGAGGACTCGACATGACGCGTTTCCTGCAGGGCGCCGCCGCCTGTGCCGCATTGCTGCTGGCCACGGGCGCCGTTGCCGATGGTTCGCCGGCCGTCGGCGCCGCGGCACCCGAATTCAGGCTCCAGGACCAGGCCGGCAAGTGGCATGCGCTCAAGGACTACCGCGGCAAGTGGGTGGTCCTGTACTTCTACCCGAAGGACAACACGCCGGGCTGCACGACCCAGGCCTGCGAATTCCGCGACAACATCTTCGCCTACCGCGAAATCGGCGCGGTGATCCTGGGCGTGAGCGTGGACGACGTGGCCTCGCACAAGACCTTCGCCGAGGAAAACAGCCTGCCCTTCCCGATCCTGGCGGACTCGGAGAAGAAAACCTCGACCGCCTACGGCACGCTGACCAAGTACCTCGGCATCGTCGAACTGTCGCAGCGCGATACCTTCATCATCGATCCGCAGGGCAAGGTCGCGAAGCACTACGTCAAGGTGGACCCCAAGGGCCACTCCGAGCTCGTGCTCGCCGACCTCAAGCAGCTCGCCGCGCCGCCGGCCAGCTGATGGCGGCCGGCAAAAAGGGGACTGACGCTTTTTCCGCGTCCGCGGGGACTGACGCTTTTTCCGCGTCCGCGGAAAAAGGGTCTGTCCCCTCTTCCCGC
>CAYXUJ010000005.1:0-61998 GCA_964468395.1 uncultured Steroidobacteraceae bacterium
TCGCCGACAACGTCGGCGACAACGTCGGCGACTGCGCCGGCATGGCCGCCGACCTGTTCGAGACCTACGCCGTCACCGTGGTCGCGACCATGCTGCTCGCCGGCCTGATGATGCAGGACCTCGGCGAGGCGGCCGTGCTGTACCCGCTGGTGCTCGGCGCGGTGTCGATCGTCGCCTCGATCGTCGGCACCTTCTTCGTCCGGGTTGCGGACAACGGCAAGATCATGGGCGCGCTGTACCGCGGCGTGATCGTGTCCGGCGTGATCGCGGCCATCGCCTATTACCCGATCACGAAGGTCATGCTCGGCGAGGCGGCGATGCCGCTCTATTTCTGCGCGCTGATCGGGCTCGGCCTGACGGCGGCGATGATCTGGATCACCGAGTACTACACGTCCACCGAGTACAAGCCGGTGCGCTACGTGGCCGAGGCCTCGAGGACCGGCCACGGCACCAACGTGATCGCCGGCCTGGCTGTGTCGATGAAGTCGACCGCCCTGCCGGTGCTGGCGATCTGCGCGGCGATCTGGGGCGCTTACACGCTCGCCGGCCTGTACGGCATCGCCATCGCCGCGACCGCGATGCTGTCGATGACCGGCCTGATCGTGGCGCTCGACGCCTACGGCCCGATCACCGACAACGGCGGCGGCATCGCCGAGATGAGCGGCCTGCCGAAGGACGTGCGAAAAATCACCGACGCGCTCGACGCGGTCGGCAACACCACCAAGGCCGTGACCAAGGGCTATGCGATCGGCTCGGCCGGACTCGCGGCGCTCGTGCTGTTCGCGGACTACACGCACAACCTCGACATCGCCGGCAAGCTCGAGAAGTTCAGCCTGTCGGACCCGGCGGTCATCATCGGCCTGTTCATCGGCGGCCTGGTGCCCTACCTGTTCGGCGCGATGGCGATGGAAGCCGTCGGCCGCGCCGCGGGCTCCGTCGTGATCGAGGTGCGGCGCCAGTTTGCGGAGATCAAGGGCATCATGGAAGGCACGGCGAAGCCCGACTATTCGCGCGCCGTGGACATGCTGACCCGCGCCGCGATCCGCGAGATGATCGTACCGTCGCTGCTGCCGATCCTGATACCCGTCATCGTCGGCTTCGGCATGAACTGGCTGCTCGGCCCCGGCGCCGGCATCCGCGCGCTGGGCGGCGTGCTGATCGGCACGATCGTCACCGGCCTGTTCGTCGCGATCTCGATGTGCACGGGCGGCGGCGCCTGGGACAATGCCAAGAAGTACATCGAGGAAGGCCACTTCGGCGGCAAGGGCTCCGAGACGCACAAGGCGGCCGTGACCGGCGACACCGTGGGCGATCCCTACAAGGACACCGCGGGCCCCGCGATCAACCCGCTGATCAAGATCATCAACATCGTGGCGCTCTTGCTGGTGCCGCTGCTCTAGGGACTGCCCGGGGGACTGTCCCCGCAGGGGACTGTCCCCTCTTGTCGAGGGACTGTCCCCGCAGGGGACTGTCCCTTCTTGCGCCTTCCAGTCGCTATTAGTTATCCAGCTCCGGCAGCGCGATCCCGCGCGACTGCTTGAGATAGCTGCTGATCTCGAAGGCGACGTTCTTCTCGAGGTCGGCGATACCGCGGGCGACGCCCACGGCGCCGCCCCAGGCCCACAGGCCTTTCGGCTCGAAGCTGACCAGGCCTTCGCCGGACTGTGCATCCGTGAGCGTCACGATCAGTTCGATCTGGGCGCTGCCCGCTCCGATCAGCATCAGCCGGGCGGTTTCGCTTCCCGGCTTGTACTGCGTGATCTGCGCGCGCAGCACGGCAACGCCCGTCCCGGCCTCGCAGCTGTCGGACTGCCGAACTTCCGCAAACGTGTCGGCGCCGATGTTGTCGACCACGAGTTTCGCCAGCCGCTGTGGCGCCGACTGAACCTGGTATTCCCTGGATCGATCTGCGGCCTTCGGGTCGGCCATCACGAATGGCTCGAGGCAGAGGACCGGATAACCGGCGAGGTCCAGCTTCGGCCACTTCGCGATGTGCTCGGCGCGCAGGCTGAGGTTGGTGGCTTGCGACGCATCGTCCGGCTTCTTTTCCGCCGCGGCGACGGCCTTGCCGTAACGCTCGCGGATATGCTCCTCCGACTTCGCGATCTCGGCGGGTTCCGGCGTTGCATACGATCCGACACCCTGCACGTATGCCATGCCGGACGTCTCATCCAGCGGGTCGAATGAAGACCAGACGGCGTAGTAGTAGGTCTTGCCCGCCTCGAAATCGGCCTCGACGTTGATCTTCGCCCAATTGGTCCACAGCAGGTGCCGGCCGGGCGGCAGGTAGGCGTAGGCATAGCTGTTGTTGTCGAGCGTGCCGAGGAAAGTCTCGTCGGCGTACACGAACATCGTCCTGCCGCTGCCGGCGAAACGCTTCTCGCGGATCAGGTAGACCAGGGCCTGGTCTGCCTTGACCTCGCCGAACTGCTTGTCGGCGCTCTTGTTTGCCGCTTCGGCCGCGGGCACAGCGCCGCACGCGGCGATGCAGGTAACGGCAAGAATCCGCTGCCACGTGGTCATTGCGCTTCCCTCCTCGCGCGCATTCTGCGCCGCCATGGGCCCGCACACAATTCAGCCGGCACTCATCGTCGTGAACACGAACCCCGACAGGATCAGCGCGATCGCCGCCCACTGCAGGGCGGTCGGATGCTCCTTCAGCACCACCCAGGCGAAGGCGATCGTCACGACGGGATAGGCGCCCGACAGGGGCGAGACGATCGACGCGGGACCCTTCTTGTAGGCGATGGCCGCCAGCAGACCGCCGAGCGCCATCGTCGCCATCGGCCCGAACGAGCGCGTCCATTCGCGGGCGGACGTCGCGCCCTTGCGGCCAAACAGGAAGCCATAGATCCCAAGCGTGAGCAGGCCGCCCGCGGCGATCAGCAGCGCCATGTTGGCTTCGTTGGCGACGTTGTCCACGTTGTCGCCGTACCAGGCGTAGGCGTAGCGCACCAGCGTGCCGCTCACGCCCCACAGCAGGACCGCGATGCCGGCCAGCGGCACCCAGCGCGCATCGGCCTGTCCGCCGCGCGCCATCCGCGGCGACCAGGCGAGCCCCAGGCAGCCGGCGATCACGCAGATCACGCCGACCAGCTGGGCCGGCGTCAGCGTCTCGCCCAGGAAGCGGTTGGCGAAAATCACCGTCAGCGCCGGATAGGCCGCCGACAGCGTGCCGACGATGGAAATCGGGCCGTAGACGATCGAGCGGTAATAGAAGATCCAGGCGATGCCGTCGATCACGTAGGCGAGCAGGCCCAGCATCAGGAACATGCGGCCCTCGTCCGCGAGGATCGGCGGCGCGTCCTGGCTGGCCCAGAACAGGATGTTCACGGCGGCGTTGGCCACCGCGTAGTAGAGGCAGAAGCGCGCCGGCGGCACCTCGGCGATGTATTTCCTGACGAGGCCCTGGGCGATGCCCCAGAAGAACATCGCGGCGATGGTCGGCGTCAACCAGACGAGCAGGTTTGCATTCACGTCGGCTCCCCCTCCACGCCGGCGCCGACGCAGCCGGCGGGCCTCAACCGCCGCTTCAGCGGGTCAAGCGGTAGATCAGGATCGCAGCCCGCTGCGCCATCGGCGTCAGCGTATCGAGACCCGTGTATTCGCCGGGCGCGTGCGACCGTTCGCCGCCGCCGCTGCCCAGCCCGTCGAGGCCCGGCAGCAGGTGCGAGACGAAGCCGATGTCGCCGGCGCCGCGTAGCGCCGGATCGAGCGCCTCCACGGCCCCGAGCCCGAGGTCGCGGCTGGCGCGGTCGAGCTCGCGCAACAGCGCCTCGTTGCCGGGCGTCGGCGTCATCGGCGGGTACGACCCGTCGTCGAAGCGCAGCGTCGCCGTGGTCTGCGGCAGGTGCCGCGCCACTATCGCCTGCATGCGCTCCATCGCGGAGCGCTCCTGCTCGAGGCTGATGGCGCGGATGTCGCCGCGCACGTACGCCACGGGCGCGATCACGTTGGTCTTGCCCTCGGTGCTGGCCCGGTAATCGTCCAGCGTCGCCGTGGTGCCGCCCGCGATCACGCCCGGGTTGATGGTCAGGTATTCCCAGCCGCCGAGTTCCGCGTGGAATGCGGCGAGAATGCGCGCCGCTTCGTAGATTGCCCCGCTGCCGAGCTCGGCGCCGAAAATCTGGCTGGAGTGGCCGGTCTCGCCGTGCACCTCGAGCGTCCAGGCGTTGGCGCTGCGCCGGCCGATGGTGGCAGTCCCGTCGATTGCGGCCTCGAAACTGAGCACCGCGTCGCTGCGGCGGGCCAGCTCGACCATCGGCGCACGCGACTCGGAGAGCGGCATGCCCGCGTCCTCTTCATCGCCGGTCAGCATCACCGTGATGCGGCGGTCGGCCAGCGCGCCGGCGGCGTGCAGGGCCTGCAAGGCCTGCACCATCACGACCAGCCCGCCTTTCATGTCGGCAGTGCCGGTGCCGTAGGCGCGCGTGCCCTCGCGCCGGAACGGCTCGCCGGCCAGCACGGTGTCGAGATGGCCGAGCAGCAGCAGCCGCTGGCCCCGGGTCCCGGCCGTCTCGGCCACCAGGTGACCGGCGCGTCCCATTGCCGCGGGCAACTCGACCCAGCGCGTGGTGAAGCCGATCGCCTGCAGTTCCGCCGCGAACACGTCGCCCACCGCGCGCACGCCCACGGTGTTCTCCGTGGGGCTCTCGATGTCCACCACGCGCTGCAGCAGGGTTTCGGCAGCCGCCTGTCGCTGCGCCGCCTGGCCTGCGATCGCCTGCTCGGTGCGGTCCAGTCCGGCATGCGCCGCGGTGGCGATCCACGACAGCACGACGATGACGGCGCCGGCGAAGCGGCGGGTTGCGTTGTTCATCGCGGGCATCCGGCAGGCATGAAGCCCGCACGTTACCCGAATCGGCGGGCGCGACGCCACTGCGGAATCCGGTTCAGGCCGGATCGAGCAGCAGCTCGCGGAAGGATCCGCGCATGCAATGGTTGGAGCTCGACGAGGAGCCGTAGCCGCCGGTGTTCAGGAGCGCCAGCAGGTCGCCTTCCGCCGGGACCGGCAGCTCGACGTCCTCGGCCAGCAGGTCGATCGCCTCGTTGATGTTGCCGGCGATCGTCACGCGCCTGGAGGCGGCGCCGGCGCGCCGCTCGAGCGGCGCCACCACGAACGGCGTCTGGTAGTAGGCGGCGAGGTTCTGGATGTTCATGCCGGCATCCACGCCGACGAAGCAGGTGCCGGCCTTCTCCTCGACCGTGTTGACGCGCACCAGCAGCGCGCCCGCATCCTTGACGAGGTAATCGCCCGGCTCGATCTGCACGCGCAGGCCGCGCGACACCGTGTGGCGGGCGATGACCGCGGCCCAGCGCGCCGGATCGACGGCGACGTCGGACTGCACCAGCGGCACGCCCATCCCGCCGCCGACGTTCAGCGTGCGGATCTGCGGGTGCGCGTCCACCAGCTTGCCCACCCGGGCCAGGATCTGGTCGAGCACCTCGAGCGCGCCGCCGAGGTAGCCGCTGCCGACGTGGAAGTGCAGCGCCTCGACCCGCAGGCCGGCGGCGGCCGCGAGCGCCATCGCCTCCTCGAAGCGATCGAGGTAGATGCCGAACTTGGTCGGCTTGCGGCCCGCATAACGCAGGCGTTCGTTGTAACCGGCACCCTGCTCCGGGTTGATGCGGATGCCGATGCGGCGGCCCGGGCAGCGCGTGCCGAGCCGGCGGATCGTGCTGAGCGCATCGCAGTTGACGTGCACGCCGGGGTGCTGCGCCAGGATGTCGAGGTCGCGGTCGGACACGGAGGTGCCGGTGAAGGAAATGGCGGTCTCGGCGAAGCCGGCGTCCAGTGCGTAGCGCACTTCCGCCGGCGAGCAGGCGTCGATGCCGCAGCGGCCGGACTCGCGCAGGCTGGCGACCAGGGGCGGGAAGCGGTTGGCTTTGACGGCATAGAACGCGTCATGCGCCACGCCCGCCGCATCCAGCGCCGATCGCAACCGCTCCAGGTTGTCGCGCACCCGCCCGGCGCGGTAGACGAAGACCGGCGTGCCATCGTCCGCGAAGGGCGCGAGCGCGCGGCCGCCGAAATGCAGGCGGCCGTCGCGATAGCACAGGTCGTCACGCTCCCACCACAGCCGCTCGTGCGTCATGCCGCCCCTTCGACCGCATTGACACGCTTGCGGTGCGCCACAATCCTATCGCAAATGACCCCTGGCCCTGATCCGACCCCGGTCGAGCGCTGGCTGGACCGCATGCTGGGCGACCGCCTGCCGAGGCATGTCGGCACCGGGTGGATCAGCGGCGTCATCGGCGTGTTCCTCGGCGCGACGGCGCTTGGCGCCGTTCTGGTCCTGCACTTCCCGGACCTGCTGACCGCTGCCGAGCTGCGCGAACGCTACCCCGTGCCGTTGATGCGTGCCCTGATCCAGTTGACCATCGGCGTGGCATTCCTGGCAGCTTGCCTGAGCCTGATGCTGCGTCCGCGCAAGGCGCTGGGGCTGACGGGCCTCGCGCTGACGCTGCTCGCCGTGATTCTCGGTGGCGGCAACGTCGAGATCCGCGGCGACTTCGACCGCGACGTCCACTTCGGCCTCGACTGGTTCCTGCTCAACCTGCTGGTGTTCGCTGCGATCTTCGTGCCGCTCGAGCGGGCATTCCCGCTCCGGCCCGGGCAGCGCGTGCTGCGCGCGGGCTGGACCACGGATGTCGCTTATTTCTTCGTCAATCACGTCGGCATCCAGCTTCTGACGTTCCTGACGCTGTGGCCAGCGACCGCGCTGGCGCGGCTGCCGGGCCCAGATGCGCTGTCGCCGCTGGTGGGCGCGCAGCCCGTCTGGCTGCAAGTGCTGGAACTGATGCTGGCGGCCGACCTGGTGCAATACTGGGTGCACCGCGCCTTGCATCGCTGGCCGGCGCTCTGGCGCATCCACTCGATCCATCACTCGATCCGCGAGATGGACTGGCTGGCCGGCTCCCGGCTGCATCTGGCGGATGTCGTGTTCACGCGCGCGCTGGTCGTGCTGCCGGCATTCGTCCTGGGCTTCTCCGAACCGGCGCTCTATGCCTGGCTCGTGATCATTGCGCTGCACGGGGTCCTGAACCACGTCAACATGCGATTCCGGCTGCGCTGGCTGGAGCGGCTGGTCGTGACGCCACGCTTCCACCACTGGCACCACGCCGTGACGCCGCCGGACCGCAATTTCGCCGTGCACTTCCCGTGGATCGACCGGCTGTTCGGGACGCATTTCCTGCCCGGCGACCGCTGGCCGGATGAGCTCGGCATCCAGGGACATCCGGTGCCGCCAGGGTTCGCGGCGCAACTAACCTATCCGCTGCGGCGCGGCTGACTGTCAGCGGCGGTGGATACTGCCTGCGGTCAGGATCCGCCGATGTGCTTGGCGAAGAACTTCAGTATCAGTTCGTAGGCGGCGGCGCGGTTCTTCTCGTCGAAGAACCCGTGGCCCTCGCCCCACTCGGTGGACCACTCCGGCGGGTTGCCGGCCTTCACCAGCGCGTCGCGCATGCGCGTGGCGTGCTCGTAAGGCGTGCGCTCGTCGATCTTGCCGTGCAGCAGCAGGACCGGAATCTTGATCTTGTCGGCGTTGTACACGGGTGAGCGGCGCTTCAGCTCCTCGGTGTCGGTGCCGACCGCCTTCTTGAGGTAGTTCATGCCGCTCTCGACCGACTGGATGTCGCCCTTCTCGAGAAACAGCGGCAGGTCGTACACGCCCGCCATGCCGACCGCGCAACGGAACATGTCGGGCTCGCGGAATGCGCCGGTCAGCGCGGCATACGCTCCGTAGCTGCCGCCGTAGATGCAGATGCGCTTCGGGTCGGCAACGCCGTCGCCGATCGCCCAGCGCACGGCATCCGTGACGTCGTCCTGCATCTCGCGTCCCCAGCGCCCGTAACCGGCGCCCAGGAACTCGCGGCCGCGGCCGCCGGAACCGCGGTAGTTGACCTGCAGCACGGCATAGCCGCGCGAGGCGAACAGCTGCGCCTCCCAGTCGAAGCCGTAAGTGTCGTAGACGCCGTGCGGGCCGCCATGGATCGACACGATCATCGGCAGCCCTTTCTCCGGCGCGCCTCTCGGCGTCGTCAGGAAGCCGCGGATCTTCAATCCGTCGCGGGCGCTGAACTCGATCGGCTCGACCTTGGACAGGTGCTCCGGCTTCAGGTCCGGCCGCGAGGCCAGTTGTATCTGCAGCTTGCGGCCGGGCACGTCGACCACGTAGTAGGTCGGCGGCGTCAGCGGGCTGGAAATTTCCACGACCGCGAGGGTCCCGTCGTCCGACACGCTCGTGATGTCGATCTCGTGGCCGCGGAATGCCCCGCGCAGCCATTCATGCAATTGCGCCAGCGGGTGCTGCGGGTCGGGATACCAGTAGCGCGGGAAGTGGTCGTGGTACACGAAACCCCAGGCGACGCCGCCGGCACCCGTGCCCGCGAGATTGACGTTGGCAATCGGGTGCCGGTACAGGAGTTTCTGCTCGCCGGTCTGCTGGTTGATCGTGAAAACGCCGTAGGTCGGCGCATCCTGGTTGCCGAGCCCGTAGAACTCGTCCGGACGGCCCGTGGGCGCAACCGGCCGCAGCCAGCCGGCGCCCGTCGCCTCGCTGGAAAGGAGCTTCCATTCGCTGTCCTGCGGGCCGCGCCAATACGCCTCGTCGTAGCCCTCGCGATTCTCGCCCCAGACGAAGGCGACGCGCCGGTCCTTGTCCACGAGGAACGTTCCGTTGCGCAGCGGCGAGCCAACCACCTTGCGCAGCTTGCCGTTGTTGACGTTCATCCGCAGGACGGAATTGAACTCGCCCTCCATGCCGTAACCAATAGTCTGGATCAGGTACTCGTCGCTGCTGTCGGGCAGGCGGCTGACGAAGTCGGCGGCGGAGTAAGTCGACTGGCGCCGTTCGATGCGCGTGCCCCGCTGGTCCTCGCCGGCCGCCCAGCCGAACAGCATCTCGGCCGCGCGCCCGTCCGCGTTCATGCCGATGATCTCGCCGGTCGGCGCCTTGTAGTCCATGTAGCCGGGGAAGCGGCGTGTCGGGGAAATCAGCAGGCGGGTGGGATTCGCCCACACGAAAGAATGGACATCGATACGATCGCCGAAATGCGCCTGTCCCGACAGCTTGAGGTCCGGGTAATGGAGCACGGTCATCACCTCGTGCTCCGTCGTGTGCCGCGTGAATGCGAGAAAGTTGCCGCCCGGCGAGATCTGCATGGACTCGAACTTGGGGAAATTCGTGAAGCTCGCGACCGGCGGCGGCTCCGCGGCGGCGAGCGCCGGGACGCACAGCGCGAGCAGCACCAGCGACCTGGTACGCATGGTTGGTTCCTCCCTGGTCCGGCCAGAGTCTGCGCCCGCCCGCGGCCGCGCCGCAAGCGGGCGGCCGCTGCGGCGCCCGCGCGGGCTCCTACCAGCCGTCGTCGCGGGCGTAGCCGAGCTCGACCAGCAGCGGGCCGGCGATGCGCTTGAAGACCTGCCGGTCGCGCGCGTCGAGGTCGCGCTCCCAGCGGCTGAGCGATGCGGTGTTGACCGCAGCAAGCGCCTCCGGATTCTGCGCAAACCGCGTCACGTCGCGAAACGCCGTGCCGGCGCCGCCGTGGGCCAGCATCGCCTCGTCCCAGGGCTCGCCGATGAACTCCATCAGTCGGCCCAGCACCTCGCGCGGGTTGCGGACCAGCTCCTCGTAGCGCAGCGTGTGGAAGCGCGGGTCGTTCCAGTACGGGCGCGAGCACTCGATGTCGTCGCGCCAGCGGCGCGCGCAGCCGGCGATTGGCTTCCAGGTGTCGAGCGGCACCAGCTGCCCGTCCACCACCCGGTGGCGCGGGTGGGTGCGCAGGGAGCAGGCCACGTCGCGGCCGTCGCGCAGCACGTGCACGAAGCGCGCCTGCGGGAAGCAACGGAAGATTGCGCCGATGCGGCTGATGTTGCGCGGCGTCTTCTCGGCCCAGCGCGCCTTGCCGGTGGCCCGCAGGCACAGGGCGGCGAAGGCCTCGATGAACGCCGGCCGTGAGCGGGCCGCGGCGTAGATCGCGCGCAGTTCGGCGGGCGCGATGCCGAAGCGCTCCGCCAGCGCGTCGGGATCGAGCGCGCGCCGGCGGAACACGCTCGACTCCGGGCCGCAGCAGATCCGCGGGTGCGAGTCGAGCATCATCCTGAGCAGCGTCGTGCCCGAGCGGCCGCAGCCGCCGATCACGACCGGCGCGAAGCTGCTGGCGGGGCCGCGGAACCGGTCGGCCGGATGCCCGAGACCGATGGCAGCGGCGGCCGTCCTGAGGAATTGCGGCATCTGCGTGGCCGTCATGCGCACCTGGTCGTCATGGACTCCGGTTCATCTACAATGACCCGGCAACCGCAATCCTGTCCATCGAGGATCGTGCATGCCGAGGATCGCCGCAGCCCTGGCGCTGGCACTGCTGGCGCCTGCCAGCCCCGTCGGCACGGCAGCCGCCGGCGGCGGCCTCGATCCCTATGTCGCGGACTACAAGGTCAAGTACGGCAGCCTCACCGTCGGCATCAGCCGCACGGAGCTGAACCGCGGCCGCGCCGCCGGCCAGTGGACCATGGAAACGCGCATCACCGCGACCGGGCTTGGCCGGTTGATGGCCAGCGAGAACCTGGTGCAACACTCGACATTCCGCTTCGACGAGTCCGGCCTGCGGCCGCTCAGCTACCGCTTCGAGGACGGTTCGCGGCAATCGGATGGCGACGTCGAATTGCAGTTCGACTGGCTCGCGGGCCGCGTGACGGGCACGGCGGAAGGCGAGGCCGTCGACGTCGCAGTCGAGAATGGGCTGCAGGACGGCGCCTCGGTCCAGGCCCTGGTGCAGCTGCGCCTGCGCGGCGGCGCCGAGCCCGGCCTCGTGGCGATGATCGAGAAGGACAAGGTCAAGCACTACCGCTTCACGCTGCTGCGGCGCGAGCGGCTGAAAACCGACATCGGCGTGCTCGACACGGTCGTGTATCGCAGCACGCGCGAGGGATCGTCGCGGGAGAACGTGTACTGGTATGCGCCGGAACTTGGCTACGTGATCGTGCAGGCCGAGCAGCGCCGCGACGGCAAGCGCCTGTTCCAGACCTATATCAGCGACTACCGCCCAGGCTCATGAGCGCTCCGACGCGGTTGCCGCGCGGCCCGCAGTCGGCTGCCGGCGCGCGGCCAGCGCTTCGAGCGCCGAGATGATGCGGCCGACGTCCTCGTCGCTGTGCGCGGCGCTCAGGCTGATGCGGATCAGCGACTTGCCGCTCGGCGCCGCCGGCGGAATCATCAGGTTGGTGTAGATCCCGGCGTCGAGCAGGCCCTGCCAGTGGGCGATCGCGTTGTCGCGCTCGCCGAACACCAGCGCCGCGACCGGGCCCGGCGCGTCGGAGCCGGTCGTGTAGCCCAGCCGCTTCAGCTCCGCATACAGGCGCCGCGCATGGCGCATCAGGCGCTCGCGCAGGGCCTTGCCGCCCAGCACCTTGGCCAGCGCCTCGCGCGTCGCGGCGATCACCGCCGGCGCCGAGGCGGCGGTGAAGATGTAGGGCCGGCTGGCCATGCGCAGCAGCTCGAACTCGGCATGCCGGCTGACGCAGAAGCCGCCGACGCCGCCCAGGCTCTTGGAGAAGGTGCCGACGACGAAATCGACCTCGTCGAGGATGCCCTCCTCCTCGCACAGGCCCAGCCCGCGCTCGCCGAACACGCCGAAGGAATGGGCTTCGTCCACCAGCAGCCAGGCGCCGTGCCGGCGCTTGATGTCCACGATCTCGCCGAGCGGTGCCCGGTCGCCGAGCGTGCTGTAGAGCCCCTCGACGACGATCAGCGCGCAATTCGCCCGGTCGCCGAGCCGCGCCAGGCGCCGGTCGAGGTCTCCGGCGTCGTTGTGGCGGAAGCGGATCGTCGTCGCAGCGCTCAGGCGGCAGCCGTCGTGAATGCTGGCATGGCTGTCCGCATCCACCATCAGGTAATCGTCGGAGCCGGCGAGCGCAGCCAGCGTGCCGAGATTGGCCTGGTATCCGGTCGAGAAGACGATGCCGGCGGGCCAGCCGAACGCAGCGGCGATGGCGGTCTCGAGCGCGCGATGGCCCGCATAGTTGCCGCTCGCCATGCGCGAGCCGGTGGTGCCGGTGCCTTCCGACTCGATCGCGCGGATCGCCGCCTTGCAGCAATCGGGATCGAAGGTCAGGCCGAGGTAGTTGTTGGTGCCGGCGAGGACCACGCGGCGGCCGGCGATCGTCGCCGAGGTCGCCGAATGAATCTCGTCCATCGGCGTCGCGACCGACGGCACGCGGCCCACGCCCTGCAGTTGCGACCGCAGCGCCCGCAGCGGCCCGAACTTGTCGAGCAGGCTCACGGGTCCTTGCCCGCGGCGAGCTGCACGATGCCGGCGCAGAGCTGGTCCAGCGTGCGGGCGTCCGCCAGCAGCTCGACCGGGACCGAGATGTCGAGCCGGTCCTCGATTTCCATCACCAGGTCCATCACCCGCACCGAGTCGAGCCCGACTTCGCGCACCAGGTCGGCGCCGCCGTCGATCGGCGCGCCGCGGGGGCGCACGACGGCCAGTGCCTCACGAACCGCCTTCTCGACCGCTGCGGCATTGACCGTCATCGATTCTGCGAGCGTCCCGGGTTGCGCGCCGTTGCAGGCCCGGGGACCCGGACCCGACCGTCATCGGTGGGGAAATTGTAGCCGAAACGCCAGGTGCGGGCGTCGGCCCGGCGACCGCTCAACCGGCGGCCAGACTCGCGACGGTATCCGCCCGCCGCTCGACCGTGCGCCGGACCGGCGCCGACGACAGGCCTTCGGCGCCGTGGCGCTCGAGGAATTCCTTGCGCGCCGTGCTGCGCGACAGCTTGCCGGACGAGGTGTGCGGCAGGGTGTGCGGCGGCACCAGCTGGATCAGGCAGTGGATGCCGAACTCCGCGTAGATCGCCTGCAGCAGCCGGTCCGACAGCGATGCCAGTTTCGCCGGATCGACTTCGCGGGCCTGGACCACCAGCACGGCGATCTCGCTGCCGTCGTCGCCGGTGACCGAGAATGCGGAGGCGTCGGTCGGCCGCAGCTCGGGCTGCTGCTCGGCCAGGTGCTCGATGTCCTGCGGCCAGATGTTGCGGCCATTGATGATCATCAGGTCCTTCGCGCGCCCGGTGATGTGCAGCGCGCCGTCCACGCTGTAGCCGAGGTCGCCGGTGTTGAGCCAGCCGTCGGCCGACAGCACCTCGCGCGTCGCTTCCGGGTTGCCGAAATAGCCCTTCATGACGCTCGGGCCGCGCAGGTGGATGCGCCCGCAGCGCCGGTCCGGCAGCGGCCGGCCCGCTGCGTCGCGGATCTCGACCTCGTAGCCCGGCAGCGGCACGCCGCAGTTGATGAAGGTGTTGGTCCTGGCGCCTGGCGCGGCAGCGACCGCCCGGCCTTGCAGCGCGAGCTGTTCCGAGTCCACGCGGTCGATGACCTGGCCGCCGCCGACCGTCGAGAAGCTCACCGCCAGGCAGCACTCGGCCATGCCATAGCAGGGCAGGAACGCATTCGGGTCGAAGCCGGCCGGCGCCAGGGCGTCGGCGAACTTCTGCAGCCAGGCCGGGTGGATCATTTCCGCGCCGACGCCGGCGACGCGCCAGGCCGACAGGTCGAGCCCTTCGGCGTCGGCCGGCCGCAGGCGCCGCGCGCACAGCGCATAGCCGAACGGCGGGCTGAACGAGATGGTGCCGCGGTTGCGCGACATCAGCTTCAGCCACAGGCGCGGGCGCATGGCGAAATCGCGCGTGGCAAGGTAATCCACCGAACGCTGCGTCGCGACGCAACCGAGCACGATCCCGACCAGTCCCATGTCGTGGTAGAACGGCAGCCAGGAGCAGAAACGGTCGTCCGCCGTCAGCCGGAAGCCGTGGTTGAAGATCGCCTCGAGGTTCGCGAGCGCGGCGGACTGCGTGATCATCGTGCCGCGCGGGAAGCGCGTGCTGCCCGACGTGTACTGCAGCCAGGCGAGCTCGTGCGGCTCGGGCGGCGCGGGCAGGCTGCCGGCCGGCTCGAGCGCCATGAAATCCTCCATCGTCCCGGCGACCCGCAGCGTCATGTCGGCGGTCGCCTCGCGCAGGAACTCGACGTATTCCGCCGGCGCGAACGCCGCGACGGCGTCGCAGTCACGCAGCATCTGCCGCAGGTGGCGCACGAAGGCCTCGCGGCCGCCCAGGTGCATCGCCGCCGGCAGCGGCACCGGCACCAGCGCGGCGTACTGGCAGGCGTAGAACATCACCGCGAAATCGACGTGCGTGTGCGCGACCAGCGCCACGCGGCTGCCGCGCTCGAAGCGGCGCAGGCGCAGCGCCAGTTCACGGGCGCGGGCGCGGAGTTCGGCGTACGGCAGCGCGACCGCCAGCTCGCCCCGGCCGTTGTAGAAGTTGGCGCCGGTCCTGCCGGTCGCGGCGTAGTCGAGGGCTTCGGTCAGGGTGGTGAAGTCGGCGGCGCGCAGCGGGATGCCGCTCGCCGTCGGGGTCGGCTGGCTTCCCTGGGATGCGGTTGCATCAAGCGTCTGGCAGCCGTCCACTCAGTTGCACTCCCTGAAAACAAGCGAAAACCCGGCGCCGGGCTGCAATGGCCCCGCGCCTGGCTTATGGCACGCGGAAATGTAATAGCTTCGTAAAAACAAAGCAATTATCCGGTAACAAGCCTGGGAACTGCTACCCGGCCCAGGGGGTCCAGGGGCGGCAATTTTGCCCGGAATGTAGACCCCGTCACAGGCCTGGCGCCCAGTGGGGCCCCGCAGAGGCTCACGACGGCCTCCGGTCGAGGAAATCAGCCAGTTGGCGCAGGGTCGGGTAATCGAACAGATCGGTCACCTCCACCCGCCCTGGGTACTCCCGGTCGATGGCCTCGTGCAGCCGGGCCAGGGTCAGGGAGTTGAGGTTGATCTTGAACAGGTCGGTGTCGACGGAAATTGCCTTGTCAGGCAACAGCTTGCAACAGATCTCCTGCAGCCTGCCGGCCGTGCCCTGGACCGCATCCGGAGCCGCCGGGGCATCGTCACCCGCCTCGGCCAGCAGCGGCGCCAGCTCGGCGATGACCTCGTCCAGCTCGCCCTGCTCGTAGGCCCGCGCCAGCAGGTGGCGCTGGACCTTGCCGCTGGTCGTCTTCGGTATGCGCATCACCGGCAGGACCTGCGCGACTTCCAGCCCGGTCTGCTGGTTGATCGTCCGGCGCAGCTCGCGCGCCAGCGGCGCGAGGTCCGCCGCCGCGCCGCGGTGCAGCACGAACATCACGAGGTCCTCGGTGCCGGTGCGGGGGTTGCGGGCGCCGGCCGCGACGACCTTGTTGGTTTCAATGCCGGGCACCCGCTCGGCGATGCGTTCCAGGTCGTGCGGGTAGTAGTTCTGGCCGTTGACGAACAGGATGTCCTTGGCGCGGCCGGTGATGACCAGCTCGCCATCCACCAGGAAACCGAGGTCGCCGGTATCGAGCCAGCCGTCCGCGGTCATGACGCGCGCCGTCGCCGCGGCGTCGCGATGGTAGCCGCGCGTGACGTTGTCGCCCTGTATCTGCACATGTCCCAGCATCGAGTCTCCGAGCAAGGCGCCCTCGTCGTCCGTGATGCGCACCCGCGTGTCCGGCACCGGGTGCCCGAGCCGGACGTAGGCGGCGGCCCCCGGGTCGTCCGCAGCGAGCTGCCGCACCGGTTCGCCCACGCGGAACCCGTGGCGGTCCAGGTGCAGGACGCCCATCGGCGCGCCCGGCACCGGGCAACTCACCGCCACGCTGGCCTCCGCGAGGCCGTACACGGTGAACATCGTGTCGGCGCCCAGTTGGTTAGACGTCATTGCCCGCAGGAATCTGTCGCACAATTCGGCCGAAATCGGCTCGGCGCCGTTGATGATCATGCGCACGGCCGACAGGTCGAGGCCCGGCGACCCCTTCAGCTCGTGCTGCTTGAGGTAGTGCTGGTAGCCGAAGTTCGGCGAGCACAGCACCGTGGCCCGCAATTCGGCCGCCTTGCGCAGCCACAGCAGCGGGCGCCTGGCGAACAGGTCGGTGCGCATGATGGCGTGGGTCGCTCCCGCCGCCAGGGTCGCCAGGTGCAGGCCGATCAGTCCCATGTCGTGGGTCAGCGGCATCCAGCTCAGCATCACGTCGCGGTCGCTGTAGGCGCAGGCCTGGATGATCGAGGCGATGTTCACCGTCAGGTTGCGGTGCGTCAGGACCACGCCCTTGGGCTCGCTGGTCGAACCCGACGAGTACTGGATCAGCGCGACGTCGTCGGCGCCGGGCACGATCGGCGTGCCCGCGGCGCCGGCGCTGTCGAGCGCCCCGGCCAGCAGCAGGCGCGACTGCAGCCGCCGATGCACGTCCAGCAGCCCGTCGGCGGCGGCGAAGGCCTCGAAGCGCTCCATCGTCCGCGCGTCGCTGTAGACCCAGGCGGCGTCGAACTGGGAGAAGATCCGGAACAGCTTGCGGCGCTGCTCGTCGCCGACGCCGACCGCGACCGGCACCGGCACGACGCCGCCCAGCACGCAGGCCCAGAACATCTCGAGGAACGACTCGTTGTCGTTGACGAACAGGATGAGCGCGTCGCCGCGGCCGACGCCGCGCCGCTGCAGCGCGCCCAGCACGCCGAGCGCGCGCTGGCGCAGGCGCGCGAACGGCAGCTCGTGCTGGTTGTCGTCGCCGTCGATCAGGATGACGCTGCGGTCGTCGTGCTGGCGGGCGTCGAGCACCGCCGCCAGCGTGGCGTAGCGCTGCGCCGGCGCCGTGTCAGCGGGCATGGACGTGCATCGCCAGGTCCTGGCGCGTGCGCAGGTTGATCTGGAACTCGGCTTCGGGCGGAACCGCGCCCCGGTACTCGAGCCGGAACCGGCGCGCCACCATGATCAGGTGCATCGCCATTTCCGCCATTGCAAACCCCTCCCCCACGCAGTGCCGCGGCCCCGCGGAAAACGGCAGGTACGCGAAGTTGTGCCGGCTGCGCTCGGCCTCGGCGTCGAAATGGCCGGGATCGAAGCGCTCGGGATCCTGCCAGTGGCCGGCGTGGCGATGCAGCAGGTACGGACAGACGAAAATGTCCGTCCCCGCCGGCACATGGTAGCCGCCGAGCCGGTCGTCGGCGAGCGCGCGCCGGGTGAACAGCCAGACCGGCGGGTACAGGCGCATGGATTCCTTCAGCACCTGCAGCGCGAACGGCACGCGCAGCGCGTCCTCGACCGCGAGCGCCTCCGGTTCCGGCGCGGCATCGACCGCCGCGTGCAGCCGGCCCTCCGTGTCCGGGTGCTGCGACAGCAGGTACCAGGTCCAGTTCAGCGTGCTGGCGCTGGTCTCGTGGCCCGCCACGATCAGCGTCATGATCTCGTCCACGAGGACGCGGTCGGTCATCGGCTCGCCGGTCTCCTTGTCGCGCGCCTCCATCAGCAGCGACAGGAAATCGGGCTCGGTGCGCTGCTCGCGGCGGCGGGCCTCGACGATCTGCCGCACCGGGCGCAGCAGCGCGCGGAATCTTGCGGCGAAGTCGAGATCGCGCTGGCTCTCGCGGGTCAGCAGCTCGAACGGGTTGCCGCCGCTCGCCTCGACCAGGCGGTCGAGGTCGGAGCTGATCAGCGAGCGCAGCACGATCTGCAGCGTGACTTCGCTCATCTCGCGCGTGACGTTGAACGGTTCGCCGCTCTGCGCGTGGCCGGCCAGCCGTTCCAGCAACGCCAGCGTCTGCCCGCGGATCAGGCCGGAGAACTGGCGGATCACCCGGCTGTGGAACGCCGGCTGGATCATGCGCCTCTGCCGCGCCCAGAAGTCGCCCTCGCTGACGATCAGCCCGTTGCCGAGCAGCACCCGGATCCGCTCGACGCCGACGCCCTTGACGTAGTTGCGGCGGTTGGACAGCAGCACGCGGCGGATGTCTTCGGGGTCGTGGATCACCAGGCCGTCGGCGGCGCGGGACACGGCCGGCACGCGACAGATATCGCCATACCGGCGCCGCAGGTCCTGCAGCACCGGGAACGACTCGTCATTGGCATCCAGGTCGAACGGCCGTTCGGGCCCGGGCGCCAGCATCTCCGCCGCGTCGGGATTCATGGTCTCGGTCGGGGTTCCGGGGCGCGCGATCTTAGCATTGCGGCGCACCGGCCGCGCCGGCCGGTCGTGTAGAATGCGCCCGCCTCAGAACCGGGCGCCGATGGACCAGGACGTGAATCCAGAGCCGAATGCCTACCGCGCAGTCATTCTCAGCGCCGGCCGCGGCGGCCGCCTGCTGCCGCTGACCGAGCGGGTCCCGAAGTGCCTGCTCGACCTGGGCGGGCGCAGCATGCTCGCCTGGCAGCTGTCCGGGCTGGCGGCGGCGGGCGTGCGCGAGACGGTCGTGGTGACCGGATTCGGCGCCGAGCTCGTGGAGCAGGAGCTGGCACAGCATGCGCCGGCGGGCATGCGGGTGCGCCCGCTGTACAACCCGTTCTTCCAGATCGCCGACAACCTGGCGAGCTGCTGGCTGGCGCGCGCCGAGCTGTCCGGGCCCTGCCTGATCCTGAACGGCGACACGCTGTTCGAGCCGGAGATCGCGCGCCGCCTGCTGGCGGCGCCGCCGGCGCCGATCACGGTGACGATCGACCGCAAGCCGGCCTACGACGAGGACGACATGAAGGTCGCGACCGCCGGCGACCGCCTGACCGGGATCGGCAAGAAGCTGCCGGCGGCCGACGTGACCGGCGAATCGATCGGCTTCCTGCGCTTCGACGCCGCCGGCGCCGCGCAGTTCGTCGCCGAGCTCGAGCGCGTGATGCGCACGCCCGCCGGCCCGCATCTCTGGTACCTGTCCGCGATCAACGACCTTGCCGGCGCCGGCGTGGACGTGCGCGTCGCCTCGATCGCCGGGCTGCAATGGGGCGAGCTCGATTTTCCCGCCGACCTCGTGCGCAACCGCGAGATCGCCTCCGGCTGGGCGGCACGGGCCGCGGACAAGCGCAGCGCGACCGGCGCGACCTAGTCCGCGTCGCCGGCGGCCAGCCGGCGCACCAGTTCCAGGTCCTCCGCCTTGTCCACGTCGATCGCGGCGCGGCCATCGGTCATCTCGACCACGGCGACGCGGGCCGCCGACAGGCGCCCGAGCCGCGCCATCGCGTCGTCCAGGCGCAGCCGGCCGAAGCGGTAGCGCAGCGCGTAACCGAAGCCGAGCCGGCGGATCATCGCCAGCGGCCGGCGGCGGTCGCTCTCGAGCCGCTGCCATAGCGCGACCACGCCGGCGGCTGCCGGCCGGCGGAACAGGAACAGGTTGCAGCCCGAATACTCGCCCTCGGTGAAGCGCAGCCAGGTGCGCCGCGTGCCGGGAGCCGCGGCCATCACGTCGCCGCGCCGCGCCAGCGCGACGGCCGCGTCCGCGTCCGCGGGCGCGGCATCCAGGAAATCGCACAGCCAGTCGGGCCGCAGCAAGGCATGATCGGCCGTCGTCACCAGCAGCGGCGTGCCCTCGGCCGCGAGCGCGGCGGCGACGGTGGCGCTCGGCCCGGCCGCCGCGGCGGTCGTCGTGACCGGCTTGCGGCAGGCGGGCGGGCGCAGTCCCGGCAGCGGCGCGAGCAGTTCCGGCCGCTCGATCGCGACGACGATGCGCGCGACCGCCGGCACGGCGTCGAGCGCCTGCACGACGCGCTCGATCATCGTCCGCCCGCCGACTTCGATCAGCGCCTTGTGGCTGACGCCGGCCTGCGCCGCGAGCGGGTCGCCGCCCGCGCGCGTGCCCGCCAGCACCAGGGCGGCCAGTCCGTTCACGCCAGCGTCTTCTCGTACACGCGGTAGGTCTTGTAGGCGACCGCGCCCAGCGCCTCGATGATGCGCCGCATCGGCAGGTTGTCCTCGAGGATCCAGGACAGCTCCACCTGCTTGACGCCGCTCGCGATGCCGCCGCTGCGCATGCCGTCGATGATCAGGAACGGCACAAGCCCGGAGAACAGCCCGCCGCCGTAGCCGCGCCGCACGCCCATCAACGGCACGCGCGACGTGGCGACGCCGCGCTTCAGGCGCCACAGCAGCCGCGCCCAGTTGAACGGCAGCAGGCGCCCGTCAAAGCCGGCGATCGCCTCGTTGAGGTTCGGCAGCATGATGCCGAAACCGATGGCCTCGCCGCGCATCTCGACGATCGCGGTCCAGTCGGGCTTCAGGATCGGGCGCAGGCTCCTGGCCATGTGCGCCACCTCGGCCTCGGTGAACGGCACGAAGCCCCAGTTGCCGGACCAGGCGTCGTTGAAGATGGAGGTGATGGTGACGAATTCCTCGCGGTAGCGGCGCATGTCGATCGTCCGCACCGTCATCGCCGCCGGCTTGCGCCGCTCGATCAGCGCCCGCGCCGCGCGCGGCAACTCGCGCGTGATGTCGTGAATGTAGGCGATCAGGTCCTTGGCCTTGGCATAGCCCTGCGCCTCGACCCGCGCCGCCGCATACGGCGGGTCGTGCGCCATGAACATCATCGGCGGCGCGTCGAAGCCGTCGACCAGCAGCCCGCTCTCCTCGTTGATCGACAGGCTGAACGGGCCGACCACGCGCCGCCGGCCGCGCTCGCGCAGCCAGCCCTCGGCCGCCGCGAACAGCGCCGCGAAGACCTCGGCGTCGTCCACCGCGGCCAGCATGCCGAAGTGGCCGATGTCGCGGTCAACGACCAGCCGGTCGATCTGCGCGCTGATGCGCCCGACTTCGCGGCCGTCGCGCGACGCCAGCCAGAACTCGGTCTCGGCGTGCTCGAAATACGGGTTCTTGCCGGGCGACAGCGCATCGCGCCGCTCGAGCTGCAGCGGCACGACGAAGTGCGGGTCGCCGGCCGCCAGCTGCGCCGGCAGGCGGATGAAGCGGTCGAGCGCGGCGCGCCCGCGCACCGGCGCGACCTGCACGGCCGCCATCAGCCCTCCGCCCAGGCGTCGCGCAGGCGCGCGAGCAGGGCGTCGCGCGCGCCGGCCTCCGGCGTGACCGCGCTGTCGAGCGCGGGCACGCCCGGCCAGCCGGCGTCGCGGTACTCGGCGCCCATGAAGCTGCGCGAACCCTCGTAGCGCGGGATCACGTGGAAGTGCACGTCGGGGTCCACCATCATCAGCATCAGGTAATTGATGCGCTCGTAGGCGCTGACGCGCGCGAGCGCGTGCTCGACGCGCCGGACGATGACGCCCAGGCCGGCGAAGGCCGCCGGGCTCAGCTGCGAGAACGCCCGCACCGGCTCGCGGCACACCAGCACCAGCGAGCCGAGCGTCGGCTGCTTCGGCCGCAGCAGCACCGTCCAGTGCTCGGTCTGCGCGACGCGCGTCGCCGGGTCGCCGAATTTCAGCTCGGTGGGATTGGCCACGACCGCATTCTAGCCGCCGGCGGCGCGCGGCAGGCACAGGCGATAGGCGCCAGCCGGGGCGAACTGCTGCGCAGCCGCCGACCAGCGCCGCACCTCGACCTGTGCGCGCGGCGCGCGGGCTTCCCAGGACAGCGTCAGGCGGTGCCAGCGCGCGCCTTCATCCTGCGGATTCGGCACGGCCGACGACGACGGCACGCACAGGCAGGGAATCGGCCCCTGCGGTCCCGCGACCGCGTCGAAGCGCGCGTCGCGCGCATGGCCATGGAGCACGAGCTCCGCGCCTTCGCGCCGCAGCACGTCGCGCAATGCCGCCCGGTCGGCCAGCGCCTTGCGCCAGCCGACCGCGCCGTCGGCGACGGGGTGATGCAGGAACACGACGCGCATGCGCCCGGCCGCGCGCTCAGCGGCGAGCGCCTGTGCCAGGCGCGCGACCTGGGCGTCGCCGAGCCGGCCGCGCGCCAGCAATGGCGCCGTCGGCAGCGCGGTGTTGAGGCCGATCAGCGCCAGCCAGCCGATGCGGTGCACGGCCGGCCAGCCGGCGCCGGCACGGGTCCAGGGCTCGAGGCGGCCGAGGCCCTCGCTCGCCGGCACGCGCACCAGCGCATCGTGGTTGCCCGGCACGACGCTGATGCGGGCCGCTGGAGCCAGCGATTCGAGCCAAGCTGCCGCGCGCCGGAATTCCTCCGGCAAGGAAAAATTGGCGATGTCGCCGGTGACGACGATATGATCGGCGCCCTGAACCCGCAGGTCCGCCACCAGTGCGTCGAGGATCTCGCCGCGGTGCAGCGCTCGCCGGCGCCGCCATGCCCAGCTGCTGAGTTGGCGCTTCGACAGCCTTTGCAACGGCGACAGTTCGGGTTCGAACGGCAGATGCAGGTCGGAGATATGCGCCAACGTGATCGTGCTCATCGATAATCCGATCATGCCACAACCCCCTTCCATGCCGTGCGGAGGCGCCGATGGTCGCCGGTGACGTCGTCGGCAGCTCGCCGCTTCGGATCTTCGGCCTGCCCGCCGCGGAGCGGCTGCGCCGGCAGCTGCAACGCGCCGGCGCGCCGGCGCCTTCCGCCGACGCCGCCCGCGTCGTGCTGTTGCGCGCCGACTGGGTGTTCGACGACGCGCTGGTGCGCGGACTGGTCGCCGCGCGGGATGACCTTGCGCTCGCGGCCGACGGCGGCGACATCGTCGCCGCCAGCGTGCCGGCGGCGCGCCGCGCGGAGGCCGAGGCGGCGCTGCTCGAGCGGCGCGCGCCGCCGGGCACGCGCGTGGTCGCCACCACCGACGTGTCCGACGGCTACAACAAGACCTTGCGCAAGCGCGTGCCGCCGTTCCTCGTGCCGCTCGACGAGGCCGGCCTGCCGGCGATCGAGAAGCGCGTCTTCGGCGGCGCGTACAAGGGCGTCACCGACCTGGTGACGGCGTGGCTGTGGCCGGCGCCTGCGCTCGTGGTCACGCGCATCTGCGCGCGCGCCGGCATCACGCCGAACCAGGTCACGAGCGTGAGCCTGCTGCTGGTGCTGGCGGCGATGTACTGGTTCTGGACCGGGCAGTACCTGCTCGGCCTGATTGCCGCCTGGGTGATGACCTTCCTCGACACCGTGGACGGCAAGCTGGCGCGCGTGTCGCTGCGCTCGACCAAGTTCGGCAACTTCTTCGACCACTCGATCGACCTCGTGCACCCGCCGTTCTGGTGGTGGGCCTGGATCGTCGGCCTGCCCGCCGTCGGCCTGCCGCTCGCGGACGCGGGCGCGGTGCTCGGCGTGATCATCGCCGGCTACATCGTGCAGCGCCTGCAGGAAGGCCTGTTCCAGGTCGTGTTCAAGGTCGGCATGCACGTCTGGCAGCCCTTCGACAGCCGCTTCCGGCTGGTCACGGCGCGACGCAACCCCAACCTCGTGCTGCTGACGCTGTCGGTGCTGGCCGGCCGGCCCGACCTCGGCATCATCGCCGTGGCCGTGTGGACGGCGCTGTCGCTGCTGGTGCACACGGTGCGCATCGTTCAGGCCGCGGTCGCCCGGTGCCGCGGCCCGTTGCGGTCGTGGCTCGCGTCCTGACCCGGGGCCGGACGCCGGCGGCGGGCGCCGCTTGATTTCCGGCGCCCTCAGGCCCCTGATCGAGGCAGAACTGCGACAACCGCCGGCGCCGGCGGTCGCCGCGCTCGCCGCACGGCTCGCCGCACGCGCGCCCGGCCGGGTCGCGACGATACTTTTCTATGGCTCGGCGCTGCGCAGCGGCGAGCTCGACGGCCTGTTCGATTTCTACCTGCTGCTCGACGACGTCGGCGACTGGCCCGCGGCGCGGCTCGCGACCCTGGCCAACCGGATGCTGCCGCCGAACGTCGGCTACCTGGAAGAGCGGGTGGACGGCGCGGCGCTGCGCGCCAAGTACGCGGTGCTGAGCACGCGCCAGTTCCGGCGCGGCATGTCGGCCTCGTCCTGCGACACGACGCTGTGGGCGCGCTTCTCGCAACCCTGTGCCTGCGTCTTTGCGCGCGCACCGGCGGACGAGGCGGCAGCCATCGAAGCCGTCTGCCAGGCCGTGGCGACGGCGGCGCACTGGGCCGCCCGGCTCGGGCCGGAACAGGCCCAGCCGCTCGAATACTGGCGCGCGCTTTATGCGCGTACTTACGGCGCCGAGTTGCGCGTCGAGTCCGGCCTGCGCGGGCCCGGGCTCGCGGACAGCGCGGCCGCACGCTACGCGCGCTTGTTGCCGCTCGCCTGGGATGCCGCCGGGATTGCGTTCGATGCCGGCAGCGACGGCAGCCTGCGGCCGCGGCTCGCTGCCCGCGAACGGGCGCGCGCCGCGCGCGCCTGGGGACTGCGGCGCCGGCTGGGGCGGCCGCTCAATTTCCTGCGCCTGGCGAAGTCGTCCTTCACCTTCGACGGCGCCATGGACTACGTGGTCTGGAAAGTCGAGCGGCACTCGGGCGTGCGGCTCGAGGTCAAGCCCTGGCAGCGACGCCATCCGCTGCTGGCGGCGCCCTGGCTCTACCGGAGGCTGCGCAAGCTCGGGCTGCTGAACTGAAGCCGGCGCCGTCTCAGGCCGGCAGCCAGCCGGCGCGGCGGTACCAGGCAACGGCATCCGCGAATCCCGCCTCGAGGCTGAACTCCGGCACCCAGCCGTCGGCGCGCGCCCGTTCGTGTTCAGGCACCGACCAGTCCGGATGGCGCAATTCCCGCAGCTTCTGCGAGTTCAGCACCGTGGCCGAGCCGAACAGCTGCCCGACGTCGCCGGCCAGGGCGACGGCACGCAGCAGTCCGACCGGCAGCGGCGCCAGCCGCGGCGCCTCGTTGCCGACGGCGCGGGCGGCCGCGCGCAGCACTTCCTCCAGCGTGTAGCCCCGCGGGTTGGCGTCCGCGGCGGCGACCACCGCTCCGGCCGGCGCGGCCGCGGCGAGGCGCACGACCAGCCGCGCGAGGTCGCGCACGTGAATCATCGCCGCACGCGCGCCCGGCACTTGCGGCACCGGCACGAGCCGCCGCCGCGCAAGCTGGAAAAAACGCAGCGTCTCGCGATCGCCGGGACCGTAGACGACGGGCGGGCGCAGGATCGTGGCGCCGGCGGCCAGCGCCGCCGCGACGGCCTCCTCCCCCGCCCGCTTGCTGGCGGCATAGTCCGAGAGCCCCGGCTCGCGCGCCGCGAGGCTGGAGACCAGCAGGAAATGCGCGCCGGGCGCAGTGGCGCGGGCCGCGGCGGCGAGCGCCGCCGCGCCGTCGCGGTTGACTTCGAAAAAGCGCGCGCGGCGCGCCGCCTTGATCAGGCCGGCGACGTGGACGACGGCATCCGCGCCGTCCACCAGGTTGTCGAGCGCCGCCGCATCCGCGAGCGTGCCCGCCACGATTTCCGGCTGCAGGTGCTGCCACTCGGGCATGACCGGGTCGCGGCGGAGCAGCAGGCGCAGGCGCCACCCCTGGCGCGCGAACTCGGGCACCAGCTGGCGGCCGATGAAGCCGTTGGCGCCGGTGATGGCCGCGAGCGGCGCACCGACGGTCATGGGGCAGCGGCCAGCGGGAACTTGCGCCAGCGCCGGTGGTGCCAGCTCCACAGCTCCGGGTGCGCCAGCACGTGCTGCTCGATCACGCGCGTGAGCGCCGCGACGTCGGCCTCGAGCGGCGCGTCCGGCGCGCGCGGCAGGGGTTCGCAGATCGTGAACCGCCACAGCGGTTCGGCGGCGGTGGTCTGCACCGGCAGTACCGGCGCGCGCGAATGCCGCGCCAGCTGCGCCGGGCCGGCCGACATCGGCATGTCCTTGCCGAGGAATCGCAGGATCATGCCGTCCTGCTCGAGCTTGGTGCCCTGGTCCATCATCACGAACAGGATGCGCCCGCGGCGCAGCGCGTCGAGCATGCGGCCGTAGGCGCGGATGCCGGCGTTGGCCAGGATGCCCTCGATGCCGTAGCGCGGCAGCCCGTGCTCGAAGAAGCCCGCGGACATCATGCGCGCCTGGCGATAGACGACGCTGACCGGCCAGCCCTCGCGCGCGAGCCGCGCCGCGAGCATCGCGCCATTGCCCATGTGCGAGGCCAGCAGGATGGCGCCGCGGCCGGCGCCGAGCGCCTCGCGCAGCCGCTCGCCGCCGGCGATTTCGCAGCGCGCCGCCAGCACCGCGTCGTCGAGCGGGCGGTCGAGCATCGCCAGGATCTCGAGCACGGCGATCGTGTTCACGCGATAAGCCTCGGCCAGCATCGCCCGCACCGACGGGTCGCCGGCGGGCCGGCCGAGCAGCCCGGCGAGGTCGTCCTGGCAGCGGCGGCGCTCCTGCCGGTACCAGTGGAACTGCAGCCAGGCGAGCGGCGGGCCGATGACGCGCGCGCTGCCGAAGCCGGTGACGCGCATCACCCGCCGCAGCAGCAGGAACGCGAAGCGCCGCCGGCCGCGGCGGAGCCTGCGCCGCCAGTCAGGCATGGTCGGGCGCCCCGGCGACCTGGCGCAGCCGGCCGTCGGCCATGCGATAGACGCGGTCGGCCGCCTGGATCAGCGGGTCCTGGTGCGCGACGGCAATGATGGTGAGCCTGCCCTTCAGGTGGCTCACGGTCTCGACCACCGCGGCCTGCCCCTCCGGGTCCAGATTGCTGGTCGCCTCGTCGAGGATCAGCAGGCGCGGCTGATGGATCAGCGCCCGCGCGATCGCCAGGCGCTGGCGCTGGCCGCCCGACAGCCGCGAGCCGCCCTCGCCGACGCGCGACTGCAATCCTTCCGGCATCGCCTCGACGAACTCGAGCGCATCGGCGGCGCGCAGCGCCTGGCGGATGTCGTCCTCGCCGATCGCCTCGCCGAGCGTCAGGTTGTAGGCGACCGACTCGTCCACCAGCACCGATTCCTGGGGCACGTAGCCGATCTGGCGGCGCCAGTGGCGCAGATTGACGTCCGCGAGCGGCACGTCGTCCACCAGAATGCGGCCGCTGTCCGGCTCCAGCAGCCCGACCAGCAGGTCGAGCAGCGTGGTCTTGCCGGCGCCGGACGGCCCGACGATCACGGTGAGCTGGTTGACCGGCGCCGTGAAGGAGATGCGGTCGGCGACGGCGCGGTCGCCCTCGTGGCCGAAGCAGACGTCCTCGAAGCGGACCTCGCGCGCCAGCAGGACGGTCGCCTCCCCGCCCTCGCGCTCGCGCTGCGCGCGCGCCGCCTCGATCGACTGCGCCATCGACCAGTAGGCGCTCTCGCGCACCGCCACCTGCTGGTAGGCGCGCTGCGCCTTCGACAGGTAGCTGATGACCCGCGCCAGCAGGAACAGCATCACCAGCACCGCGGCGATCGGCATCTTCAGGTAGAACAGGCTCAGGAAGAAGCCGCTGCCGACCAGGATCGCGAGCAGCGGCTCCTGCAGCGCCATCAGCGCCTCCTTGCTGACGACCTGGCGGCGCAGCGCACGCTTCAGCTGCTTCGTCTGGCCCGACAGCAGCGCATCCACGTGGTCCTCGCGGGCCATCGCCTTGAGCGGCTTTGCCGCCGACAGCTGGCCGCTCATCACCGCGAGCAGCGACTTGAGCAGCTCGGTCTGGTGCTGGCCGGCGCGGCGCGAGATGCGGATCAGCACGTTCAGCAGCGCCAGCAGCACGCCGCCGGCGATGGCCGCGGCGATGCCGGCCTGCACCGAGATCGACACCGCGATCGCCATGTAGATCAGTGCGTTCAGCACCATGACCGACATCTCGGCGCCGTACTGGAAGATCTCGGACGCGCGCTGTGCCTCGGTCGCGACCGCGTTCGCGAGCCGGCCGACCGACTGCTGCAGGTAATGCCGCCAGCGCGCCTGCATGACGGCGCGGATCAGCGCCAGGCGCAGGTCGGTCGCGATGTGCGCCACCGTGTAGCCGACCTGCCGGTTGGCGAGCAGCGACAGCACGGCCTTGAGTGTGATCAGGCCGATCGCCAGCAGCAGCAGGTTCGGGGCGGTCGGCGCCACGCCGAGCTTGTCGGCGACCGCGAGCGCAATGCGTTCCGGCAGCGACGGGTCGGCTTTCGCGTCGCCGGCGGCGAGCGACAGCATGGACAGCAGCATCGACAGGCCGAGGCCGTCGAGCAGGCCGGCGATGAATACGGCGCCGAGCGCGGTGGTGCTCCGCCCCGGGTAGGCGCGCACGAATGCGGCCAGCACCGCGAACGAACCGCGCCCGGAACGCACCGCCAGCGACCGCTCGGCAGTCAGCGTCATGGCGCCAGGAACGTCATGCGCGGGCCGATGCGGACCGCGACCGGGCGCCCGGGATCGGTGGCGAAACTCTGGCCGTCGAGCGTGTAGCCGTCGAGGCCGGTGACGACGAACGACCCGCAGCGGCCGCTCAGGTAGCCCTGGTCCGGCGTCATCGCCGGCGAGAAGCGGCCGGTCAGCAGGCGCGGCAGCCGCCGCCAGAAGCCGCGCGCCTGCGCCGACACGGCCGTGACGCGCAGCGCACCGTCGCCGCGCGCGGCATAGGGGTGGAAGTACCAGCGGTCGTGCACCAGCGTGGTCGCGAGCAGCAGCCTAGCCGGGCCGCGCAACCGGCCGCAGCCGGGAATCTCCACCTCCAGTTGCGGGAACTCGTACGGCGGCCTGCCGAGCATCGCCGGCACCGCTTCGTGCAGCATGCGCCAGGCCGTGCTGTACCGCGCCTTGCGCAGGCTGCCCGGCCCCGCGTCACGGTGCTCATGACAATGGCGGATCAGGCTGTCCACCATCGCCGCCGCGACGAAGAACCCGTGACGCGGCGGCGCCGGCGGCTGCTCGATCACCAGCGTGTGGCGGTATTGCAGTCGGGACGCGCCCGGGTCGGCGCCGGCCATGAGCAATGCCGATTCCAGTTTGCGCAGCGCCGACTGGCCGCCATTCAGGTCTGCCGCCGTCAGGTTGGTGCGGCCGCCGCCCAGGATCAGCAACTCCGGCAGCGTCGTCCCGGCGGGCCGCCGGGCCAGGTGGTCGACGATCGCCTGGACCGTGCCGTCGCCGGCCAGCACGAACAGGCGCCGCGGCCCCTGCGCCAGCACGCGGTCCAGTCCGCTGGCGATCTGCTGCGGATCCTGCGCCTCGAGGACCTCGGCGCCATGCGCCGTGGCCAGCGCGACCGCGCGCGCGGCCAGGCGGCTGGTCGCAACCTCGAAGCTGCGCGGGTTGAGCACCAGGCACGGTGCCGTCGCCGCCCTCGCGGCCGACGCCTGCCCCGGCAATGTCGCAATTCCGATCGCGTTCAAGTGCGGCGGGGTTCCGGATGCCAGCGGGGCATGGCGGAGTCCTCGCGCGCGGTGCGCTTCGCGCCGCGCCACAGCTCGGCGACGGCGGCGAAGTAGTTGGCCCGGCCGGTGGCATGGTAGGGCGCATCCGGCGGCAGCTGTTCGCTGAGCCGCCGGTGGGCCTCGCCCAGGTTGTGGTACGGCAGCGCCGGGAACAGGTGATGCAGGGCGTGATAACGCAGGCCCACGGGGAACATGAAGATCGTCAGCCAGGTCTGGCCGGTGATGTTGATCGAATCGCTCATCTGCTCGACATAGCTCATGCGGTCGCCGCGGTTGCCGTACACGTGCGCCGCCAGGTTGCGGACCCAGTTGAGGCCGAGCGTGAACGCCAGCAGCAGGTAGCCCTTGAGCAGGTGCATGCCGGTGATCGTGCCGGCGGCGAGCAGCGCGCCTAGCGCGCACAGGTACAGGAAGCACAGCACCTCGACGATCACCAGGTGGCGCTCGTCCTGCGGCGGAAAGCGCTTGCGGTAATACGGATTCGAGACCGCGGCCGAGGCGGCGGTCAGCACCCACTCGCGCAGCCGGCGGCTGAACAGCGAGGCCGGCCCGAGGATGCCGAAGCGCACGATCATGAACAACGGCAGGATCGGCGTCTGCGCCAGGTACTTCCAGGTCTCGCGCGGCGGCGACGAGGCGAGCGGCAGGTACTCGCCGTCGCCCGGCGTGCCGAAGTGCTTCGCGCTGTGGTGATCCATGTGGTTGCGGTACAGGATCCAGGGCATCAGCAGCGGGATGCCCTGCAGCAGGTTCCAGGCGCGGCCGAACCAGCGCATCTGGTTGCGCGAGAAATGCACGAGCTCGTGGATGAAGGTGCCGGCGCGGAAGAACAGCACGGCGGACAGCACGAAGGCCGCGACCTGCACCGCGCTCCAGGCCGGGGCGACGAAATACACCGCCGCGAGGCCCCAGGCGCCGGCGATGCTCAGCAGGAAATCGGTCCAGTACAGCGCCGCCCGGCGCTCGTAGAGGTCCGCGACCAGGCCGCGCGCCTGCTGCAGCCAGGGGGCGTCCTCGGCCATGTTGCGGTCGGTGCTGGGAGGCGGTGCGAGCCTGGCGTTCACGGTGGCGGGAAACCCCGGAAAAAGCGGGAGATTCAACCGCCAAGGATACTGTCTGTGACCGGTGACCGACAAGGAGCGGCGCCGGCGCGCCCGCCGCGGCGTGACAGCCCCGGGCGGCGATGCGACGATCATCGGATGCGCCACGTTTTCGCCTGCTGCGGCCTGCTCGCCGCCCTGCTGTGCCCTGCGAGCCGCGCGCCGGCGCAGGATGCATCGGCGTCCGCCGCGGATCTGGCGCTGCCGGCCGGGATTGCCACGCATGCCGACGGCCGGCGGCCGATCGGCTCGCTGTACGCGGCTTATGCCGGGCTGCTGAAGCGCGGCTGGTCGCTCGACATCGTCACGCGCTCGCAGCCCGAGGGCACCGATGCGGCGCTGCCCGTCATCGCGCTGCGTTCGCCCGTCACCGGACCCGCGGTCTGGATCCTGTCGGGCATCCACGGCGAGGAGCCGGCCGGGCCCAATGCGATCGCGCGGGCGATCGACGACATCGCCCGCCTCGGCGCGCGCCGGCCGGTCGTGCTGTTGCCGCTCCTGAACCCGCACGGCTATGCGCGCAACTGGCGCTACCTGAACGTCGCCGTGTACTCGCCGGCGATCGACGGCGACAGCGTCGGCGACTCGTCGCACCTGCTGCCGCAGCCGGAAGCTGCGGGCCGGGCGCGCTCGCCCGCCCCGTCGAGCCCCGAGGCGGGCGCGATCACAACATACGTCCTGGCGCGCAGCGCCGACTACCCGCCGCTGGCCAGCATCGACCTGCACGAAGACAACCTGATCGACCAGGGCTACGTCTATTCGCAGGGCGTCGCCGGCGCCGCCGACCCGCTCGCGATCGCCGCCGTCGGCGTGCTGCGGGCGCATGGCATCCCGCTCAAGCTCGACGGCGAAACGCGATTCGGCGAGCCGATCGCCGGCGGCATCATCGGCCCGGTCACCGACAGCTCGATCGACGAGCTGATGAGCGCCGCGACCGTGATCGCGGGCGGTTGCCCGCGGCCCGGCCCGGCGGCGCCGACGGTGCTGGTGTTCGAGACGCCGGCGGCGGCGCTGTCACTGGATCGACGCATCGAAGCGCACGCCGCCCTGCTCCGCCGGCTGGCCGCGCGGCTCATGGATGCCGCAGTCGCGGAATAGGCGCGCCATGCAGCCGCGACTCGCGCCCAAGGGCGTCTTCGACCAGGCGATCACGCTGATCACCGCCGGCGAGCTGGGCCAGGCCGAGCGCCATTGCCGCGCCGCGCTCGAGCGCCACCCGCGCGACGTCAACCTGCTGGCGCTGCTCGGCGCGATCCTGGTCAAGCTCGAGCGGGCGGAGGAAGCCGAGGCGCGGCTGCGCCAGGCGATCGCCGAGGCGCCGACCTTCGCCAAGCCGCACGAGGACCTCGGCTTCCTGCTGGTGCAGACGAAACGCGCGCAGGAAGCCGTGCCGCTGCTCGAGCGCGCCACGCGCCTCGATCCGACGCTGGAAAAGGCCTGGTTCACGCTCGGCCGCGCGCTGGCGTCGCTGGGCCGCGGCGCCGAGGCCGACGCCGCCTTCGAGCGCAGCTTCGAGCTGTCGCCGGAACGGAAACTGATGGCGCATGCCGCCGAGCACCAGAAGGAAGGGCGCTACGAGGAGGCCGAGCACCTGTACCGCCGCGTCCTGCGCCACAACCCGAGGAACGTGGACGCGCTGCGGCTGCTGGCGCTGATCGCGGCGCGGGCGGAGCGCGCGGACGAGGCCGAGGGCCTGCTGGAGAAAGCGATCGCGCTGGCGCCGGACTTCATCGCCGCGATCATCGACCTCGGCCGGCTGCGCAAGGAGCAGGACCGCTATGGCGAGGCGCTCGAGTGCTTCGACCGGGCGATCGCCGCCGACCCCGGCAACGCGCCGGCGCACTACCTGCGCGGCGCGACGCTCGCGCCCGCCTCGTTCACGGTCGAGGCGATCGACGCCTACCAGAAGTGCCTGGCGCTGCGGCCGGGCCACATCGGCGCACTGCTGGGCCTCGGCCACGTGCTGAAGGCGGTGGGCCGTTACCAGGAGGCCATCGACTCCTACGCCGCCTGCATCCGCGAGGCGCCGGATTCCGGCGAAACCTACTGGAGCCTCGCCAACCTCAAGACCTACCGCTTCGACGACGCGACCGTGGCGGAGATGGAGCGTCGCGTCGCCGGCAGCGGCCTGTCCGCCTCGTCGGAGGTCAATTTCCTGTTCGCGCTCGGCAAGGCGTACGAGGACCGGGGCGACTATGAGCGCGCCTGGCATTACTACCGCACCGGCAACGACAAGCAGCGCGCGCAGGTGGCCTACGACCCGGTGCAGACCGAGGTGATGAACGACCGCCTGTTGCGGGTGTTCACGGCGGAGTTCCTGCAGTCACGGGCCGGCGTCGGCCTCGCCGATCCTGCGCCCATCTTCATCGTCGGCCTGCCGCGCTCCGGCTCGACGCTGCTCGAGCA
Organism: uncultured Steroidobacteraceae bacterium; assembly: GCA_964468395.1. Classification (GTDB taxonomy): domain Bacteria; phylum Pseudomonadota; class Gammaproteobacteria; order Steroidobacterales; family Steroidobacteraceae; genus SCUD01. The sequence continues at coordinate 32,436 of CAYXUJ010000005.1, forward strand.
GATCCTCGCCAGCCACAGCCAGGTCGAGGGCACGAGCGAGCTGCCCTACCTCGGCCGCGTCGCCACCTGGCTCAACCGCAACCGCGCCGACGGCATCAACTACCCGGAGGCGGTGCGCGAACTCGCGCCTGCGCACTTCGAGCGGCTCGGGCGCGACTATCTCGAACAGGCGCGCATGCACCGCCGTTCCGGCGCGCCGCGCTTCATCGACAAGATGCCGAACAACTTCCCGAGCATCGGCCTGCTGTCGCTGATCCTGCCGCAGGCAAAGGTCATCGACGCGCGCCGCCACCCGCTCGACGCCTGCCTGTCCTGCTACCGGCAGCTGTTCGCCAAGGGCCAGACCTTCACCTACGACCTGACCGAGATCGGCGAGTACTGGCTGCAGTACCAGCGGATGATGGACCACTGGGCCGAGGTCCTGCCCGGGCGCGTGCTGACCGTGCAGTACGAGGAAGTCGTCGGCGACTTCGAGGCGCAGGTGCGGCGCCTGCTCGAGTTCTGCGGCCTGCCGTTCGAGGAGGCCTGCCTGCGGTTCTACGAAAGCGATCGCCCGGTGCGGACGCCGAGCTCGGAGCAGGTGCGCCAGCCGATCTACGACCGCTCAGTCGGCCACTGGCGGCACTATGCCGCCCAGCTGGACGAGCTCGTCGCAGTCATCGAGCCGATACGCGCGCGCTACCGGCGTTTCGAGCCTGCGGCGGCAGGTAGTCGAAGATGAAATTGATGCGGTCCACGTCGCCCTTGTTCATGACGCTGTGGACCTTCTGGTTGTTGATCTCGTAGGCCTGGCCGACCTCGAGCTGGTAGGGCCGGCCGTCGATCATGAAGCGCACGCGCGGATTGGTGACGATCGGCACGTGGATGCGGTGGCCGGCGCCGAACGACGGGTGCGAGTCGCGGTGCGGGATGATGCGCCCGCCCGCCAGCAGCTTCGCCGCCATGGCGCGGATGATGGTGCCGCCCGGCGGGTACCACTTGCCGATGATCTCGTGCATCACCGGGACGGCGACCTTGGCGAGGCGGTCCCAGCCCGGCTGCTTGCTGACCTCGATCGCCGGCCAGTCCGCGATCTCGGCGAACAGCAGCACGATCGAGCGGGTCTGCTCATGGACCTCGTAGTCCTTCTGCCGCTGCACGTTCTCGTTCCAGGCCGCCTCGTCCTGGGCGAGGATCGCCTCGGCCAGTGGCTCCATGGCCACTTTTCCGAAACAGCGGATCGGCTCCCCGATATCCATCTTCAACAGCCTAGCCGCAGCTAGCGCCCGCCTGCAACGTCCCAGCCAAACGGCCACACCTCGAGCCCGTGGATGGCGTTGCGCACGTCCCGGGTCAGGGTCGCCATGCGCGCGGTCGCGCCCGGGCGCAGGTCGTGCAGCGTGATGGTCGAGGGCGAGGACCCGGCGGCGAAGCGGTCGTCGTCCACCACGCACAGGCCGCGCGCGAAGGCCTGGCGGGCCAGGCGCGTATCCGCGGGATCGACGTGGGTCAGGCTGTCGTCCGGGTACCGCGGTACCGGGAAGGCGCGCTCGCCGCTGCGCGTGGCGAAGCGCACGACGTCCGACTCGGTGTCGTTGAACAGCACGCCGTCGCGGAACGGCCGCGCGTTGTGGCTGCCGGCCGGCAGCTGCACCCAGCGGCGCAGCTCGCGGCCGTTGTACAGGAGGATGCCCCCGGTGCGCAGCCCGCTGATGTGCATGCCGCCGGCGGCGCAGTGGATCATGTTGAGGTGCAGCGCGTTCGACGGCGGCGGGCCGTCGTGGAACTCCGGGTCGAAGGGCCGGCCCACGAAGCCGTCGCCGGCTGCGGCAATGCGCAGGCCCCAGGAGAAGGCCCGGCCGTCGAGGTCGAAGCCGAGCACCGAGTCGAATCCGGTCGAGGACAGGAACAGCGTGCGCTCGTGGCGGCAGATCTCGTGGCAGTGCTTCAGGTAGCGGTTGCGCCAGGAGCCGAGCGGCCGGAAGTCCGGGTCGAAGGCGAACAACTCGTCGCTGGCGGCGATCCAGACCGTGTCGCCGTCGAAGGCGATGCCGCGCAGGCCGCGGTCCCAGCCGCGGCCCTGCCAGTCGATGTCCATCGTGTTCCAGTCGAGCACCTGGCGCGCCCGATCGCCCGCGAAATCCACCAGGTACACGCCGCCGTGGCTCTCGCCCTGGCGGCTGCCGCGCACGACCGAGGTTGCGACGAAGATCGTCAGCGCGGGGTCAGAACTCGTACCGGAACTGCAGGCCGAAGGTGCGCGGCCGGTTCACCGACTGGCGCTGCAGCGCCCAGCGGTTGCTCAGGAACAGGTTGGCGCGCTCGTCCCAGACGTTGTCGACGAAGAACGAGCCGCTCCAGCGCTCCCCCTCCAGCCCCAGGCGCAGGTCGCCGGTCTGGTAGGAATCCAGGTCCTGCACGCCGCTCGGCGCCACGACCGACTCGATGCCCTCGAGGTTGTTGACCGAGTCGCCGACGTAGGCGTAATCGAAGCGCGCGAAGGGCTGGGCGTTCAGCAACTGCGTGCGCGGCCGGAACTCGATGCCGAGCGTCGCGCTCCAGTCCGGCGTCAGCGGCAACCGCGCGCCGTCGGTGACGTCGAACTCGTAAGTCGTGCCGCCCTCGTCCACCAGCGTCAGCGTCGTGGCCTGCGACACGTGCGCATCGTTGTAGGTCACCGAGCCCTCGATCTGCCAGGCGTCGTTGACCTGGAATGCGAACTCGGCCTCGACGCCCGGGATCTCGGCGCTCGGCAGGTTGACGTAGCCGAGCTGGAAGATCGCCTGTTGCGGATCCTCGATCTGCACCGCGAAGTCGTCCCACTTCATCAGGTAGGCGGCGATGTTGAAGCGCAGGCGGTTGTTGAGCCACTCGGTCTTGGCGCCGACCTCGAAGTTCTCCAGGTTGTCCGAGCTGTAGTCCTGCGGCAGGATCGACGATTCCTTCAGCGGGTTGCTGCCGCCGACGCGGAAGCCCTCGGACCAGGTCGCATAGACCAGCCGGTCGTCGTCGACACGGTACGTGAAGTTGACCTTGCCGACGGTTCCATCCTCGTCGGTGTTCTGCTGCGAGTCGAGCAGCGAAAAGCCGCTGAAGCCCTCCGGCGATTCCTGGTGCTGGCCGAACTTGCGCTTGTAGTCGTAGTAGCGGGCGCCGGCGGTGATCGTGAAGTTCTCGGTCACGTCGAAGGAGAGCTCGCCGAACACCGCGGTCTGCTCGAGCTCGGTGTCGTAGCGGCCGAGGAACCAGCGCTCGGTCGGCGCCAGCACGCCGTTGTAGACGTTGTACTCGAGGTAGCTGAAGTACGCGAACGCCGGCGAGTCCTGGTAATCGCGCACGTAGCTGTCGAACTCCGTGTGCCCGGTCTCCTTGCTGTAGAAGGCGCCGACCAGCCAGCCCCAGCGGCTGTCGGAGTCGGCCCGCGACTGCAGCCGCGCCTCGAGCGTCGTGATCTCCGTGTCTTCGTTGTTGGTGGCGTAGCCGCGCGGGTCGCCGCCGAAGTCGTAGATCACGTAGCCGCTCTGCTGGAAACTGAACTCGTAGTCGCTGGCGTCCGCCTCGTAGGCGAACTTGCGGTCGAAATAGGACGCCGAGAAGACCGCGTCGGCGAACGGCAGCGAGGCGTTGACCGTCAGCGCCAGCTGGTACCAGCGGTCGTCGAGGCTCTCGTCCTCGAACCGGACCTGGTCCAGGTCGCCAAGGCTGCGGCCGATGTCCTCGTCGTCCAGATTGAGGTCGCCATGGCCGTCGGTGCTCAGGTCCTGGATCACGCCGCTGAGAATCGCCTCGACGTTGTCGGTGAACGACATGCGCAGCGCCAGGCGGCCGCCGACCGTCTCGGCGGAATTGACGTCCTTGTCGACGTGTCCGGCATTGTCGAAGGTGCCGCCCTGGCTGTCGGCCAGCACGTTGTCGATGAAACCGGCGTCCTCGGCCGCGAAGCCGACCAGGCGCAGCGCCAGCTTGTCCTCCACCAGCGGCACGTTGACCATGGCGCTGACGTCGTAGCCGGTGCCGCCGCCGTCCACGCTCGTGAACTGGCCCTCGGTCCAGGCTTCGAATGCGCTCGTGTTCGGCTTGTTGGTGATGACGCGCAGCGTGCCCGACTGCGAGCTCGCGCCGTAGAGCGTGCCCTGCGGGCCGCGCAGCGCCTCGATGCGCTCGATGTCGATCAGCCGCGGGTCGGGGCTGCGGCCGCTCTGCGTGATCGGCTGCTCGTCCAGGTAGAGCGCGGACGAGGACACGGCGCCGAACTGCAGGCCGGAGCTGGCGACGCCGCGGAACACGACCGTCGTGCCGCCCGGCTCGCGCACGCCGAGCGACAGGCCCGGGATCAGCTTGGCGAAGTCGTCCATCTGCTGCAGGCCGCGCATCGAGATCGCGCGCGAGTCGAGTGCGCTGATGGATTCCGGGACGTCCTGCAGCCGCTCGGCGCGGCGCGTGGCGGTGACGATCACTTCGCCGAGCGCGGTCTCGGACTGCGCGGCGGCTGGGCTGGAAGCGCCGGCCAGCACCGCGGAAACGGCTGCCGCCAGGACCGGCGAACCCGCACGGTACTGGGCCTGGATCGGGTCATTCATGATGTATTCCCCCTCGCCGCCAGCCGATAGTACCCACGAAGCTCACCGATGGGCAATCCGCGGCGGCCCTTGCCTCAGCTGGCGCGCCGGTGCGCGCTGTCGGTCGGCCCGCGCATGTGCGCGACGTACCACTCGAGGAAGCGGTGCGTGAAGTCCTCCATCGGCGACAGCGGGCCCGGCTCGTAGAAGCGCGATTCGACGCCCTTCTGGTTGCGCTCGATGATCTCCTTGTCGGCCATGGTCGTGACGTCCCACAGCCAGGTGAGCGCCGCGCGGTCGTAGTCGCGGCCCTCGACCGCCGAGCCGTTGACCAGCCAGGTGATCTCGCAGTCCGTGTTGCGCAGGCCGCGCGGCGTGAAGCGATAGAGCACGACGTGGTCGCAGTACGCGAGCCCGAAGGTCATCGGCCCGATGTGCAGGTCGGTGGCGCCGCCGTCGTAGCCGGTGATCGATCCGAGCAGCGGTGCGACCGGCTTGCCGTCGCGGCTGCCGGTCAGGTAGCCGCGCAGCAGCGGGTAGCGCTCGAAATCGCGGTCGGTCCCAAGCGGGCCGGCGGCCAGCCAAGAATGGCGCATTTCGGCACGCGACAGGCCGACGGACTCGGCGCGGTCGAGCACTTCCGCGAGCAGCGGCTCGCATTCCTTGTACGGGATCGCGCGGCCGTGGCCGGCGGAGTATTCCGGGTGCGCGGGCTGGCAGTGGTAGCACTCGCAGTAGTTCTCGACCGCGAGCTTCCAGTTGCTCGCGATCGGGTAGTTCTGCCGGTGCGCGACTTTCGCCCGGTCGAGGCCGTAGGGCGCGAGCAGCGGCCCGAGGTCGCGCTCGATCGGCTCGAACGACACCGCGTCGGGGTCGAAGTTGACGAAGATCAGGCCCTGGAAGACCCGGCACTGCAGGCGCTTCAGGCCGTAGCGGGACTTGTCGAAGCCCTCCGGCGTGTGGCCGGCGCCGCGCAGCGAACCGTCCAGGCCGTAGGTCCAGCCATGGTACCTGCAGAACAGCCGGGTCTCGCGGCCCTGCGGCGCGTCGCAGATGCGCGAGCCGCGGTGCCGGCAGACGTTCAGCAGCGCATTGACGCCGCCCTCGCCGTCGCGCACGACGATCACGGATTCGCCGGCCATCTCGAACAGGAAATAGTCGCCGCGCTCGGGCACCTGGCTGACGTGGCCCACGTAATGCCAGGACCGCAGGAAGATGCGGCGGATCTCGTCCTCGTAGATCTCCGGATCCACGTAGACGCCGTGCGGCAGGGCATGGCCGCGCTGCCAGCTGTCGAGGATTTTCTTGAGTTCCATAGGTGCCTGATTTTACCGCTTCGGCGCCGCCTCGCGCACGCCCGCCGCCTGCCGGCGGCTGGACAGGACCGCGGCGGTCGCCACCGCCGCCGCCACCAGCACGATGATGATGGTCGTGATCGCGTTGATGTCGGGCGTCACCCCGAGCCGGACCTTGGCGAAGATGAACATCGGCAGCGTCGTCGCCCCCGGCCCCGACACGAAGCTCGAGATCACGAGGTCGTCGAGCGACAGCGTGAAGGCCAGCAGCCAGCCGGACACCAGCGCCGGCAGCAGCATCGGCACGGTGACGTCGAAGAACACCGCGAGCGGCCGCCCGCCGAGGTCCATGGCCGCCTCCTCCAGCGACTCGTCCATCGAGGCGAGCCGCGAGCGCACGACCACGACGACGTAGGCCATCGAGAACGTGATGTGCGCGATCGTGATCGTCGTCGCGCCGCGCGACAGCGGCCAGCCGATCAGCTCGGCCATCGAGATGAACAGGAACAGCAGCGACAGGCCGGTGATGATCTCCGGCATGACCAGCGGCGCCGTGACCATGCCGGACAGCAGCAGGCGCCCGCGCAGGCGGCTGACCCGGTGCAGCGCGAGAGCGACCACGGCCCCGAGCGCGGTCGCGAACGTGGCGCTGACCACGGCGATCCGCAGGCTCAGCAGCGCGGCGGACAGCAGCTCCGCGTCCGACAGCAGGCCGGCGTACCAGCGCAGCGAGAAGCCGCCCCACAGGGTCACGAGGCGCGAGTCGTTGAACGAGTAGACGACGACCGAGACGATCGGCACGTACAGCAGCGCATAGCCGAACGCGGCGATGCTGGCCAGGAACAGGGGCCGCCGGTTCATCGCCCCGCCTCCTGCTCGCGCGCCTGGATGCGCTGGAACCACAGGATCGGCGCCAGCAGCAGCAGCAGCAGCACGACCGACACCGCCGACGCGACCGGCCAGTCGCGGCTGATGAAGAACTCGTCCCACAGCACGCGGCCGATCATCAGCGTGTCGGCGCCGCCGAGCAGCGCCGGGATCACGAACTCGCCGACCGCCGGGATGAACACCAGCAGGCAGCCGCCGACGATGCCGGGCACCGACAGCGGCAGCGTCACGTCGACGAAGCCCTGCCAGCGCCGCGCGCCGAGGTCGGCCGCCGCGTCGAGCAGGTTGTGGTCGAGCCGCTCGAGGTTCGCGTACAGCGGCAGGATCATGAACGGCAGGTAGGAATAGACGATGCCGAGGTACACGGCAAAGTCGTTGTAGAGCATCTGGATCGGCTGGTCGATCACGCCGGCCCAGATCAGGACCTCATTGAACACGCCGCGGTTGTTCAGCAGCCCGATCCATGCATAGACGCGCAGCAGGAACGAGATCCAGAACGGCAGGATCACCGCCAGCAGCAGGAGGTTGCGGCGGCGCGTCGGCTGGCGGGCGATGAAGTACGCCATCGGGTAGCCGAGCAGCAGGCACAGCGCGGTGCCGATCGCGGCCATCTTCAGCGACGACAGGTAGATGATCCCGTAGTAGCCGTCCTCGAACAGGAAGGCGTAGTTCTCGAAGGTCGCGCGGATGCCCTCGAAGCCGGCGGCGCCCCACTCGATCAGCGCCGTGAACGGCGGCTGGGCGATCACCGGCTCGGCGAAGCTGATCTTGAGGATGATCAGGAACGGCGCCAGGAAGAACAGCAGCAGCCAGGCATACGGCAGCAGCACCGCGCGGCGCAGCCAGCGCTCGGCCCAGGCGCGGTCGCTGCCGTTGCCGTTGCCGTTCTTCATGAAGGCAGCAGGATCGTGCTGGCGACGTCCCAGGACAGGTACACCTGGTCGTCCCACTCGATCGTGAGCTTGGCGGAGCGCCGCAGGTTCTGGGCGCTGACCTGCAACTCCGCGCCGCCCGCCAGGCGCACGCGGTACAGCGACTGGTCGCCGAAGTAGGCCAGGTCCCAGACCTTGCCGCGCAGCACGTTGCGGTCGTTGCCGGCCGGCGCCTCGCGGCTGATCGTGACCTTCTCCGGCCGCACGGCGATGCAGGCTGCGGTGCCGGGCGCCAGCGCGGCGTCGGACTGGACCGACAGCTCGGCGCCGAGCGCATCGCAGTGCAGGGTCAGCCGGCGGCCCGCCGCGCCGGTGACCCGGCCGTCGATCAGGTTGATCGTGCCGACGAAGCCGGCGACGAAGCGGCTCGCCGGGTACTCGTACACCTCGCCCGGGGTCCCGACCTGGGCGATGCGGCCCTCGTTCATCACCGCGATGCGGCTGGCGAGCGTCATCGCCTCGTCCTGGTCGTGGGTCACGACCACGAAGGTCGTGCCGAGCTGGTATTGCAGGCTGGCCAGCTCGAACTGCGTGTGCTCGCGCAGCTTCTTGTCGAGCGCCGCGAGCGGCTCGTCCAGCAGCAGCAGCTTCGGGCGCTTGACCAGCGCGCGGGCGAGCGCGACGCGCTGCTGCTCGCCGCCCGACAGCTTGTCCGGCTTGCGCGCGGCGAGCGGCTCGAGCTTGACCATCGCCAGCATCTCGCGGACGCGCTCGCGGATCTGCGCCGCCGGCAGCCGCTCCTTCTTCAGCCCGTAGGCGACGTTGTCCGCCACCGTCATGTGCGGGAACAGCGCGTAGGACTGGAACATCAGGTTGACCGGGCGCTCGTAGGGCGGCACGCCGGTCATGTCGGCGCCGTCGATCACGATCCTCCCGGACGTCGGCTGCTCGAAACCCGCCAGCATCCTGAGCAGCGTGGTCTTGCCGCAGCCGGAGCCGCCGAGGATCGCGAACAGCTCGCCCTGCCGGATCTCGAGCGACACCCGGTCGACCGCCACCACGCGGCCGAAGTGCTTGGAGACGTCCTCGATCCGCACCAGGACCGGTTTCGGGGCATCCGCCTTCGCGTCGTCCATGGCGCTCACAACCCCGTCTTCACGCGCGCCCACAGCCGCGAGCGCTGGCGTTCCTGCTTGGGCCCCAGCAGCACGCCCTTGTGCAGCTTGAGCCGCACCTCGTCCGGCGGATAGACCGCGGGATCGTTGCGCACCTCCGGCAGCAGCAGCGGCAGGGCCTTGACGTTCGGCGTCGCGTAGCGGGTCTCGTTGCTGATGGCGGCGGCCACCTCCGGGCGCAGCAGGTAGTTGAGGAACAGGTGGGCGTTCTCCGGATGCGGCGCATCGGCCGGGATGAACCACAGGTCGAACCAGGCGAGCGCCCCTTCCTGCTGGACCGTGTAGGCCAGCTCGACCGGCCGGCCGGCCTCGCGCGCCCGCACCATGGCCTGCGCATAGTCGCCGGACCAGCTCATCGCGATGCAGACTTCCTCGTTCGGCAGGTCGATCAGCATCTTCGCCGAACTGAAGTACCGGATGTAGGGCCGCACGCCTTTCAGCAGCGCCTCGACCTCGGCCAGGTGCGCAGGATCGAGGCTGTTCGGGTCATGGCCGAGGTAGATCATCGCCAGCGGGATCACGTCGGTCGGCTCGTCGATGAAAGTAATGCCGCAGTCGGCGAAGCGGCGCGCCACTTCGGGCTTGAAGATCATGTCGCCGCTGCCCACCGGAGCATCGGGCATGCGCTCGCGGATCATCCGGACGTTGTACGTGAATCCGGTCGTGCCCCACAGGTAGGGCACGCCATGGCGGTTGCCCGGGTCGGCCGAGTCCAGCGTCTCCAGCACCCAGGGATCGAGGTTGCCCCAGTTGGTGAGCTTGCTGCGGTCGAGCGGCCGGTAGATGCCGATCGGTATCAGGCGCGCGGAATAGCGCTCCGCGTGCGCGACCACGTCGTAGCCGGTGCGGCCCGCGAGCAGGCGCGCCTCCGCCATCTCGGTCGTGTCGTAGACGTCGTAGTTGACCTTGATGCCGTACTCGGCCTCGAAATTGGCGATGGTGTCCGGCGCGATGTAATCGGGCCAGGTGAAGACGTTCAGGATTTTCTCTTCCGCCGCGGCCGCCGCCGACGCCGCGAGCCAGGCGGCGGCAGCGACGGCCGGCAGCAGCGGCGGCTTCACGGCCTACATTCCCTCGAGGCCGCGCTTCTGCAGCGCGCGCGCGATGATCAGGCGCTGGACCTCGCTCGCGCCCTCCCAGATGCGGTCGACGCGCAGCTCGCGGAAGAAGCGCTCGGCGCAGTTCTCGCGCATGTAGCCGCGGCCGCCGAAGATCTGCAGTGCGCGGTCGGCGATGCGGTTCGCGGCCTCGGAGGCATGGAGCTTGGCGATCGCGCAGCGGGTGTGCAGCGTGCGGGCATCGTCGCCGCGATCGTGCGCGGCGGCGGCCTCGAAGGTGATCAGGCGCGCCGCCCACAGCTCGGTGACGCTGTCGGCCAGCATCGCCTGGATCATCTGCTTGTCGGCCAGCGGCTCGCCGCCGACCATGCGGGTGGCGGCGAAGGCGCCCGCCTCCTCGATCAGGCGCGCCGCCGCGCCGCAGCAGCGCGCCGCGATCATCAGCCGCTCGCGGCGGAACCAGGCGTGCGAGAAGCGCATGCCGCCGCCCTCGGGCCCGAGCCGCTGGTCCTCCGGCACCGCCACGTCGCGGAAGCGATAAATCGGGTGGTGGGCGCTGAACGTGTGGCTGAACAGCGGCGTGCGCAGGACCTCGATGCCCGGCGTGTCCTTGTCGATGAAGAACAGCGAGTCCGACCCCGCGTGCGGGCCGTCGGCCAGCCGCGCCTGCAGGATGAAGTAGTCCGCGTGGTTGGCGCTGGTGACGTACCACTTCTCGCCGTCGATGGCGTAGCCGCCGCGCGTGCGCCGCGCCGTGGTCTCGACCGCGACGTCGGAGCCGGAGCCGCTTTCGGTGATCGCGTAGCACTCCTTCCGCGCGCCGCTCACCAGCGGCAGGATGTAGCGCCCGATCTGCTCCTCGGTGCAGGCCTCGAACATCCAGGACTGCGCCTCGGAAAAGCACCAGCACAGGGCATTGGTGACCCGGCCGAGCTGCTCCCACACGGCGACCTGGTCGACGATGCGCGCCTCGCGGCCGCCGCGCGACTTCGGCACGTCCATCGCGCTGAATCCCAGTTCGACCGCGAGGCGCTTGTGCCGCTTCTCGACCGCGGGCGGCAGCCGGCCCTCGTTCAGCTCGGCCTCGACCTCGTGCGGGATCAGTTCCTCGTCGGCGAAGCGGCGCGCGCGGTCCCGCCATTCCCGTGCCGTCGCGTCGAGGGCGATGTCCATGGCTACTTCTCCGCGTCGGCCGCGGGCTGGGAAAAATGGCGCGGAAACACGTCGGCAAGATACGACAGTGCGATCCGCCTCGCACGCTCGCGGCTCATGGACTCCGGCCGGACCAGCAGGTCGAGCCACAGCCCGTCGGTCAGCGCCGACAGGCCGTCCGCGACCAGGGCGGGCTCGACGTTCCGGTAGCCGCCCTCCTCGCAGAGCCGCGCGCAGATGAGCCGCACCATGTCGTCGTAGGACCGGTCCCGCGCCTGGCAGATGCGGCGGTAGGTCGGCCGGAAACGCCGCTCGCCCCAGAACGCGAACCAGACCGCGAGCTTGTCGCGCGAGCAGATCGTGCGGCGGAAATCGAGCTCGACCATGGCCAGCAGCCCCGCGACCGGCGACTGCTCGCCGGCCGCCGCCGCTTCCTGGCAGGCGCTGCGGTACTCGTCCGCCAGGTAGCGCAGGGTCTCCGTCAGCAATCCGTCCTTGCCGCTGAAATGGAGGTTGACGATGCCCTGGCTGAGGCCGGCCTCGCGGGCGACCGTGGCGATGGTCGTGTCGGCCAGACCGCGGTCGGCGACGCAGCGGATCGTGGCCTGGATGAGCTGCTCGCGGCGCTGTTCGGGGGGCGCCGTGCGGCGCTTGGAGACGACCGCGAGCTTGCGTGTGGCGCTCACTATAAACCGTTTCGGATCAGGGACTTATGGAAAAACGGCGCACGCATCGGGGCACCATCCTACCCGCTTTCGCGGCCGCCGCCAATGAATGAACGGATATTCACTCGGCATGGACGCCGCCGCCCGTTCTGGGGGAAAATACCCGCATCCCGAGCGACGATTCCCATGCCGGCAGGAGGCCTGCCCCGATGACCCGAAGCCTCGCCAGATCCAATGCCCAGTTCCAGAGAGCCATCCGCCGCCTGCCGCTCGGGGTTTCCTCCAACTTCCGCTACTGGGGCGAGGACAAGACCATCTACGTCAAGTCGGCGCGCGGCGCGCGGCTGACCGACATCGACGGCAACGAGTACATCGACTACCGCCTCGCCTACGGACCCTGCATCCTCGGCTACGCGGACCCGCGCGTGGACGCGGCCGCCCGCGCCGGCATGGACGTCGGCGGCGTGTTCGCCCTGTCCACCGAGCGCGAGCTGGCGGTCGCCGACCGCATCGCCAGCATGGTGCCGGCGGCGGAGCTCGTGCGCTTTTCGAACTCCGGCACCGAGGCGGTCATGGCGGCGCTGCGCGTCGCGCGCGCCCACACCGGCAAGGACTCCTACGTGGTGATCGAGGGCGGCTACCACGGCGTGTTCGACGCCGCGCTCTGGACCACGGCCGTCGAGGAGTGGCAGCCGGGCCAGGGCGACCCGCAGCTGGTGCCGTACAGCGCCGGCGTCCCGCACGTGCTGCGCGCGATGATCCACGCCGTGCCGATGAACGACGCGGACCGCCTCGAGAGCGTGTTCAAGGCCTATGGCGGCGACATCGCCGCCTTCCTGGTCGAGCCGATCATGGGCAACTGCTGCTCGATCTCCGCCACGAAGGAATTCATGCGCGATGCCCGGGCGCTATGCGACAAGTACGGGATCCTGCTGATCATCGACGAGGTCAAGACGGGCTTCCGCGTCGCGCGCGGCGGCGTGCAGGAGCTGTTCGGCGTCAAGGCCGACCTCTGCACCTTCGCCAAGGCGATGGGCAACGGCTACCCCATTTCGGTCTGCTGTGGCCGCGAGGACGTCATGCGCAACTTCGGCAATGGCGTCGTGCACGGCGGCACTTTCACCTGCCATTCCGTCGCCCTCGCCGCCGCGGAAAAGACCCTCGAGATCCTGGCCGAAACCCCTGCCCTCGCGATCATCGCCGCCTATGGCACGAAGCTGCGCGCCGGGATGAGCCAGGTCCTCGGGCAGCGCGGCATCCCGCACTCGTTCAGCGGCCACCCGTCGATGAGCGGGCTGTTCTTCAGCGACAAGCCGCCGCGCGACTACCGGGACTGGGTCACGAGCGATTACACTTTCTACGAGGCGCTGGCCCCGCACCTGCATGACCTCGGCGTGCTCTGCGAGCCGGACTCGCGCGAGCCGTGGTTCATCTGCGAGGCGCACGACGACCGGTGCCTCGGGGAGACGCTGGAACGATTCGAGACGGCGGTGGACCGCGTGGTCGAGAGCGCGGCCGCCTCGGGCCAGGCGCGCGGCACGAAATAGAACACGGGACTGGCGGGTTCACCTTGGCGAAATACGACGCGATCGTCATCGGCGCGGGCCACAACGGCCTGACCAATGCCGCCTACCTCGCCCGCTCGGGGCTCAAGGTGCTGGTGGTCGAGCGCAACCCGTGGATCGGCGGCGCGGCGGTCAGCCGCGAGATCGAGAAGGGCTGGATGTACTCGAACTGCTCCTATGTCTGCAGCCTGCTGCGGCCGGAGCTGTTCCGCGACCTCGAGCTTGCGCGCCACGGCCTGCAGGTCGTGCCCTACGGCGGCGGCGTCAGCATCACCTCCAGCGGCGACATCCTCGGCAACTACACCGACGAGCAGGTCCAGCGCCGCGAGTTCGCGCGCCACAACCCGCGCGACGCGGATGCCTACCACCGCTATTCGACCGACGTCATGCGCCAGTGCAAGTTCATCCGGCCGCTGCTGTTGCGCACGCCGCCCGACCCCACCTCGCTGAAGCCGCGCGACCTGCGCGAGATGATCTTCCTCGGCCGCGAGCTCAACAAGTTCGGCGAGCAGTTCATCTACGACACGCTGCGCTTCTACTCGATGAGCATCGCCGACTTCCTCAACGAGTACTTCGAGTCGGATGCCATCAAGTGCCACCTGTCCGGCAGCGGCATCATCGGCTCGGCGATGGGCGTCTATTCGCCGGGCACGGCCTACGTGCTGCTGCACCACTACATGGGCGACGTGGACGGCTCGATCGGCGCCTGGGGATTCGCGCGCGGCGGCATGGGCGCGGTGTCGAAGGCGATCGCCAGTTCGTTCCAGTCGTTCGGCGGCGAGATCGTCACCGACGCGCCGGTCGCGCGCGTGCTGGTCCGCGGCGGCCGCGTCACCGGGGTCGCCACCGAGAACGGCAACGAGTACCACGCGGACATCGTGGTCTCGAACCTCGACCCGCGGCGCACCTACACGAAGATCTTCGACCCGAAGGACCTGCCGCCCGCGATCGTCGAGAAGGCGAAGAACTGGAAGATCCGCGGCTCGTCCGGGAAGCTCAACATCGCGCTCGACGGCCTGCCGGAGTTCCCGGCGCTCGGCCGCGACAACCCGCTCGCCTACGGCGACATGCATTTCCTCGACTCGCTCGAGAAGATGGAGCGCGCCTACGACGACTGGAAGAACGGCACCTGGTCGAAGGAGCCCTACCTCGACCTGCTGATCCCGTCGATGACCGACCCGACCATGGCGCCGCCAGGCAAGCATTTCATGTCGGTGTTCGTCCAGTACGTGCCGCCGTTCATCCATGGCCGCGAGTGGACCGACGCCGACCGCGACGGATTCAAGAACACCGTGCTCGACCAGATCGGCCGCTACAGCCCGAACTTCAAGTCGCTCGTGCGCCACGTCGAGTGCCGCACGCCGCGCGAGCTCGAGGCCGAGGTCGGGCTCACCGAGGGCAACATCTTCCAGGGCGAGCTGACCATGGACCAGCTGCTGTTCAACCGGCCATTCCCTGGCTACGCCCAGTACCGCGGCCCGCTGCGCGGCTTCTACATGTGCGGCTCGGGCACGCATCCCGGCGGCGGCGTGATGGCGGCGCCGGGCGCGAACGCCGCGCGCGAGATCCTGATGGACCTGCGGCGCCCGCCGCAGGTGCCGGAGGGCTGGCGCGATGACTGACCGCATCGTCATCATCGGCGCCGGCCACAACGGCCTGGTGTGCGCCGCCACGCTGGCCCGCGCCGGTCGCGACGTCACCGTGCTGGAGGCGGCACCGCAGGTCGGCGGCGCCGCCGCCACGCGCGAGTTCGCCAGGGGCTACCGGGTCTCCGGCTGCGCGCACGTCTGCTATCAGCTGGATCGCGACATCGCCCGGGAGCTGCGGCTCGAATCCCGCGGCCTGAAGTGGGCACACACCGGCATGAAGACCGTCGCGCTGGCGGCGACCGGCGAGCACCTGGTGCTGGACGGCGGCCGTTGCGAGTCCGGGCCGCTCAGCGACGGCGACCGCCGCGGCCTCGCCGCCTACCAGGCGCGCATGCTGAAGTTCGCGCGCGTGCTGGCGAAGCAGCACAACCGGATGCCGCCGCGGCTCGGCGGCGGCGGGCGCGATGACCTGGTCGGCGCCGCCAAACTCGCCCTCGACATCCGCCTGCTGGGCCGCGAGCCGATGCGCGAGTTCCTGCGCATCGCCGGCATCAACATCTACGACGTGCTCGAGGAGATCTTCGAGTCGCCGCTGCTGAAAGGCGCGCTCGCGCTCGACGCCGTGCTGGGCGCCAACCTCGGCCCGCGCTCGAACAACTCGGTGCTGGCGCTGCTGCACCGTCTGAGCGGGCAGGCCGGCGGCGGCAGCTACTCGATTCCCGAGGGCGGCATGGGCGCGGTCTCCGAGGCGCTGGCGGCCGCCGCGCGCGACGCCGGCGCCACCGTGCGCACCGGCAGCCCGGTCGCGCGCATCCTGCTCGCCGGCGACCGCGTCGCCGGCGTCGAGCTCGCAGACGGCGAGAAGATCGCCGCCGGCACCGTCGTCTCCAATGCGGATCCTGCAAAGACGCTGCTTCAACTACTGGGAGCACGTCACCTGGAAACCGGCTTCGTGCACCGCATCCGCCACTTCCGCAGCAAGGGCATGGCGGCCAAGCTGCACCTCGCGCTCGACGGCCTGCCCGCCTTCGCGCGGCTGCCGGCCGCGCTCGCCGGCGAGCGGCTGGTCATTGCGCCGGACATGGTCCACCTCGAGCACGCCTTCGACCACGCCAAGTACGGCCAGTGCTCGCCGGAACCGGCGCTGGAGATCACCATCCCGTCGGTGCACGACCGCACGCTGGCGCCGGCCGGCCAGCACGTGCTGTCGGCGGTCGTGCTGTACGCGCCGCACGACCCGCGCGCGAGCGGCGACGGCCCGCGGCGCGAGTTCCTCGAGCGCTGCCTCGGCGTACTCGAGCGCCACGCGCCGGGCCTGCGCCGGCAGGTCGTCGCCTCGGAGCTGCTGCTGCCGGCGGACCTCGAGCGCGAATTCCGCCTGACCGGCGGCCACTGGCATCACGGCGAGCTGGCGCTCGACCAGTTCATGATGATGCGCCCGGTGCCGGGCGCGGCGCAGTACGCGATGCCGATCGGCGGGCTCTGGCTGTGCGGCGCCGGCTGCCACCCGGGCGGCGGCGTCATGGGCTCGGCCGGCCGCAATGCCGCGCGCGCGGTCCTGGCCACGGAGCAGTCGTCATGAGCATCAAGGACGCGATGGGCCGCAAGGAGCATTTCCGCAAGGCGGTGTGGGAGACGCCCTTCCACCCGCGCACCGCGGCGCTCAACACGCTGAACGAGTGGCACCGCTGGAAGGACTACACGACCGCCGACGCCTATTTCGACGAGCAGCTCGAGTACGCGGCGATCCGCAACGCCTGCGCGGTGTTCGACCTGACGCCGATGACCAAGCACCTGATCACCGGGCCCGATGCGCTCGCCTTCCTGAACCGCCTGGTGACGCGCGACGTCGCCAAGATCAGGCCGGGCCGGGTCGGCTACTGCGTCTGGTGCGACGACAACGGCCAGGTCATCGACGACGGCACGATCTTCCACCTGCGCGAGGGCGTGTACCGGCTGTGCTCGCAGGAGCGCCAGCTCGACTGGCTGACGCGCTCGGCCTTCGGCTTCGACGTCACGATCGTCGAGGACACGCACGACGTCGCCGCGCTCGCGCTGCAGGGCCCGACCAGCTGCGCCGTGCTGAAGGCGATCGGCTGCGCCGGCGTCGAGAGGCTCAAGCCCTTCGACATCGCTTATTACCCGTTCGAGGGCGGCGAGCTGATGGTGTCGCGCACCGGCTTCACCGGCGACCTCGGCTACGAGCTGTGGGTCGCCCCGGAGCGCGCGCTGGCGCTGTGGGACGCGCTGTTCGACAAGGGCAGGATCCACGGCATCCGGCCGATGGGCACGCACGCGCTCGAGGTCGCGCGCATCGAGGCCGGCTACATCCAGGCGCAGGTGGACTTCCACCCCGCCGACCAGGCGATCATGCAGGACCGCTCGCGCTCGCCGTTCGAGCTCGACCTCGCCTGGCTGGTGGACTTCAGCAAGCCGGTGTTCAACGGCCGCCGCGCGCTGCTCGAGGAGAAGAAGCGCGGCTCGCGCTACCGCTTCGTCAAGCTCGACGTCGAGGGCAACAAGCCGGCGCGCTCGGCCTACGTGTACAACCGGCCGAAGAACGGGGACGTGGTCGGCACGGTCACCTCGGCCGAATGGTCGCCGTCCGCCAAGGCGAACATCGCCTATGCGACGATGCACATGCCCTGGGGCCGGCCCGGCGACGAGCTATGGGCGGAGATCTACTACCAGCGCGAGCTCAAGTGGTCGCGCGTGATGGCCCGCTGCCGCGTGGTCGAGGGCGCTTTCTGGGATCCGCCACGCAAGCGCACGACGCCCGCCGCGGATTTCTGAGCGCGCGGCGTCCGGCGCCGTCATGACCCACCGCCTCGATCCCCTGCTCCGGCCCCGGTCGATCGCCGTGCTCGGCGCGACCGAGCGCGAGGAAACGGTCGGGCGCCACACGGTCGAGAACCTGCTGCAGGGCGGCTTCGAGGGCCGCCTGTGGGCGGTCAACCCGGGGCGCCGCTCGGTGCTCGGCGTGCCCTGCTACCCGTCGCTCGCCGACCTGCCCGAGCCGGTCGAGCACGTCATCTTCGCCGTCGCCGACACGCGCATGGACGCCGCGCTCGACGACGTCATCGCCCACGGCGCGCGGGCCGCGACGATGATGTCCTCGCTCGTGATCGACGGCGATGCCGAACCGCCGCTGCGCGAGCGCGTGCTGGCGAAGATCCGCAGTGCCGGCCTGCTCGTCTGCGGCGCCAACGGCATGGGCTTCTACAACTTCGCCGACGGCATCTGGGGCTGCGGCTTCCGCACCCGCCGGCACCGGCGCGGCGGCAACGTGGCCTTCATCAGCCATTCCGGCTCGGGCATGTGCGGCATTGTCGACAGCGAGGAGCGGATCGACTTCAACCTCGTCGTCTCGACCGGCCAGGAGCTGGCGGTGACCATGGACGAGTACCTCGACTACGCGCTCGAAATGCCCGGCACGCGCGCGGTCGGCCTGTTCATGGAGACGGCGCGCAACCCGGACGGGCTGGTGCGCGCCTTCGCGCGGGCGCGCGAGCGCGGCATCCCGATCGTGGCGCTGAAGGTCGGCCGCACGGAGCTGTCGAAGCGCCTCACCGTCTCGCACACCGGCGCGATGGCGGGCGAAGACGCGGCTTTCGACGCTGTCTTCGACCGCTACGGCGTGCATCGCGTGCGCGACATGGACGAGCTGGCGACGACCCTGATCCTGTTCGCCCAGCCGCATCCGGTCGCCGCCGGCGGGCTGGTGTCGATCCACGACTCGGGCGGCGAGCGCCAGCTGCTGATCGACCTCGCCCACGACGCCGGCGTGCCGCTGGCGCAGGTCTCGGCCGGCACCACGCGCCGGCTGGAGGAACTGCTGGATCCCGGGCTGCCGGCGGTCAATCCGCTCGATGCCTGGAGCACGGGCGGGCCCGACTACCATGCCGGCATGGAGCAATGCTTCGCCGCGCTGATGAGCGACCCGCAGGCTGCGCTCGGCGCGGTCATCCACGACCGCGTCGCGGGCGGCGGCATCCACGCCGGGTACCTGGATTACCTGCGCGCCGGCCATCGCGCCTCCGGCAAGCCGGCATTCCTGGTGGCCAACCGCCAGGGCACCGGCGCGGACCCGCTGGTCGTCGAGGCGACACGCGAGGGCTTCCCGGTCGTGGACGGGCTCGAGTCCTTCCTGCGCGGCGTGCGGCACCTGCTGGCGCACCGCGATCATCCGGCGCGCGCGCGGGGGGCGCCGCCGCAATTGCCGGAGCCGGCGCTCGCACGGTGGCGGGCGCGCCTCGGCGACGGCCGCCGCCTGGACGAGAACGACGCGCTGCAGCTGCTGCAGGACGCCGGCCTGCCGGCCAATGCCGGCCGCATCGCCGACAGCGAAGCTGCGGCGCAGGCCGCCGCGCGCGAGCTCGGTTATCCGGTGGTGCTGAAGACGGCAAAGCGCGGCCTCGACCACAAGAGCGAGCTGCGGGGCGTCCATCTCGCGCTCGCCGACGACGCGGCGGTCGCGGCCGCCTGGCGCGACCTCGCCGGGCGCATCGATCCGCGCGTGCTGGT
The DNA here is from genome assembly GCA_964468395.1 of uncultured Steroidobacteraceae bacterium. GTDB lineage: Bacteria > Pseudomonadota > Gammaproteobacteria > Steroidobacterales > Steroidobacteraceae > SCUD01. The sequence goes on from CAYXUJ010000005.1 coordinate 51,757, forward strand.
GGCGCCGATGGTCGCCGCGCAGGGCGTCGAACTGCTGCTCGGCATGGTCCGCGACCCGCAGTTCGGCCCGATCGTCGTCATCGGCGCGGGCGGCGTGCACGTCGAGGCGCTCGCGGACAGCGTCCATGCCGTGCCGCCGTTCGACGCCGCCGAGGCGGCGCGGCTGCTGGGACGGCTGCGGGTCGCCCGCCTGCTGCGCAGCCGGCGGCACGAGCGGCCGCTCGCGATCCCCGATTTCTGCCGCGCCGCCGCGCGTTTCTCGGCGCTGGCGGCGGCGCTCGGCGGCGAGCTGGCCGAAGTCGACCTGAACCCCGTGATCGTGCACCCGCAGGGCTGCGTCATCGTCGACGCGCTCGTCGTACCCCGGCCGGTGCACAATCGGCATTCCGAACCCGTGAGGCAAGCACTATGAGCATCCAGGCCGTTGCAAAGCATGGCCACGCCCGCTGGCAGGCCGTGGCATCGAAGGCGCAGAAGAAGCCGGAGACCCGGCTGTTCATCGACGGCAAGTTCGTCGACGCGAAGAAGGGCGGGCGCTTCACCACCATCAACCCCGCGACCGGCCTGGCCATCGCCGAGATGTCGGCCGGCACGGCCGAGGACATCGATCGCGCCGTGGCAGCGGCGCGCCGCGCATTCCGCTCCGGCGCCTGGTCGAAGATGGCGCCGCGCGCGCGCATGGAAGTGATGAACCGCTTCGCCGCGCTGATCGACGCCAACGCCGAGTCGCTGGCCGTGCTCGAGACGCTGGACATGGGCAAGCCGATCGCCGACGTCATCGGCATCGACCTGCCGGCGGTGGTCGAGACCATCCGTTTCATGGCCGAGTGCATCGACAAGGTGGACGGCTCGGTGACCAGCACCGAGTCCGGCGTCATGCACCTGGTCCTGCGCGAGCCCTACGGCGTGGTCGGCGCGATTTCGCCGTGGAACTACCCGATGCTGATGGCGACCTGGAAGATCGCGCCCGCACTGGCCGCCGGCAACACGGTGGTGCTGAAGCCGGCCGAGCAGGCGCCGCTCTCCTGCCTGCGGCTGGCAGAGCTCTTCATGGAGGCCGGCGGGCCGGCCGGCGTGTTCAACGTCGTCAACGGGCTCGGCGAGGTGGCGGGCAAGGCGCTGGCGCTGCACGACGAGGTCCGCAAGATCACGTTCACCGGCTCGACCGCGGTCGGCAAGCTGATCCTGCAGTACGCGGGCCAGTCGAACATGAAACAGGTCGCGCTCGAATGCGGCGGCAAGACGCCGCAGGTCTTCATGGCCGACATCGACGACCTCGACCGCGCGGTGACGGCGGCGTACCGCGGCATCTATTCCAACATGGGCGAGGTCTGCAATGCGGGCTCGCGCCTGCTGGTGGACAAGTCGATCCGCAAGCGCTTCGTCGAGCGCTTCGTCGAGCTCGGCCGCGACGCCTTCAGGCCGGGCGACCCGCTCGACCCGGCGACCAACATGGGCCCGCTGGTCACGCACGAGGACCAGAAGCGCGTGCTCGGCATGATCGAGAAGGGCCGCAAGGAGGGCGCGAAGCTCGAGTTCGGCGGCGATGCGCCGAAGAAGCTCGGCAAGGGCGCCTACGTCAACCCGACGCTCTTCACCGGCGTCAAGAACGACATGACGATCGCGCGCCAGGAGATCTTCGGGCCGGTGGCGTCGGTCATCGAGTTCGACGGCGCGGACGACGCCATCCGCATCGCCAACGACACGATCTACGGCCTCGCGGCCGGCGTGTGGACGCGCGACCTCGACACGGCATTCCGGCTGGTGCGCGGCATCGAGGCCGGCATCGTCTGGATCAACTGCTTCGACGAGGGCGACATGACCCAGCCCTTCGGCGGCTTCAAGCAGTCCGGCAACGCGCGCGACAAGTGCCTCGACAGCTTCAAGAGCTACACGCAGACCAAGTCGGCGTGGTTCCGGCTGAAGGAAGGCTGATCGTGGCCGACGCGGTCGTGCGCTCCGAGCGTCATGGCGCCGTCGCGGTGCTGACGCTCAACCGCCCGGAAAAGCTGAACGCGGTCGACGTGCCGATGATGGAGGCGCTCGGCAGCGCGCTCGACGCCGCCGAGCGCGACGACGGCGTGCGCGCGATCGTCCTTGCCGGCGCGGGCCGCGCATTCTCGGCCGGGTTCGACCTCGACATGGGCCTCGGCGAGGGCAGGCCTGAGCCTGCGGCCGTGCGCCGCGCGCTCGAGCGCGACTTCGCCATCATCCTGCGCTTCTGGGACTGCCCGAAGCCGACGATCGCCGCCGTGCACGGCTACTGCCTCGGCAGCGCGATGGAGCTCGCTCTCGCCTGCGACCTGACGATCGCGGCCGAGGACTGCCGCTTCGGCGAGCCGGAGGTGAAGTTCGGCAGCGGCATCGTCGCGCTCTTGCTGCCCTGGCTGATCGGGCCGAAGCAGGCGAAGTACCTGCTGCTGACGGGCGAGGACCGCGTCAGCGCCGCCGAAGCGCTGGCGCTCGGCATCGTCAACCGCGTGGTGCCCGGCGACCGCCTGCTGGACGAGGCGCGCGCGCTCGCCGGGCGCATCGCGGCAAATGACGCGCTCGCCGTACGCGAGACCAAGCGCGCGATCAACCAGGGCCTCGACATCGGCGGCATGCGCAAGGCACTGCTGAACGCGCTCGAGATCGACGTCGGGATCGAGACCGCCGAGACCGCCGAGTCCCGCGAATTCAACGAGATCCTGCGGCGCGACGGCGCCAAGGCCGCGATCGCCTGGCGCAGCGCCCGCGCCGCACCGCCCGCACCGGGGAAATCCGCATGAGCAAGGCCGCGAAGGACGTCCCGGAGGAGCTGCGGAAGTTCCTGGAGCGCTATCCCGACACGCAGCAGCTCGAACTGCTGCAGCCGGACATGCTCGGCATCCTGCGCGGCAAGCGCGCGGGCCGCGACGAGTTCGCCAAGCCGTTCACCGGCGGCCTCAACTTCTGCGGCGCGACCGTGCTGCTCGACGCCAGGGGCATGACCTTCGACCGCATCGACAATGGCGGACGCGACGGCGACCCGGATGCGATCTCGACCGCCGTGCCCGGCAGCCTCGCGCCCGTGCCCTGGGCGCAGGTGCCGACCGCGCAGGTGCTGCTCGCCATGCACGACTCGAAAGGCGGGCCGTTCTTCGCCGACCCGCGCCAGGTGCTGCGCCGGGCCATGCAGCCGCTGCAGGACATGGGGCTCACCGCGGTCGCCGCCACCGAGCTCGAGTTCTACCTGCTCGAGCCGGACACCGAGCGGCCGGCGCCCCGGGTCGGCTGCGTGCCGGGCACGCGCAGGGTCCAGGGCGGCCCGCAGTACGGCAGCATGGAGGACGTCGAGGACGTGGATCCCTTCCTCGCGGACCTGTTCGCCACCTGCGAGGCCCAGAACATTCCTGCAGGCGCGACGCTCAAGGAATTCTCGCCCGGCCAGTTCGAGATCAACCTGCACCACGTCGCGAATGCCGAGCTCGCCGCGGACCACGGTGCGCTGCTGAAGCGCGCGGTGAAGGCCGTCGCGCGCAGGCACGGGATGGCGGCCAGCTTCATGGCGAAGCCCTTCGCCGAGTGGGCCGGCTGCAGCCTGCACGTGCACGTGAGCCTCGTGGACGCCGGCGGCAGGAACATCTTCGCCGGCAGCAGCAAGGACGGGCCGTTCTCGGACACCCTGCGCCACGCGATCGGCGGCCTGGCGGCCGCGATGCCGGAATCGATGGCGATCTTCGCGCCGACCGCGAATTCCTACCGCCGCTACCGTCCCGGCGTGTTCGTGCCGCTGGCGCCGAACTGGGGCCGCAACCACCGCGGCGTCGCGCTGCGCATCCCGGTCTCGGGTGCGGAAGACACGCGCGTCGAGCACCGCCCCGGCGGCGCCGACGGCAATCCCTACCTGGTGCTCGCCGCCATCCTCGCCGGCATCCACCACGGCATCACGCACAAGGTCGAGCCGGGGCCGATGGTCGCCCAGGAATCCGTCATCGACGAGAAGATCGAGCTGCCGGTGCGCTGGAGCGAGGCGCTCGATGCCTGGGACGCCGGCCGGATCCTGCCGCAGTACCTCGGCGAGAAATACCACCGGCTATACGGCACCTGCCGGCGCGAGGAAGAAGAGCGCTTCCACTCCGAGATCAGCGACCGCGACTACGACTGGTACCTGCGCGCGGTCTGATCAGGGCGAAAGCGCCGCGTTGCGCTCCGCCATCGTCCCCTTCGCCGGCTGCTCGACCTGGTTCGCGACCGGGATCCGCCCGCGGATCCAGTCCTGGAATCCGGCCAGCACGATTTCCTTGGAGGACAGGATGCCCTGGCTGTAGGCGCCGGACTCGAGGCCGCGCTGGACCGACGCGGTCAGCACCTCGTCCTCGGCCTGGACGCGCGAATTGAGCCGCGCGCACAGGAAGCGCGCCGCCTTCATCTCGCGGCGGTCGTCGACGAAGCCGTAGGAACGGGCCCGGATCAGCGTGCGGCCGGCGCCCAGCGGCACGACGTGGAAGAAATCGAGCCACTCCGGGTAGATGTCGAAGAACACGTTCGGGTACAGGCCGAAGTAGGTCCAGCGCCGGCGCAGGTCCTCCGGCAGGTGCTCGATCACCGGCAGCAGCTTTGCGTAGCCCTGCGCGCTCCAGGAGCGCAGCGGCTTTTCGCGCATCCGGTGCGAGAGGCGCATCGTGCCGCCCGGGAACGACTCGCGGTCGTACTCGGCCTCCATCAGCGCCGACAGCCCGGGGTGGCCGATCGGGAAGTGGTAGTCCTCGACGTAGTTTTCGATCACGTTTTTCCAGTCGATCGCCAGCTCGTGGGTCCAGACCTCGTCGAGCGGCACCATCTCCGCCATGCGGTAATGGGACAGCTCCGGCACGTGCGGCGCCATGCGCGCGGCGACCGAGGGTTCGCCGCCCCGGAAGCGGACGAACACCATGCCCATGAAGACCTCGAGCTCGATCGGCTTGAGGCCGTACTGCGAGCGGTCGAAGTCCGGGAAGGTGTCGGGCGCGCTGACGCTGCGGTTGCGGCCGTCCAGGTGGTAGGTCCAGCCGTGGTACATGCAGGTGAGGAACTTCGGGCAGCGGCCGCGCGCGCCGGAGACGACCGCGTGCGCGCGGTGCCGGCAGACGTTGTGGAAGGCGCGAATCTCCCCGTCCGCCCCCTTGACGACGAAGCCGCGGCGGCCGAAGAACTCGAAGGTCACGTAGTCGCCGGTGTCCGCCAGCTCGCTCACGTGGCAGACGATCTGCCACGACGGCAGGAAGATGTGCTCCAGCTCGAGCGCGTGGAATTCCTCGCTGGCATAGGCCCAGGCGGGCAGCGTCATCCGCAGCCCGCCGCCGGCGGCCGGCTGCGGCTCCGCTGCCGGGGCGCGCGCGCGGGCCGGCGCCTGTGCCTCGATGCGCGGCGCCAGCCACGGGAACACGCTGCAGAGATAGGCGCGGCACTGGCGGCGCGCCGCCTCGCGGTCGAAGGCGTCGCCCTCGAACAGGATCCCCTGCCACTGCTGGTCGACCAGGCCCATCAGGCCCTGTGCCACGGCCTCGGCGTCCGGCCAGGGGCCGTTGCCGTGCGCGGAGATGAGGCGCTTGCAGAGGTCTATGACCATCCGGCTCCAGGCTGCATCGCGCTCGCCGCAGATGCGCTGGTAGTCGCTGCGCGCCTTGGATTCCGCGAGGAACGCATACCAGACGGCGATCTTGTGCGAGTCGGACAGCCCGCGGCCGAGGCTCGCGTCGATGATCCCGAGCAGCGCGCACAGTTCGTCGTCGCCTGCCTCCTCCATGACGCCGGCCATCGCGGCGGCAAACTCCTCCGAGACTTCGCGCAGGGTCGCGAGCAGCAGGGCTTCCTTGCTGCCGAAATGAAAGTTGATCGACGCCGCCGTGTGTCCGGCAGCGCCGGCGATTTTTGCCGACGTCAGTTCCGACAGCCCGTGCTCGGAAATGGCGGCGACGGTCGCCTGGATCAGGTCGAGCTTGGAACCGCTCGGACGGAGCTCGGGGGAATTTTCGAAATTGGCCGCCATGCCACCCTCCTGCCGCGGGCCTGCACATTCTATCGTGGCGAGCCGCCTCGACTCAATGAACGTTTAGTTTATTAAATGATTGTTCAGTACATCATAACACATTGTTTTATAAACGTCTTTGCGTGTTGCCACTACTGCGATTAGGCTTCGCAGGTGTCCATGCCCCGCCTCGCCGCCCTCCTGCTCCTGCTCACACCCCTGGCGGCCCCCGCAGCGACCGAACAACCCGCGACCTACGGCATGGAGATCCGCACGGACTGGATCGACATGCCGGACGGCGTCCGCCTCTCCGCCGATCTCTACCATCCGACCGGCGGCGCGGCGGCTGAAAAGTTTCCGGTGCTGCTCGAATACCTGCCCTACCGCAAGCACGAATCGCGCAGCCGCAACTGGTCGCTCTATTCCTACTTCGTGCAGCGCGGCTACGTGGTCGTGGCCGTGGACATCCGCGGCACCGGCAACAGCGAGGGGCGGCTGGTGCCGCACGAGTACTCGGACATCGAGCACGAGGATGGCGAAGCCGTCATTGCCTGGCTGGCCGCGCAGCCCTGGTCGAACGGCAAGGTCGGCATGTTCGGCATTTCCTGGGGCGGCTTCAACGCGATCCAGATGGCGCGGCGCAACCCGCCCGCACTCAAGGCGATCATCGCCATCGACGCAACCGAGGACCTGTACCAGGAGGACGTGCACTACATCGACGGCATCCTGCACGTCGATTCCTGGGAGATGAGCCAGGACCTCGACAATGCGCGCCCCGGCGCGCCCGGCTACGTGATGGACGAAGCGTACTTCCGCGACCGCTTCGACACCGAGCCGTGGATGCTCACCTGGAAGACGCACCAGCGCCAGAGCGAATTCTGGGACCGCGCGTCGGCGATCGGCCGCCACGACGAGATCCGCGTGCCCTCGTTCCACATCGGCGGCTGGTACGACGGCTATCGCGACAGCATCCCGCGCATGCTGGAAAACCTGCGAGCGCCGGTGAAGGCGATCATGGGCCCCTGGTCGCATGCCTGGCCGCACGAGCCCTATCCGGAGCCCGGCATCGAATGGCGGCACGAGGCCGTGCGCTGGTTCGATCACTGGCTCAAGGGCATCGACACCGGCATCCTCGAGGAGCCGCGCTTCGCGGTGTATGTGCGCAACTGGCATCCGCCGGGCCCCTACCTCGCCCATGCGCCCGGCGCCTGGCGCTGGGAGGACGGCTGGCCGATCGCGCGCATCCGCGAGCAGGTCCTGCATCCGCAGCCGAACCACACGCTCGCCGCCGTGCCGCCGGCGGCGGCAACGCATCGACTGCGTTACCTGCCCGCGGTCGGCATCGAGGCCGGCGGCCCGGTCATGTGGTGGGGCGACGTCGCCCACGACCAGCGGCCGTCCGATGCGTTCAGCCTGGTCTACGACAGCGAGCCGCTCGCCGAGGACCTCGAGATCCTCGGCCTGCCGCGCGCAACGCTGGCGGTAGCGGCCGATGCGACGCGCGCCAACTGGTTCGCACGCCTGTCCGACGTCGCGCCCGACGGCACCGTGACCCAGGTCGCCGGCGCGGGGTTCAACGGCACGCACCGCCGGTCGGCGCGCGAGCCCGACGCCGTCGTCCCGGGCGAGGAATTCACGATCGACGTGGAGATGCATTTCACTTCCTGGGTGTTCCCGAAGGGCCACCGCATCCGCCTCGCGGTCAACAATGCGCAGTGGCCGATGTTCTGGCCGACCCCGGAGCCGATGACCACGACGCTGCGGCTCGACGGATCGCGGCTGGTCCTGCCGGTCGTGCCGTTCGAGCCGCGCCCGGCGCCGGATTTCCTGCCGCCGGCGGCCGACCCGGTGCTGGCCGGCTACGAGACGCTCGAGGCCGGCACGACCTCGGGCTACGGCGAGATCTCGTCGGTGGACCGCAACCCGCAGACCGGCGCCGCGGTCGCGACCGCGACCAACGGCGGCGGCAGCCGCTACCCCTGGGGCACGGAACGCACGCAGGAGACGATCCGCCACTCGGTGACCGACGGCGCGCCCGCGGCGACCGGCATGCTGGGCTCGCACCGGATGGAGGTCGAGCTGCCGGGCCGCAGGCTGGTGTGGGAGGCGGAATTGTCCTTCACCAGCGACCGCGACAATTTCCATTACAGTTACCGGCGGCGCGTGTCGGAGAACGGCACGCTGCTGCGCGAGAAGACCTGGACCAGAACCATTCCGAGGGATTTCCAGTGACACACCCAGCCCGACTGCCCGTTCGCCGACTTGCCGCACTCTGCCTTGCGACTGCCGCCCTCGCCGCCTGCGGCCCGGCGCCGGAGGACACCGCCGACCTGGCGCTGACCGGCGGCCGGATCTACACGGTGGACGCCGGGCGCAGCTGGGCGGAAGCCGTCGCCATCAAGGACGGGCGCATCCTGTACGTCGGCAGCGACAAGGGCGCCCGCGCGCACATCGGCAAGGCCACGCGCGTCGTCGACCTCGGCGGCCGGATGGTGGTGCCGGGGTTCCAGGACGCGCACGTGCACCCGATCTCGGCCGGCGTGGAGGCGAATTCCTGCGACCTCAATGCCGCCGACACCGTCGAGGAGTACGTCGAGCTGATCCGCCAGTACGCCGCCGCGCACCCGGACGAGCCCTGGATCACGGGAGGCGGCTGGTTGATGTCGGCGTTCGGGCCCGGCGCGCTCGCGCGCAAGGAGCTGATCGACGCCGTCGTCCCGGACCGCCCGGTGATCCTGTGGAGCCGCGACGGCCATACCGTGTGGGTCAACTCGAAAGCGCTCGAAGTCGCCGGCATCACCCGCAAGACGCCCGACCCGCCGGACGGGCGCATCGACCGCGACCCGAAGACCGGCGCCGCCATTGGCAGCCTGCAGGAAGGCGCCGGCGACCTGGTCGCCGCGCACATGCCGCCACAGAGCGATGAGCGGCGCGATGCCGGCCTGCGCTACGCGATCAAGTACCTGAACGGCCTCGGCATCACCGCCGTGCAGGACGCGTCCGTCAACGAGGACGACCTGAAGACCTACCGCCGGCTCGACGACGCCGGCGAGCTGTCGCTGCACGTGGTCGGCTCGATCTGGTGGGAGCGCGAACAGGGCCTCGAGCAGATCCCGGAGATCAAGCGGCTGCGCAGCGAGTACACGAAGGGCCAGGTGGACGCCGGCACCGTCAAGATCATGCAGGACGGCGTCATGGAGAATTACACCGCAGCGATGCTCGAGCCCTACCTGGTGCCGGACCGCACGCGCGGCATCCCGATGGTGGAGCCGGAGCGCCTGAAGGCCGCCGTCACGCAGCTCGACGCCGACGGCTTCCAGGTCCACTTTCATGCGATCGGCGACGCCGCGATCCGCCAGTCGCTGGACGCGGTCGAGGCCGCGCGCCGCGCGAACGGCGGCGACGGCCACCGCCACCACATCTCGCACCTGCAGCTGATCGATGCCGCCGACGTGCCGCGCTTCAAGACGCTCGGCGTGGTCGCGAATTACCAGCCGCTGTGGGCCTACGCGGACGAGTACATCACCGAGCTGACGATCCCGTTCCTCGGGCCCGAGCGCTCGGCGCACATGTATGCGATCGGCAGCGTGCTGAAGAGCGGCGCGACCGTGGCGTTCGGCAGCGACTGGTCGGTATCGAGCCCGAACGTGTTCTGGCAGATCGAGACCGCGGTGACACGCCTGGGCGCGCTGGGCGAGACGACCGAGCCCTTCCTGCCCGGCGAGGCGATCGGCCTGGCGGACGCGCTCGCGGCATTCACGATCCATGCGGCGTACACGAACCGCAACGACGACGATACCGGCTCGATCGAGGCCGGCAAGCTCGCCGACCTCGTCGTGCTCGACCGCAACCTGTTCGAGATCCCGGCCGCCGAGATCTCGGAGACGCAGGCGCTGGTGACCCTGTTCGAGGGCCGCGCCGTGCACGGGGATCTGGAGGCCTTGTGATGAAGAAGCGGATCCACCGGATCGACCCGGGCGGGCAGCGCCTGCCGATCAAGCTCGACACGACCAGCAACGGCGAATTCGAGCCTGTACCGCTCAATCCCGCAAACCGCCATGCCAATCATCTCGCTCACCAGACGGCGGAGACCAATGCGAAGCGCCTCGGCCTCGGCCGCCGCGACTTCCTGCTGAGCGCCTGCGGCACCGCGAGCACGCTGCTCGCGTTCAATGCCGCGAACGCGGCTGCCGGCCGCGCCGGGGGCTTCTTCGACCTGCCGGCCGAGGCGGCGCTCGAGCCGGCGGCGGCGGCGGCGGTCGAGGGCGACG
>CAYXUJ010000006.1:0-56108 GCA_964468395.1 uncultured Steroidobacteraceae bacterium
TGGCGCTCCCAGAGGGATTCGAACCCTCGTACCAGCCTTGAGAGGGCTGTGTCCTAGGCCTCTAGACGATGGGAGCGGAGAACACGGTTATCGGACGGGGCCCGCAACGGGGGCTGGTATTATATCGGCCCATTCATCGACCTCAAGCGGACCCGCCTCATTGAACCAGCCCAGCGACCGGGGCCCCGACCCGGTGATCGTCGCACGCGCCGACCATCCCATTTCACGCCGGATGATCGCCGGCAGCGCGCTCAAGGTGCTCTACCGCCTCAAGGATGCCGGCTACCAGGCATTCCTGGTGGGCGGCTGCGTGCGCGACCTGCTGATCGGCATCGAGCCCAAGGACTTCGACGTCGCGACCGATGCCTCGCCCGAGGAGGTCCGGCGCCTGTTCCGCAACTGCCGGCTGATCGGCCGGCGCTTCCGCCTCGCGCACATCCGTTTCGGCCAGCAGATCGTCGAAGTCGCGACTTTCCGCGCGGCCGGCGAGCCGATCACGCCCGATGCGGAACCGGACGAGATCGAGGAAGCGGAGCCTGCTGAAGCGGCCGCAGACGACCGCACCGTCGACGAGTTCGGCGACGTCAACGGCAACGTGGACGATGGCGACGACGACGATGACATCGGCAACCGGATCGAACCGCGCAACAGCGGCGACCTCGTGCACGACCATCGCGGGCGGCTGCTGCGCGACAACCTCTACGGCTCGATCGACCAGGACGTCTGGCGCCGCGATTTCACCTGCAATGCGCTGTACTACAACATCGAGGACTTTTCGATCTGGGACTTCACCGGCGGCGTCGAAGACGTCAAGTCGCGCACGCTGCGGCTGATCGGCGATCCGGAGACGCGCTACCGCGAGGACCCGGTGCGGATGCTGCGCGCCGTACGCTTCGAAGCCAAACTCGGCTTTACGTTGCATGAGGGCACGCGCACTCCGTTTGCGACGCTCGCGGGCCTGCTCGAAAACATTCCGCCGGCACGCCTGCTCGACGAGTTCCAGAAGCTGTTCATGGCGGGCTTCGGCGAGCGCTCGTTCGAGCTCCTGCGCGAGCACGGGCTGTTCGAGCAGCTGTTTCCGGCGACCGCCGCGCACCTCGCCAGCGAGAAAGACGGCCTGGCGCTGCGCCTGATCCGGGCCGGGCTCACGAACACCGACCGGCGCGTGGCCGGCGACCGCCCGGTCACGCCGATGTTCCTGTTCGCCGTGCTGCTGTTCGGGCCGGTGTCGGTGGCGGCGCAGCGGCGCTTCGAGACCGGCGCCCATCCCGGGCAGGCGATCGCCGAGGCAGTGGACGAGGTCGTGGCCGAACAGAACCGGCGCATCGGCATTCCGAAGCGCTTCTCGATCCCGATGCGCGAGCTGCTGGCGTTGCAGCCGCGCTTCCAGCGCCGCGAAGGGCGGCGGGCGCTGGCCTTCGTCGGCCACCCGCGCTTCCGCGCCGCCTACGACTTTCTGCTGTTGCGCGCCGAGGCGGGCGGCGAGGATCCGGAGCTTGCGCGCTGGTGGACCGAGCTGCAGACGCTCGGCCCGGACGAGCAGCTGCGGCGCGTCGGCTCCGACGGCGGCGAGCCCGTTGCGGGCGACGAGACCGCCCCCCGGCGCCGGCGCCGCCGTCGCGGCGGCCGCGGCCGCCGCAGGGCACCCGCGCCCGAGACCTGAGGCGCCATGGCCTGGCGCCCCGCATTCGTCGCCATCGGCAGCAACCTGGCCGAGCCGGCGCGCCAGGTCGGCACGGCGTTCGAATCGCTGGCCGGCCTGCCGGACACCCGGCTGGTGCGGCGCTCGCGCCTGTGGCGCAGCCGGCCGATGGGGCCGCAGGACCAGCCTGAGTTCGTCAATGCCGTCGCGGGCCTGGTGACGACGCAGTCGCCGCGCGCATTGCTGGGCGCGCTGCAGGACATCGAGAAACGGATGGGCCGGCAGCCGCCGCCGGTGCGCTGGGGCCCCCGGCTGATCGATCTCGACCTGCTGCTGGTCGGCGACCTGCAGTCTGCCGAGCCCGGCCTGGTGCTGCCGCACCCGGGCCTGCACCAGCGCAATTTCGTGCTGTATCCTCTGGCGGAAATCGCCGCGGAACTCTGGGTGCCCGGACATGGCCGCGTCCGGACCCTGCTGCAGGGAGTTTCCGGAGACGGTATCGAGCCGCTGGCCGCGCAGGGATCCGGTGACGACTGAGCCTAAAAAAGAAGACTGGCCGCACCGGCTGGTGGTCGTCGAGGGCCTGATCGGCGTCGGCAAGACCAGCCTCGCGCGCAAGCTCGCGGCCGCGGTCGGCGCCGGCACCGTGTTCGAGCAGCCGATGGAGAATCCCTTCCTCGAGCGCTTCTACAAGGACCGACGCGCCGCGGCGTTCCCGGCGCAGCTGCACTTCCTGTTCCAGCGCGCGCGCCAGCTCTCGGAACTGCGCCAGCACGACCTGTTCGCGCAGGTGCGGGTCGCGGACTACATGCTGGACAAGGACCGGCTGTTCGCGCGCATCGTGCTGGACGACGAGGAGTTCAAGCTCTACGACCAGGTCTACCAGCGCCTGGCGATGGACGCGCCGACCCCGGACCTGGTCGTGTTCCTGCAGGCGCCGGTGGACATCCTGCTCGAGCGCATCGACAAGCGCGGCATCGCCTACGAGAAGTACATCGACGCCGCCTATCTCGAGCGGCTCGGCGAGGCCTACACGCGCTACTTCCACCAGTACACGGCGTCGCCGCTGCTGATCGTCAACACGGCCGAAATCGATCCCGCCAACAACTCGCGCGACTTCGACGACCTGTACGAGACCATCCGCCAGACCACGAGCGGCCGGCACTACGTCAATCCCGTGCGGCGCTGACCTCCTGGCGCGCGAGCGCCCAGCGCACGTGCTCGCGCACGACCGGGTCGGCCTCGTCGCGGCGCGCGCCCAGCGCCGCGATGACGCGATCCGACGGCGGCGCGTTGCCGAGGGCGACGGCGACGTTGCGCAGCCAGCGCCGGTAGCCGAGGCGCCGCAGCGCGCTGCCCGCCGTGCGCTCGAGCCAGACCTGCTCGCTCCAGCCGAACAGCTCGACGAGATCCGGCGCATCGAGCCCATGGCGCGCGCGGAACGCCGGCTCGGCGGCGACGCGGGCGAACTTGTTCCAGGGACAGGCGAGCTGGCAGTCGTCGCAGCCGAAGATGCGGTTGCCGATGGCCGGGCGCAGTTCCTCCGGGATGACGCCGTGGTATTCGATCGTCAGGTATGAAATGCAGCGGCGCGCGTCGAGCTGGTAGGGCGCCGTGATCGCGCCCGTCGGGCAGGCGGGGATGCAGGCGCGGCAGGTGCCGCAGCGGTCCTTGGCCGCCGAGTCCACGGGCAGCGGCAGGTCGGTGAACAGCTCGCCCAGCATGAACAGCGACCCGGTGCGCTCGTTGATCAGGTTGGTGTGCTTGCCGATCCAGCCGAGCCCGGCATTGCGCGCGAGCGGTTTCTCCATCACCGGCGCGGAATCGACGAAGGCGCGATAGCCGAACGGGCCGATCTCGGCCTCGAGCGCGGTCGCGAGCCGCTGCAGGCGGTTGCGCAGGACCTTGTGGTAGTCACGGCCGAGGGCATAGCGGGCGATGTAGCCCTTGCCGCGGTCCGCCAGCGCCCGGCCGGCGGATTCCGGTGCCTGCGCGCTGCTCGCCATGCGCACGCTGATGACGCGCAGCGTGCCGGGCACCAGCTCGGCCGGCCGGCTGCGCCGCCGCCCGTGCCGGGCCATGTAGGCCATTTCGCCGTGGCGGCGCTCGGCGATCCAGCGCTCGAGGTTGGCCTCGTCCGCGGGCAGCTCGACGCCGGCGACGCCGGCCTGGTCGAAGCCCTGCGCGCGCGCGAGTTCGTCGAGCCGCTGGCGCAGCGCAGTGAGCTCATCGGCGGACAGTGTGCGGGCCATGGCAGCGCGGGCGGCGACGGGCGGCCAGTATAATCGCGCGCATGAACGCGCTGCCTGCGGAGGTCTACACGGCGAGCCAGGCGCGCGCGATGGACCGCCACGCGATCGAGCGCTCGGGCATCGCCGGCTACACGCTGATGCAGCGCGCCGGGGCTGCGGCGCTCGCCGTGCTGCGGCGCCGCTGGCCGCAGGCCGCGTCCGTCGCGGTGCTGTGCGGCGCCGGCAACAATGGCGGCGACGGTTACGTGCTGGCGCGGCTCGCCCGCGCCGCGGGCCTGACCGTGCACGTGTCAGCCTTGGCGGATCCGCAGCGCCTGCAAGGCGACGCCCACCGCGCCCACGCGGATTTCCGCGCGGCGGGCGGGCAACTTGAATCCTTCGATGCCGCGGCGCTCGCCGGCGCGGACGTCGTCGTCGATGCCTTGCTGGGCACCGGCGTCGACCGGCCGGTTGCCGGGCCGTTGCGCGGCTGCATCGAGGCGATCAACGCCAGCGGCCGGCCGGTGCTGGCGCTCGACCTGCCGTCCGGGCTCGATGCGGACACAGGCCTCGTGCTGGGCGCCGCCGTGCGCGCGAGCTGCACGATCACTTTCGTCGCGCTCAAGACCGGGCTCTACCTGGGCGATGCACCGGAGCACGCCGGCGCGATCGAGTTCGACGGCCTGGACCTGCCCGCATCGGCGCGGGACGAACAGGCGCCGGTGATGCGCCGCATCGAGGAGTCGGTGCTGGCGGCGGTCCTGCCGCGCCGCCGGCGCAGCGCGCACAAGGGTGAGCACGGGCGCGTGCTGATCGTCGGCGGCCTGGCGATGGCCGGCGCCGCGCGCCTGGCGGGCGAGGCGGCGCTGCGCACCGGCGCCGGGCTGGTGCACGTGGCGACGACCGCGCCGAGCGCGGCAGCGATCGTCGCCGGCCAGCCCGAGCTGATCTGCCATGGATTGCGCACGGCAAGCGGCGTTGCGCCGCTCGCGCAGGGCGCCGACGCCATCGCCGTCGGCCCGGGCCTCGGCCTCGACCGGCGCGCACAGCGATTCCTCGAGGCGGCCACGGCGACGGATCGGCCGCTGGTCGTGGACGCCGATGCGCTGACGCTCCTGGCCAAGAAGCCGCGCCGCTGCGCCCGCTGGATCCTGACGCCGCATGCAGGCGAGGCGGGACGCCTGCTCGGCACGGATGCGGGCGCCGTGCAGCGCGACCGGCTCGGCTCGGTGCGCGCGATCGCGGCACGCCATGGCGGCATCTGCGTGCTGAAGGGCGCCAACACGCTGGTGCATGGGGATGCGATCGGCACGTACGTCTGCGACCGCGGCAATCCCGGCATGGCGACGGCGGGCACGGGCGACGTGCTGACCGGCGTGCTGGTCGCGCTGCTGGCCGCGGGCGCGGATGCGGGGCAGTGCGCGACTGCCGGCGTGCTGCTGCATGCGACGGCGGGCGACCGCGCGGCGCGCGCCGGCGAGCGCGGCTTGATCGCCGGCGACCTGGTCGGTGAGTTGCACAAGCTGGTGAACGAGCCATGGAACTGACGCTCGCGGACGAGGCGACGACTGCCGGGATCGGCGCGGCGCTGGCCGCCGGCCTGCCCGACCTCGGCGAGCACAGCCTGCTGCTCGCGCTGTCCGGCGAGCTCGGCAGCGGCAAGACCACGCTGGCGCGCGCGTTGCTGCGCGCGCTCGGCGTGACCGGCACGATCCGCAGTCCCACGTTTACCCTGGTCGAGCCCTACGACACCGCGCGCGGCACGGTCCATCACCTCGACCTGTACCGCCTCGCCGCGGGCACCCGCGATCTCGAGACCCTGGGTTATCGCGACCTGCGCGGCTCGCCCGGTCTGGTCGTGGTGGAGTGGCCGGAGCGGGCCGGCGCCGCCCTCGGAACGCCCGACCTGCTGGCGACGCTGTCGCACCACGGTACCGGCCGGCAGCTGCGCCTCGAGGCAGGCACGCCCGCCGGGCGCGACTGGCTTGCCACCCTGTCGAGTGCTGCGCGAAGATAATCGCGTATCTGGCTGAAATGCTTGAATTATCGGAAACCCGTCGCTAGAGTACTTCGAGCCTCGCACGGAACGGGTCGCCATGCGGCTTCTGTCACGGATCAGCGCCTGCGCATTGCTGCTCGCGTCGGCAACGGCGTCGGGCCAGACCGCCGTGCTGCAGGACGTGCGCCTGTGGGCGAGCCCTGACTCGACCCGCGTCGTCCTCGACCTGTCCGCGCCCGCGAACTACACGCTGTTCGCATTGAGCAATCCCGAGCGCGTCGTCATCGATCTCGACCAGGCCAGCGCCGACCTCGCCGGCCTGCGCCTGCCCGACGGCAGCGGCTACGTCAGCGCCGTGCGCCTCGGCGCGCGCGACGGCGGCGGGCTTCGGGTCGTGCTCGACATGACCGCGAAGATCGAGCCCAAGAGCTTCCTGACGCCGCCGAACGAGACCTACGGCCATCGCCTGGTCGTGGACCTCGGCCTCGAGCGCACGATGCGCCCGGTCAAGACCGCGAACCTCGACGGCCAGCGCGACGTCGTGGTGGCGATCGACGCGGGCCACGGTGGCGAGGACCCGGGCGCGATCGGCAAGGCCGGCACGCGCGAGAAGACCGTGGTGCTCGCCATCGCCCGGCGGCTCGCCGAGCGCATCAACGCCGAGCCCGGCATGCGCGCGGTGCTGACGCGCGACGGCGACTACTTCGTGCCGTTCCGCGAGCGCATCCGCCGCGCGCACGACCAGAACGCCGACCTGTTCGTCTCGGTGCACGCCGACGCCTTCGTCAACCGCGAAGTGCGCGGCTCCTCGGTCTATGTGCTGTCCACGCGCCGCGCCAGCAGCGAGGCGGCGCGCATCCTCGCCGACCGCGAGAACGCGGCCGACCTGATCGGCGGCGTCTCGCTCGACGACAAGGACGACGTGCTGGCGTCGGTGCTGCTCGACCTGTCGCAGAACGCCTCGATCAGCGCCAGCCGCGAGGCGGCGGCGCGGGTGCTGGCGGAGCTCGACCGCGTCGGGCAGCTGAAGAAGAGCGACGTGCAGCACGCGAGCCTGATCGTGCTGACGTCGCCGGACGTGCCGTCCATGCTGGTCGAGACCGCCTACATCTCCAACCCGGACGAGGAGCGCAAGCTGCGCGACCCGGGCCACCAGGGGAAGCTCGCCGGCGCGATCCACGCCGGCGTGCGGCGCTTTTTCTACGACAACCCGCCGCCCGGCACGCGCATTGCGATGCTCGCGGCGCGCGAGCGCGGCCAGGCCCTGCGCCACGTCGTGTCGCCGGGCGAGACGCTCGGCGACGTGGCCGGTCGCTATGCGGTCAGTGCCGAAGCCCTGCGCGTGAAGAACCGGCTGGACGACGGTCCGATCGCCACCGGCACGATCCTCGAGATCCCGCTCACCGGCACCTGACGGGGCGCTGCTAGACTGGCGTTGCCGCCGGGCACGCCATGCCGATCCGAATCCTCGCAGACCCGCTGATCGACCAGATCGCCGCCGGCGAGGTGATCGAGCGCCCGGCCTCGGTAGCCAAGGAGCTGATCGAGAACGCGCTCGACGCCGGCGCGCGCCACGTGACGATCGACGTCGAACGCGGCGGCATCGCGCTGCTGCGGGTGCGCGACGACGGCGCCGGCATCGCAGCTGCAGAACTGCCGCTGGCGCTCGCCCGCCACGCCACCAGCAAGATCGGGAGCCTGGAGGAACTCGAGCGCGTCGGCACGCTCGGCTTCCGCGGCGAGGCGCTGCCGTCCATCGCCTCGGTCTCGCGCCTGAAGCTCAGCTCGCGCGCGGCCGGCGCCGGCCAGGGCGCCGAGATCGAGTCGGCGGACGGGCAGACCGGCAAGCCGCGGCCGGCTGCGCATCCCGCAGGCACGACCGTCGAGGTGCGCGACCTGTTCCACAAGGTGCCGGCGCGGCGCAAGTTCCTGCGCGCCGAGGCGACCGAGTACCAGCACGTGCTGAAGACCGTCACGCGCCTGGCGCTGTCGCGCTTCGACGTCGGTTTCACGCTGACCCACAACCGCCGCGAGCAGTTCGCGCTGCCGCCGGCCGCCGGCCGGCGCGAGCGCGAGGCGCGCATCGCCCGGCTGGTCGGCGACGATTTCATCGCCAATTCGCGCCACTTCAGCCACGCGCACGGCGGGCTCGCCCTCGAGGGCTGGGTCGGGCTGCCGTCGCAATCGCGCGCGCAGCCGGACCGGCAGTACCTGTTCGTCAACGGCCGCATGGTGCGCGACCGGCTGCTCGCAAACGCGGCGCGGCTCGGCTACCGCGACGTCAGCCACGGCGGGCGGCACCCGGCCTGGCTCCTGTACCTGACGCTCGACCCGATGCAGGTCGACGTCAACGCCCACCCGCAGAAGCTCGAACTGCGCTTTCGCGACGCGCGCAGCGTGCACGACTTCCTGTTCCGCACCGTCGAGCGCGCGCTCGCCGGCGCCGCGGCCGAATCCGGCACGGCGCCGCCGGTCCGGCCGCATGGGCTGCTCGGGAACGCGCCGCCGCCCGCGGGCGTGCTGCCTTTCGGCGCGGCGGTCCACGACGCCGGCGCAGGTCCCCGCGCCGAAGAGGCGCAGCGGCTGCCGGCGGCGGGCGACGACATGCCGCTCGGCCAGGCGATCGCGCAACTGCACGGCGTCTACATCGTCGCGCAGAATGCCGAGGGCATGGTGCTGGTGGACATGCACGCCGCGCACGAGCGCATCCTGTACGAGCGGTTGAAGGCGGCGCTCGACGCGGGCGGCGGCCCGCGCCAGCCGCTCCTGGTGCCGGCCGCGATCGAGACCACCGAGCCTGACGCGGCGCTGGCGGAGCAGCACCGCGACGAACTGGCCGCCGCCGGCATCGTCGTCGACCGGATCGGGCCGGCCCGGCTCGCGATCCGCGAGGTGCCGGTGGCGCTCGCCGGCCAGGACGTCGCGGCCGTGCTGCGCGACGCGCTCGCCGACCTCGGCCACGCGGGCGGCACGCACCGCATCGCCGACAGCCAGAACGAGCTGCTCGCGAACATCGCCTGCCGCAGCGCCGTGCGCGCGCATCGCCAGCTCACCGTGCCGGAAATGAACGCGCTGCTGCGCGACATGGAACGGACCGAGCGGGCCGGCCATTGCAGCCACGGGCGTCCGACCTGGACGCGCGTGACCATGGCGGAGCTCGATCGCCTGTTCCTGCGCGGGCGCTGATGTCGCGGCCGCCGGCAATCCTGCTGATGGGCCCGACCGGCGCCGGCAAGACCGAGCTGGCGGCCGCGCTGGTCGCGCGGCTGCCGCTCGAGATCGTCAGCGTGGATGCGGCGATGGTGTACCGCGGCATGGACATCGGCACGGCCAAGCCCGATGCCGGGCTGCTGGCGCGGGCGCCGCATCGCCTGATCGACCTGATCGACCCGGCCGAACGTTACTCGGCGGCCCGCTTCGTCGCCGACGCCGGGCAGGCGATGGCCGACATCGCCGCGCGCGGACGCGTGCCGCTGCTGGTCGGGGGGACCATGCTGTACTTCCGCGCGCTGCAGTCGGGCCTGGCGACGCTGCCGCCGGCCGACCCCGAGCTCCGGCGCCGGATCGACCGGCGCGCGGCGGCCGAGGGCTGGCCGGCGCTGCACGCGGAGCTCGCGCGGCGGGATCCGGCGGCGGCGGCGCGCATCGGCGCCGGCGATCGCCAGCGCATCCAGCGCGCGCTCGAGGTCATCGAGCTGACGGGGCAGCCGATCTCGTCGCAGCAACGCCAGGACCTGCGCGGCGCGGCATCGGGCGCCGACCTGCGGCTGGTGCTGGCGCCGGCCGACCGCGCGGCGCTGTCGGAGCGCCTCGCACGGCGCTTCGAGGAGATGATGCGGCGCGGGCTGCTGGACGAAGTCCGGCGCCTGCACGCACGCGCCGACCTGCACGCCGGGCTGCCGGCCATGCGTCTGATCGGCTACCGGCAGCTGTGGGAGCACCTGGACGGCGGCACGACGCTCGAGACGGCGGTGGAGCGGGCCATCGCCGCCACCCGCCAGCTTGCGCGCCGCCAGTTGACCTGGTTGCGGGCGGAACCGGAGGCCTTGTGGTTCGATCCAATGGACACCATGACGCCTGAACGGGTCGCGGCGCGCGTCGCCGAATGGCGAAAGGACCGCTGAGACCCGGTCCAGTCGTGGTGGTAGACTCGTCGCGAGGAGCCGCCGTGACACCCAGAGCGGCATGAAAGTACTAGAAAAAACAAGGAGTTACCATGGCCAGAGGCCAATCGCTGCAGGACCCGTTCCTGAACGCGCTCCGCAAGGAGCGGGTGCCGGTTTCCATTTATCTGGTCAATGGCATCAAGCTGCAGGGCCAGGTCGACTCGTTCGACCAGTTCGTCGTGTTGCTGAAGAACTCCGTAAGCCAGATGGTCTACAAGCACGCCATCTCGACGGTCGTGCCGGCGCGCAACGTGCGCCTGCCCTCGGCCGAGGGCGCGGAGGAAGAGAGCGTGGCAGCTCCGGAGTCGACTTGACCGGAGCGTCGGCAGGACCCCTTGTTCGAACGGCCTGAGCGCGGCGAACGCGCGATCCTCGTGCGCCTGGGCCTCGGCGCGCCGGTGGATGCCGACGAGCTCGCCGAGTTCGACGCGCTGGCGCGCTCGGCGGGCGCCGTGCCGGTCGCCACCATCACCGGTGCGCGCAAGACACCGGATCCGCGCTATTTCGTCGGCAGCGGCAAGGCGGAGGAGATCCGCCTGCGCGCACAGTGCGAAGACGCCGAGCTCGTGCTGGTGGACCACGACCTGTCGCCCAGCCAGGAGCGCAATCTGGAAAAGCTCACCGGCCGGCGCGTGCTCGACCGGACCGGCCTGATCCTCGACATCTTCGCGCAGCGCGCCAGGAGCGCCGAGGGCAAGCTCGAAGTCGAGCTCGCGCAGCTGCGCCACCTGTCCACGCGGCTGGTGCGCGGCTGGACCCACCTCGAGCGCCAGAAGGGCGGCATCGGCCTGCGCGGTCCCGGCGAGACCCAGCTCGAGACCGACCGCCGGCTCATCGGCAAGCGCATCCGCACGCTGTCGTCGCGCCTGGAAAAGCTGGCGCTGCGCCGCGACACCGGCCGCCACGTTCGCAAGCGCGTGCCGGTGCCGTCGGTCGCGCTGATCGGCTACACCAACGCCGGCAAGTCCACGCTGTTCCGCTCGCTGACCGGCAGTGACGCCTACGTCGCCGACCAGCTGTTCGCGACCCTCGACCCGACCGTGCGCCGCCTGCGCCTGCCGCACACGCCCGACATCGTCATCGCCGACACGGTCGGCTTCGTGCGCGACCTGCCGCACGAGCTGGTCGCGGCATTCCGCTCGACGCTGATGGAGGCGCGCGACGCCGACCTGCTGCTGCACGTCGTCGACGCCGCCGACCCGGACCGCGACCGGCGCATCGCGCAGGTGGACGAGGTGCTCGCCGGCATCGGCGCGGCGGCGATCCCCCAGCTGCGCATCTACAACAAGATCGACCGCCTGGGGCGCGCGCCGGCGCTGGTGCAGGGCGCCGATGGCGTGCCGGCGGCGGTGTGGCTGTCCGCGGCGACCGGCGCCGGCGTCGGCCTGCTGAAGGATGCGCTGCGGGAGATCTTCGGCCGGATCGCGCTGCGCTTCTCGGTCGCGCTGCCGCCGTCGCAGGGCCGCTTGCGGGCCCGCCTGTACGAGTTGCAGCTGGTGCGCGGCGAGACGGCGGCCGACGACGGCGGCACGCTGCTGGTCGTGGAATCCTCGCAGCAGCAGCTCGAATCCCTGTGCCGTGCAGCGGGCGTGGACTTCGCGGCGGCGGTTTCGCCTTGTTTGCCCGCCGCAGGCTTCGTAGAATTCCAGTGCGAGACCGCCACTTCCGCGGCCTGATCCCCGAACCCGACCGGTGAGCGCACGCAATGGCCTGGAATGATCCCGGCAAGAACGAGAATCCCTGGCAGCGCCGGCCGGAGCAGGGCCCGCCTGACCTCGACGAGGTCCTGCGCCGCATGCAGCGCCGGCTGCGCGGGCTGTTCGGCGGCGGCGGGCCGCGCCCCGCGGGCAGCGGCACCGGCGGCGGCCGCTTCGGCTTCGGCTACGTGATCCTCGCCATCATCGCCATCTGGGTGCTGACCGGCTCCTGGTACCTCAACGAGGCGGCGGAGCGCTCGGTCATCACCCGCTTCGGCAAGTACGTCAAGACCACGACCGGCGGCTTCAACCTGCGCCTGCCCTGGCCGATCGACAAGCGCACGGTCGTCAACGTCACCGAATTCAGGAGCTTCACCGACCGCACGCGCATGCTGACCCAGGACGAGGCGCTGGTGGACATCAACCTCGCCGTGCAGTACCGGCGCGCCGATCCGGTGAAATTCACCTTCAACGTGCGCGACCCGGAGGAGACGCTCGGCGACGTCAGCGAGAGCGCGATCCGCGAGGTGATCGGCCAGAGCAAGCTGGACTTCGTGCTCGAGCTCGGCCGGCAGGAGATCAGCGCCAAGACCAAGGAACTGGTGCAGCGCACGATCGCCGCCTACAACACCGGGATCGAGGTGATCAGCGTCAACCTGCAGGACGTCAGCGTGCCCGAGCAGGTGGCGCCGGCGCAGAAGGACGCGATCAAGGCGCGCGAGGACAAGGACCGCGCGACGCTCGCGGCCCAGACCTACGCCAACGACATCGTGCCGAAAGCGCGCGGCCTCGCGGTCAGCGTGGTCGAGGGCGCGCTCGCCTACAAGGCGCGGGTCATCGCCGACGCCGACGGCGAGACGTCGCGCTTCCTGCAGCTCGCGGCGGAATACCAGCGCGCGCCGGCCGTGACCCGCGAGCGCCTGTACCTCGAGACCATGGAACAGGTCCTCAGGCCGTCGGCCAAGATCATCGTCGACGCCAAGGGCAGCGGCAACATGATCTACCTGCCGCTCGACAAGCTGATCGAGCAGCGCAGCCAGTCGCGCCCGGCCCCGGTCGAGACGCCGCCGACGATCCGGCTCGAGGATGGCAGCCCGGTCGAGGCGGAAGACCCGCGCGCCAGGAGGGAACGCTGATGAACCGCGTCGTGCAGGTCGTCATCGGCGCGGTGGTCGCGGTGTGGCTGCTGAGCGGCAGCATGTTCCAGGTGCACGAGACCGAGCTCGCGATCAAGTTCCGGCTGCGCGAGATCGTGCGCTCGGACTACGAGCCCGGGCTGCACTTCATGGTCCCGCTGATCAACGAGGCGCAGACCTTCGACCGGCGCGTGCAGACGCGCAATTACCCGGCCGAGCAGTTCCTCACCAGCGAAGGCAAGATCCTGAACGTCGACTTCTTCGTGAAGTGGCGCATCTCGGACGTCGCGCAGTACTACCTGGCGACCGGCGGCGACGAGGAGGCGGGCGCCGGTCGCCTCGCCGAGATCGTCAAGGACGGCCTCAAGGGCGTCATCGCCAAGCGCACGATCCAGCAGGTGGTGGCGGCGGAGCGCGCCGAGTTCATCGGCGACATCCTGCAGTTCGCCGGGCAGTCGGTCAGCCAGCTCGGCCTGACGCTGGTGGACGTGCGCGTCAAGCGCATCGACCTGCCGGACGAAGTGTCGGACTCGGTCTACAACCGCATGCGCCAGGACTTCGCGCGCCAGGCTTCGCAGTTGCGCGCCGAGGGCGACGAGCAGGCGCAGCGCATCCGCGCCGAGGCGGAGCGTCTGCGCACCGAAACGCTCGCGCTCGGCAACCGCGATGCCGAGGTGATCCGCGGCGAGGGCGACGCCAAGGCCGCCGAAACCTATGCGCGCGCCTACCAGCGCTACCCGGAGTTCTACTCCTTCCATCGCAGCCTGCAGGCTTACCGCAATGCCCTCGGCCAGCCGAACGACGTGCTGGTGATCGCGCCCGAGGGCGACTTCTTCAAGTACCTGAAACAGTCGGGCCGCTGATCCGCCGATGAACATCGCATGGCCCGACCTCGTGGCCGCGCTCGGTCTGCTGCTGGTCGTCGAGGGCATCCTGCCGTTCCTCAACCCGGGCGGCATCCGGCGCATGCTGGCCGCGGTCGCGGCGATGGACGAGGCGACGCTGCGCGTCGCCGGCGCCGCCAGCATGCTGGGCGGCCTGCTGCTGCTGTGGCTGGTCCGGTCCTGAGGCGCCGCGGCGATGGGCAAGGTCGCAGTCGTGGTCGGCGCCCAGTGGGGCGATGAGGGCAAGGGCAAGATCGTCGACCTGCTGACCGAGCGCGCGGCCGCGGTCGCGCGCTTCCAGGGCGGCCACAACGCCGGCCATACGCTGGTCATTGGCGGCGAGCGCACGGTGCTGTCGCTGATCCCGTCGGGCGTGCTGCGCGACGGCGTGCGCTGCTTCATCGGCAACGGCGTCGTCGTGTCGCTGGCGGCGCTGCTGTCCGAGGCCGACATGCTGGCCGCCCGCGGCGTGCCGGTGTTCGAGCGCCTGGTGGTGAGCCCGCTGTGCCCGCTGGTGCTGCCCTCGCATGCCGCGCTCGACCGCGCGCGCGAGCAGTCGGTCGGCGAGCGCAAGATCGGCACGACCGGCCGCGGCATCGGCCCCGCCTACGAGGACAAGGTCGCGCGCCGCGCCGTGCGGGTCGGCGACCTGCTGAATCCGCCGCATTTCGAAAGCCGGCTCGGCGAGCTGCTCGACTGGCACAATTTCCTGCTGCAGCACCAGCTGCGGGTGCCGCCGGTGGATTTCCGCGCCACCCTCGACGAGTGCCTGGCCCAGGCGGAGCGGATCCGCCCGCTGATCGGCGACGTGATGCTGGCGCTGCACGGGCTGCGCGCCGCCGGCGGCCACATCCTGCTGGAAGGGGCGCAGGGCACGCTCCTCGACGTCGACCACGGCACCTATCCGTTCGTCACCTCGTCGAACACCGTCGCGGGCTATGCCGCGGTCGGCACCGGCCTCGGGCCGCGCGACATCGACGTCGTGCTCGGGATCATGAAGGCGTACACGACGCGGGTCGGCTCCGGCCCGTTCCCGACCGAGCTCGACGACGAGGCCGGCCGCCACCTGTCGCGCATCGGCCAGGAATTCGGCGCGGTCACCGGCCGCGCCCGCCGCACCGGCTGGTTCGACGCGGTGGCGATGCGACGGTCAATCATGGTGAACGGCATCAACGCGCTGTGCGTGACCAAGCTGGACGTCATGGACGGTCTCGGCGAGGTGAAGATCTGCGTCGAGTACGGCGCCGGCGGCGACCCGGTGTACGAGACGATGCCCGGCTGGGAAGGCACGACTGCGGGGCTGCGCTCGCTCGAGCAGATGCCGGCGGCGGCGCGCCGCTACCTGGCGCGGCTCGAATCCGCCTGCGGCGTGCCGGTCACGATCGTCTCGACCGGCCCCGACCGCGACCAGACCATCGTCTCGCAGCACCCCTTCGGCTGATTCAGGCCAGCAGTCGTTCCAGCCGGTCGAGTGCGTCGCCGAGGTCGCGGGTCACGCGCCGGTCGGCTTCGCGCTGGCGTTCGAGCGCCGCCTGGAAGCTGCGCGCCGGGTCGCCGAGCGCGGCGCGGTCGAGGCGCAGCCCATGGCGCGCCAGCACCGGCGCGAGCCGCGCCGCGCTGCGCGCCAGGTCGCGGCGCGTGCACTCGAAGGCGTGGTCCACCAGGCGGCGCCGGTCGGCGTAGCGGAACACGTTGGCGAAGAACATGCGGCGGTCGCCGCGGTCGGGCTCGAGCAGCAGCATCTCGGCGCGCGGGAAGCGGTCCTTGTAGGCGGCGACGCCGACCTCCATGCGCGAGCGGATCAACGAGCGGAATGTCTGGCTCAGCACCACGGGCAGGCCGTGGCGCGTCAATTCGACGTCGCGCGGCGCGCCGCCGTCCTCGGAGGCATCGAATGGCACCAGCGGATTGATGCCGATCACGAGGTCGACGCCGGCTTCGAGCAGCACCGAGGCATGCATGGTCCTGAGCAGCGCGCCGTCGGCATAGGTCTCGCCGTCGATCTCGACCGGCGAATACAGCCCGGGCAGGGCGGTGCTGGCCTGGATCGCGCGCGAGATCGGCACATGATCGAGCCCGGGCTCGCCGAAACGCGCGGCGGCGCCGGTGTTGAGGTTGGTCGCGACCACGAACAGGCGCCGGCGCAGGCGGCGGAAGTCGTTGGTCCGGCCGCCGCCGCCGTAGAGGCGCCGCAGGTAGCGCTCGAAGGGCGCGCTGTCGAGCAGTCCCGCGGGCATGACGGCGGCCAGCGGCGCCAGCACTTCGGCGATGCCCTGCGACAGGGGTGCGCGCGCGTACTGGGCCAGCGCCTGCAGCGCGAGCTGCGGCAGGCGCGCCATGCGCCGCGCGTACTCGCGCACGTCGGGCTGCAGGAACAGGCCGGGGTGGGCGGGATCGTGGCCCGCGTCGTGACTGATGATCAGGCGGCCGATGTCCACCGGCGTCAGGCCGTTCGCGAGCCCCGCGGCCAGCATCGAGCCGGAGCTGACGCCGGCATAGGCGTACAGGTCGCAGGGCCGGAAGCCGTCGATGCACTCGGTCAGCGCCTGCAGCGCGCCGAGCTCGTAGAAGGCGCCGAGCGGGCCGCCGCCCGCGAGGGCGATGCCGATGCGTCCGGTGCGGCGCGGCCGCGCGGCGGTCTGCAGCGTCAGCACCGCGGTTGCGCCCGGAGTGGTGCCGTCATTCCTGCGGGTGCGCGCCGCCCGTCCGCGGCCGCTTGCGCGGCGCGCGCTTCGCGGGCGCGGCGCCGGTGCGCGCGAGGCGCTCGACGCTCGCCGAGAGCTCCTCGACCTTGCGCGTCAGTGCCGTGATTTCCTCGGCGGTCGGCATGCCGAGCTGGTGCATCGCGCGCTGCACGCGCGACTGGAAGATCTTCTCGAGGTTGTCCCAGGTCTCGCCGGCCTGGTTCTTCACCGTGTCGACGCGCTCGTTGACGGTCTTCTGCGCGCCCTGGAAGGCCTGCATGACGACCTTCTGCGCCGCGTCGAGCGCGCCGCCCTGCAGCTTCGAGCCCTCGCGCATCAGCTCGTCGAAGACCTTCGGCGCGCCGGCCTGGGCGCGCGCCAGCGCCCCGAGGCCGGCCAGCCAGATCTGGTGGGCGGAGTAGAGCAGGTTCGGGTCGTCTTTCTTCGCGGCGCCCGCACCGCCGAGCTTGCCCTTTTTCTTCGCCGCCATGATCCTCTCCTTGAAGCGGGCCGCGTGCCCGCCGGTCCGTGCCGAAGAATACCGCGTTCCGATCAGGAGTTCATGATGGCCGCGCCCAAGTCATTGCGCTTCCCCTACGACCAGAAACCGTACGATTACGCGGGCGATGCGCTCGGCAAGGCCTGGAAGCGGCTGCACCAGGGGGACTGCGAGCCGTTCCCGGAAACGGCGCCGCTGCAGGATGCCTGGCGCGCCTTTCACCGCGGCGATTTCGCCGCCGCGATTGCGCAGGGCGCGAAGCTGGGCGCGCCCGGCTCGCTGCCGGCCAGCAAGGCGGCGGCGGTCGCCGCGACCTATCTCGAGGAGGACGACCGGCGTGCGCTGAAGCTGCTCGAGGACGCCGCCGGGCGCGCGGAGGAGGCGGCGCGCAAGCTGCCCGGGCACGCCAATGCCTGGTACCTGCTGGCCTTCGTGCTCGGCCGCTATGCGCAGCGCATTTCGATCGTCAAGGCACTGGCCGAAGGCATTGGCGGCAAGGTCCGCAAGGCGCTCGACCGCACGCTGGAACTCGAGCCGAAGCACGCCGATGCGCACATCGCGCTCGGCCTGTATCACGCCGAAATCATCGACAAGGTCGGCGCACTGGCGGGCAAGCTGACCTATGGCGCGGACGCTGCAAAAGCGGTCAAGCACTTCGAGCAGGCGCTCAAGCTCAATCCGGGATCCGCGATCGCCCACATGGAGTACGCGAACGGCCTGCTGATGCTGCACGGCGACGCGAAGCAGAAGCAGGCGGTCGAACTCTACCGCAAGGCCGCGGCCTGCAAGCCGGCCGACGCGATGGAGCGGCTCGACGTCGAGCAGGCCAAGGCAGAGCTGGACTGAGGCGGCTCAGCCGGCGTTGCGCAGGTACGGGCCCATCAGCAGCGCCAGCACGACATTCTCGAATTCCTCGTGGAACCGCGCCGTGACCGCGGCCGGGTCCGGCACGCGCTTGTAGTCGGCGATCAGCCCGAACTGCACCTGGCCCGCATAGGACAGGATGCTGATGCCGAGGCCGATGTCGCCGGACTGCGGCACCCAGAAGATCAGCCGCGCGATCTCGCTGCCGGCCAGGTACAGGCGCTCTGGCGGGCCCGGCACGTTGGTCGCGACCGCCGTCGCCTTGCAGGAAAGCAGGTCGATGGCGGCGGTCTCGACCTGGGCGGGCACCATGCCGAGCGCGGCCATGAGCCCGAGCGTCAGCACCGGCTGGTAGGAGCTCTTGAGCGCGCTCATCGCCGCGTGCACCGCGAACACGCGCTCGACCGGGTCGCGCACGCCGATCGGGAGCTCGAGGAACACCAGCCCGAAGTGGTTGCCGAGCTCGGCCGCGGCGGCGGGGTCGCGCAGGTTGACCGGCACGGCGGCGCGGATCGTCTTGCCGTCGGTGTCCTCGCCGTGCGCGCGCAGGTAGCTGCCGAGCGCGCCGGCCACCGTGGACATCAGCAGGTCGTTGACCGTGCAGCCGAGCGCCCGGGCGACCGCCTTCACTTCGGCGAGCGGCAGCGGATCCGTCCAGGCGGCGATCTTGCGCGTGCCGAGCGGGCCCTTGAACCGCGTCGGCGGGTCGTCGGGCAGGGTCGCGACGCGGGCCAGCTCGCCGGCGATGCCGAGCGCGTGCCGGGCGATCTCGTTCGCCTGCTGCGGGTTCTGCGTCAGGTCCACCGCCTTCGCGAGCCATTGCGCGCCCCCGGCATAGGCTTTCTGCACCAGCCCGAGCCCGGGCACGCCGAGCTTGCCGAGCCAGGGCAGCGCCTCCTCGCGTTCCGGGGCAGGCCGGCGGCCCGCCGGTTCCGGTTCCGTTTTGACGGCGGGCCTTGCCTCCTTGTCGGTGAGCGTCAGGAACACGCGCACCATTGCGATGCCATCCGCGTAGCAGTGGTGGATGCGCAGGATCACGGCCGTGCCGCCGGCGAAGTTCTCGACGAAGTGGAACTGCCACACCGGCCGGCGCCGGTCGAGGTCGGTTCCGGCGAGCCGCGACACCAGCGCCTCGAGCTCGGCCTGGCCGGCCGGCGCGGGCAGCGCGATGCGAGTGACGTGCTGGTCGAGGTCGAAGTCGGGGTCGGTTTCCCAGCGGGCGGAGACCGCGTCCGGGGCCGCGCGGCAGCGGAAGCGCGGGAATTTCAGGAACCGCTGCTCGACCGTGCGGCGGAAGCGGCGGAAGTCCACGCGGGAATCGAAGACGATGACCCCGACGATCATCATCAGGTTCGTGGGCCGGTCCATCCGCAGCCACGCGGCGTCCACCGCGGACATTCGTTCCGTTTCGTGGGGCATCGGTTTAGAGTAAATGATACCCGCAATCGGTCAGGGGGCAGCAGATGGCGTATTTCGTCACCGGTGCGACCGGCTTCATCGGCCGCTACCTCGTCGAGCGCCTGCTGGCGCGCGGCGCGCGCGTCCACGTCCTGGTGCGCCCGCAGTCGATGCAGAAGTTCGAGGCGTTGCGCGAGTGGTGGGGGCCGCGCGGGTCGCGCGTCGTGCCGGTCGCGGGCGACCTCGCCGAGCGCGACCTCGGCGTGTCGAAAGCCGACCTGCGCAAGCTCACGGGCAAGGTCCAGCACCTGTTCCACCTGGCCGCGATCTACGACCTGCAGGCCAGCAGCGAGGACCAGGACACCGCCAACATCGTCGGCACCGACCATGCGCTGCAGTTCGCGGAGACGGTGCAGGCCGGCTGCTTCCACCTGACCAGCTCGATCGCCGCGGCCGGCCTCTACAAGGGCAGCTTCCGCGAGAACATGTTCGAGGAGGCGACCGGCCTCGACCACCCGTACTTCCGCACCAAGCACGAATCCGAGGCGATGGTGCGCAACCGCAGCAAGCGGCCCTGGCGCGTCTACCGGCCGGGCATCGTGGTCGGCCACTCGCAGACCGGCCAGATCGACAAGGTCGACGGGCCCTACTACTTCTTCAAGGCGATCCAGAAACTGCGCCAGTCGCTGCCGCCGTGGTTCCCGCTGATCGGCCTCGAGGGCGGCTACATCAACCTGGTGCCGGTGGACTACGTCGCCGCGGCGATGGACCACCTTGCGCACCTGCCGGGGCAGGACGGGCAGTGCTTCCACCTCACCGACCCGCGCCAGCGCCGCGTCGGCGAAGTGCTGAACCTGTTCGCGCGCGTCGGCCACGCGCCGACGATGGCGTTCCGCGTCGACCCGAAGCTGCTCGAGCTCGTGCCCGCGTCGGTGACCGCCTCGGTGTCGAACTACCGGCCGCTGCAGCAGGTGATCGACACCATCCTCCGCGACCTGCGCATCCCGCGCGACGTCATGCAGTTCTTCAACTGGGAGACGCGGTTCGACTCGAAGAACACGCAGCGGCTGCTGGAGGGCGCGGACATCCGCGTGCCGCCGCTCGAGGACTACGCCTGGCGCCTGTGGGACTACTGGGAGCGCCACCTCGACCCGGACCTGTCGCTCGACCGCAGCCTCGCGGGCGCGGTGCGCGGCAAGGTCGTGCTGATCACCGGCGGCTCGTCCGGCATCGGCCTGGCGGCGGCCGAGCGCTGCGCCGATGCCGGCGCCAAGGTGCTGATCGTCGCCCGCGACCCGGAGAAGCTCGAGGCGGCGCGCGCGCAGATCGCCGGCCGCGGCGGCACCGTGTTCGCCCATGCCTGCGATATCGCCGACTACGCCGCCTGCGACGCGCTGGTGCAGCAGGTGCTGACCGAGCACGGCGGCGTGGACGTGCTGGTCAACAACGCCGGCCGCTCGATCCGCCGCTCGATCGACCTGTCCTACGACCGGTTCCACGACTTCGAGCGCACCATGCAGCTCAACTACTTCGCGGTCGTGCGCCTGACGATGGCGCTGGCGCCGTCGCTGCTGGAGCGCGGCGGCCACGTCGTCAACATCTCGTCGATCGGCGTGCTGTCGAACGCGCCGCGGTTCTCGGCCTATGTCGCGTCGAAGGCGGCGATGGAGGCCTGGACCCGCTGCGCGGCGGCGGAGTTCGCGGACCGCGGCCTGACGTTCACGATCATCAACATGCCGCTGGTGCGCACGCCGATGATCGCGCCGACCAAGATCTACGAGCAGATGCCGGTGGCGACGCCGGAGGAGGCCGCCGACATGGTCGCCGAGGCGATCATCGACCGGCCGAAGCGGATCGCCACCAAGCTCGGCATCGCCGCCGAGGTGCTGCACCTGGTCGCGCCGCGGGTCACCGAGGTCGTCATGAACACCGCCTACCGGATGTTCCCGGACTCGGCCGCGGCCAAGGGCGACCAGACGGAGAAGAAGCCGGACGCGCCGCCGACCCAGGAAGCGGTGATGTTCGCGTCAATCCTGCGCGGCGTGCACTGGTGAGGCGCCCGGCGCCCGCGCCAGCAGCGCATTGAGCGGCGCGCGCTGCGGCCAGCGCATGCGCGCGCGGCGCACGATCATGGTCGTGACCAGCGCGAACTGGCCCTCGAGGCTGGCGTGGCTGACGCCGTCGGTGAACACCATCCAGGCGGAGTAGGGCGGGAAGCGGATCTCCTGGTAGCCGCCCGGGTCGTCGCGGAACCCGGGGTCGTCCTTCATGAAGTTGTGCAGCCGCCGCATCGCGCGGTCGTAGGGGCTGGTGTCGAGCACGGTCGCGAGCGGATTGAGGCGCGCGAGTCCCGCGATCAGCGCCGACACAGCGCGGTCGCCGCCGCGCTTGGCGACGCGCACTCGCAGCCGTCCGGCGCCGTCGAGCAGGCCGGCGGCGGCGCCACAGCGCTCGAGCACGTCCTCGAAGTCGCCCTTGGTGGCCCACACGCGGTCGCGCGTGGGGTTCAGGTTGACGAAGAAGCGCAGGATGCGGTCGCCGTCGGTCGCGCCATAGGCGCCCGCGTCCACGTGCACCAGTTCGTTGCTGGCGTGCGGCTTCAGGTTGCGGCCCTTCTCCTCGATCGGGCGGAAGCTGCAGGTGCCGATGCGCGCGCCCGCCGTCAGGTCGCCGGTCACGCGCCGCAGGAACGAGCTGACGTCGTTGAGGTGCGTGCGCAGCACGTCGGTGACCCGCAGCACGGTGGCCTGGTCGGCGTCGATGCCGCTGACGCGGCCGGCCTCCGGGTGGTAGCTGATGTTCTTGAGCTTCAGCCGCGCGGGCAGCTCGCGGCGCAGGAAGTCCTGCGTGGCGGCGTCCGGCAGCGGCACCGGGCAGGACGGGAAATGGACGATGCGGTTGGCTTCGAGCGCCTCGCGCACGGCGTCGGGATCCGTCCGCCAGGCGGCGTCGTCGAAGGTCGCGATCATCGAAAAAATCTACGCCCGGGTCCGGGGGGTGTCAAACGGGCGGCGAGCGGCGAGCGCGGATCTCGCGTACAATGCGCGGACAAGAATGGTGCCCAGGAGAGGACTCGAACCTCCACGCCTCTCGGCACTAAGACCTGAACCTAGCGCGTCTACCAATTCCGCCACCTGGGCACAGGTTGCGGCCGGGGGGACCCCGGCGAGGGCGCGTCAATTTACGCAGGCACCCGTTCGATGTCAATTGCAGGAAACCGATGAGCCGCAAGCCGCGCTGGCAGGACCAGGACCCGCGTTTCAAGGATGAATCGGCGCGCTATGCCGAGCCGGTGCCGAGCCGCGAGCTGCTGCTGAAGAAGCTGTCGGACGCAGGCCAGCCGCTCGGCTTCGACGCCCTGGCGGAGTCGCTCGGCATCGCCGAGCGCAAGCCGCGCATGGCGCTGTCCAAGCGCCTCGGCGCGATGGTGCGCGACGGCCAGCTGCTGGTGAACCGCGCCGACGAGTACTGCCTGATCGACCGGCTGCAGCTGGTCGTCGGCACGGTCAGCGGCCACCGCGACGGCTTCGGCTTCCTGGCGCCCGACGACGGCGGCGACGACCTGTTCCTGCCGCCGCGCGAAATGCGCATGCTGATGCACGGCGACCGCGCTGCGGTGCGCGCCGGCGCGCGCGACGAGCGCGGCCGGACCGAGGCCGTCGTGGTCGAGGTGCTCGAGCGCCGCACGCGCCAGGTCGCGGGCCGCTTCTCGCTCGAGGGCGGCGTCGGCTTCGTGGTGCCGGACAACCGCCGCATCAGCCAGCGCGTGGTCGTGCCGCGCGAGCAGGCGGGGCCTGCGCGCCACGGCGACCTCGCGGTGGTCGAGATCACCGAGCAGCCGAGCCGCCACCGCGACCCGGTCGGGCGCGTGCTGCGCGTGCTGCCGGACGGGGGCGGGGCCGACACCGCCGTGGATCTCGCGATCGCCTCGCACGGCCTGTCGCACGAGTTCCCCGCCGAGGCGCTGCGCGAGGCGCGCCGGCACGGCCGCGAGGTGCCGGCCGCGGCCGCGGCGGAGCGCGAGGACCTGCGGCGGCTGCCGCTGGTCACGATCGACGGCGAGGACGCGCGCGACTTCGACGACGCGGTGTGGGCCGAGGAGGCCGCCGGCGGCTTCCGGCTGATCGTCGCGATCGCCGACGTCAGCCATTACGTGCGCCCCGGCATGGCGCTCGACACGGAAGCGCGCGCGCGCGCGACCTCGGTGTACTTCCCGAACCGCGTGCTGCCGATGCTGCCGGAGGAGCTGTCCAACCACCTGTGCTCGCTGATGCCGGAGGTGGACCGCCTGTGCATGGTCTGCGACATGCAGGTCGCGCGCTCCGGCGCGGTGGCGAAGAGCCGCTTCTACCCGGCGGTGATGCGTTCCGCGGCGCGGCTGACCTACACGAAGGTGGCGGCGCTGCTCGACGGGCAGCCGGCGGCGCAGCGCGAGCTGGCGCCGGTGCGGCCGGTGATCGAGCTCCTGCATCGCGTCTATCGCGCGCTGCGCAAGCGCCGCGAATCGCGCGGCGCGCTCGACTTCGAGGCGCCGGAAGTGAAGGTGCTGGTCGGCGCCGACGGCCGGGTCGCCGACATCCGCGAGTACCCGCGCAACGACGCCCACCGGCTGATCGAGGAATGCATGATCGCCGCCAACGTCGAGGCCGCGGGCTTCCTGAAGAAGCACCGGCTGCCGGCGCTGTTCCGCATCCACGGGCGGCCGGACGAGGAGCGCCTCGAGGATCTCAAGCGTTTCCTGGCGATGCGCGGCGTGCAGCTCGACATCAGCGGCGAGCTGGAGCCCGCGCGGCTGCAGAAGGCGCTCAAGCTCATCGCCGGCCGGCCCGACGCCGGCGTGCTCGAGAATGCGATCATCCGCTCGCTGCCGCAGGCGCTGTACCAGCCGATGAACATCGGGCACTTCGGGCTGGCGCTCGCCGAGTACGCGCATTTCACCTCGCCGATCCGCCGCTACCCCGACCTGCTGGTGCATCGCGGCATCCGCCACGCGCTCGCCGGCGGCAACGCGCGCAACTTCGACCATTCGCAGCGCGAGATGGAAACGCTCGGGCTCGAGTGCTCGATGCTGGAGCGGCGCGCGGACGAGGCGGCGCGCTCGGTCGTCGCCTGGCTCAAGTGCGAGTTCATGCGCCCGCGGGTCGGCGAGGAATTCGACGCGGTCGCGACCGGCGTGACCGACTTCGGCGTGTTCGTGCAGCTCAAGCAGATGCAGATCGACGGCCTGGTGCACGTGACCTCGCTGCCGCGCGACTACTTCCACTTCCACGAGAAGGACCGCACGCTGGTCGGCGAGCGCACGCGGCAGCGCTTCGCGATCGGCGACGAGATGCGGGTGCGGCTGGTGCGCGTGGATTCCGCCGAGCGCAAGATCGACTTCGAGCACGTGGCGAAGACCGGCGAGCACTTCCACCCGCGCCGGCGCGGCGGCAAGGCGCCCCGGCGCCGATGAGCGGCGGCTCGATCGTCTACGGCCTGCACGCGGTGCGGGCGGTGCTGGAACGGCGGCCGCAGGACGTCGTGCGCCTGTCGCTGGCCGCGGGCCGCGCCGATGCCCGCATGCAGGCGCTGCGCGAGCTGGCGGCGGCACGCGGCATCCAGGCAGCGGCCGCGCCCCCGGAACTGCTCGACCAGCAGACCGGCGGCGCCGCCCACCAGGGCGCGGTCGCCGAAGTGCGGCCCAGTACCGCCCTGAACGAGAACGGCCTGCTGGACCTGGTCGTCGCCGCGCCCGCGCCGGCGCTGGTCCTGGTGCTGGACGGGGTTTCCGACCCCCACAACCTGGGGGCCTGCCTGCGCACCGCAGACGCGGCCGGGGCGGTGGCGGTGGTCGCGCCGCGCGACCGGGCTGCCGGCCTGACGCCGGTGGTGCGCAAGGTCGCCGCCGGCGCCGCCGAGACCACGCCGTTCGCGCAGGTGACCAACCTGGCGCGGTCGCTGCGCGACCTGAAGGACGCGGGTCTGTGGATCGTCGGCACGGCGGAGGACGCGGAACAGGAGCTGTTCGGCGCCGACCTGCGCGGCCCGCTGGCGATCGTCATGGGCTCGGAGGGGCGCGGACTCCGGCGCCTGACGCGGGAGGCCTGCGACTTCAGCCTGCGCCTGCCGATGCAGGGCGCGGTGGCGAGCCTCAACGTGTCGGTGGCGGCCGGGATCGTGCTGTTCGAGGCCCTGCGCCAGCGCCGGCCGGCGGTTGCAAAAAACCAGCCGCTCCGGTAACTTACGCGGCCCTCGCCCCACCCGGGGCGTTTCCTCCTTGCCTCACCGGATGCATCACCGGGAGGCTGCAACCACAGGGAGACACAAGATGCGGCATTACGAGATCGTATTCCTGGTCCATCCGGACCAGAGCGAGCAGGTACCGGCCATGATCGAGCGGTACCGCGGCATCATCGCCGCGGACGGCGGCAACGTGCACCGCCTCGAGGACTGGGGCCGGCGGCAACTGGCATTCCCGATCGCCAAGATGCACAAGGCGCACTACGTGCTGATGAACGTGGAGTGCGGCGCCAAGGCGCTCGAGGAGCTGACCGGCGCATTCCGTTTCAGCGACGCGGTGCTGCGGCACCTGGTCGTCAAGATGGATCGCGCCGTCACCGACCCGTCGCCGATGGCCAAGGAGCCCGACGAGAACGACCGCGGCGAGCGGGGCGACCGCCCGGACCGCGGCGACCGCGACGGCGACTCGATCGGCGCTGACTGAACCACCTGCGGAGAACCACGATGTCACGCTTCTTCCGGCGCAAGAAATACTGCAAGTTCACGGCCGAGGACACCGACCAGATCGACTACAAGGACCTGGCGACCCTGAAGGCCTACATCACCGAGACCGGCAAGATCGTCCCGAGCCGCATCACCGGCACGCGGTCGTTCTACCAGCGGCAGCTCGCGGTCGCGATCAAGCGCGCGCGCTACCTGGGCCTGCTGCCGTACACGGACCAGCACTGACGCCGGCGGGCGACTGCCCGCGGCCCGCTGCGAACCGATGACCGCGCTGCTCAACTGGGTGATTGCGAATCCGGCCCGCGCCTTCCTGGCGGCGGCCGGCGCCACGCTGCTGTCGCTGGTCGCGCTGCCGATGGCGGCCTGGCTGCCGGCCGGGCTGGTCGTTTTCGCGCTGCTGGCCAGCAGCCCGGCAGTGGCCGGCGGCGCGGCGGCGGGCGCGGCCATCGTGCTGCTGTGGACGTTCGCGCCGGTGTTCGGCGCCGGGCCGGCGCTCGCCATCGCGGCCGCCGTGCTGGTGCCGGCCTGGCTCGCAGCCATCGCGCTGCAGGGCACGCGCAGCCTCAGTTTCGTGTTCCAGGCCCTCGCCGTCGGCGCCTGCCTGCTGGTGCTCGCGATCCACGGCCTGCTCGGCGACCCGGAAGGCGTGCTGATGCCGCTGATCGCCGAGCTCGAGCCGATGCTGCGCCAGACCGCCGCGACGCTGTCGCGGTTCGGCATCGAGCGCTCGCCGGAGGAGATCGGCGCAGCCACGGCGCGCGTCGCCTGGGCGACGCTCGGCTGGATGCTGCTGCTGCATGCGCTGCTGGCGCAGTGCGCCGGCCTCTGGGGGCTCGGCCGCCTGCGCGAGCCGGGCCTGTTCGGCCGCGAATTCCGCCAGCTGAAGCTCGGCCGCTTCATCGCCTGGGCGCTGGTGGCGGCTTTCGCCGCCAGCCTGGTCGCCCAGCGCATGACCGGGCAGGGCTGGCAGGCGGCGGACGACGTGCTGTTCGTGCTGGCGGCCGCCTACCTGGTGCAGGCGCTGGCGGTCGTCTACGGCCTCCGCGAGCTGCAGGTCATCGGCGCGCTGCCGGTCATCCTCGCCTGGGTGGCGGTGGTGCTGGTGCCGATGGCGCTGGTCGGCATCGGTTTCGCGGACACCTGGTTCCGCTTTCGTGAACGATTCGTCAAAAGGTAGAGAGCCATGGAAGTCATCCTGCTGGAAAAGATCGCCCACCTGGGCAACATCGGCGACCGCGTCAAGGTCAAGCCGGGATTCGGCCGCAATTACCTGCTGCCGGGCGGCAAGGCGACGCTGGCGACGCCCGAGAACATCGCCCGCTTCGAGGCCCGTCGCGCGGAGCTCGAGACCAAGGCTGCCGCCGACCTGGCTTCCGCCAGGACCCGCGCCGCGGCGCTCGAGGGCTTCAAGCTCGCCCTGACCGCCAAGGCGGGCAGCGAGGGCAAGCTGTTCGGGTCGATCGGCACTGCCGACATCGCCGAGGCCTGCCTGGCCGCCGGCCACAAGGTCGAGCGCGCGGAAGTTCGCCTGCCGGGCGGCCCGATCCGCATGGTCGGCGAGCACGTGATCAGCCTGCACCTGCACAGCGACATCGACGTCGAGGTGCCGCTGACGGTGACGGCCGAGGAATGAGGCCTGCGGCTGCGGGACCGGCCCCGCAGCGCGTATGCTCTGCCCATGGTCGCGATGATCCGCCAGGACGAGGTCCGCATGCCCCCGCACTCGGTCGAGGCGGAGCAGGCGGTGCTGGGCGGACTGATGCTGGACTCGAACGCCTGGGACGCGGTCGCCGACATCGTTACCGCCGGGGACTTCTACCGGCGTGACCACCGCCTGATCTTCGAGTCGATCGCCGAGGTGGCGGAGATCCGGGGCTCCTGCGACGCGGTGACCGTGTCCGAGCACCTGGAGCGCAAGGGCTGGCTCGACGAGGTCGGCGGGCTCGCCTATCTCGGCACCATCGCCCGCGACACGCCATCCGCGGCCAATGTCCGCGCCTACGCCGAGATCATCCGCGAACGCTCCATTTTGCGGCAGCTGGTCGCCGCCGGCGGCGAGATCGCGGCCGCGGCCATCGACAGCCGCGGCCGGCCGGCCGCCGAGATCGTGGACGAGGCCGAGCGGCGCGTGTTCGAGATCGCCGAGCGCGGCAGCCGCGGCAAGTCGGGATTCATCGCCATCAAGGACGTCCTGCCGCAGACCATCGACCGGCTCGACCTGCTGCACCAGACGCCGGGCGAAATACGCGGCGTGCCGACCGGCTTCACCCAGCTCGACAAGAAAACGACGGGGTTCCAGGCGGGCGACCTGATCGTGATCGCCGGCCGGCCATCGATGGGCAAGACCACGCTCGCGGTCAACATCGCCGAGAATGCGGCAATCGCCAAGGGCGTGCCGTCGGCGATCTTCTCGATGGAGATGTCGGCCGAGCAGCTGACGCTGCGGCTGATCTCGTCGCTCGGGCGCGTCAACCAGACGCACCTGCGCACCGGCAATTTCTCCGAGGAGGACTGGTCGCGGATCCAGGGCGCAATGGCCCAGCTGTCGGGTGCGCCGCTGTACGTGGACGAGACGCCGGCGCTGACGCCGACCGAGGTGCGCGCGCGGGCGCGGCGGCTGAAGCGCGAGCGCGGACTCGGGCTGATCGTCGTCGACTACCTGCAGCTGATGCAGGTCAGCGGCACCAAGGAGAACCGCGCCACGGAGATCTCGGAAATCTCCCGCAGCCTCAAGGCGCTGGCCAAGGAGCTGCAGGTGCCGGTGGTCGCGCTGTCGCAGCTCAACCGCGCGGTCGAACAGCGCACCGACAAGAAGCCGGTGATGTCGGACCTGCGCGAGTCGGGCGCGATCGAGCAGGACAGCGACCTGATCCTGCTGATCTACCGCGAAGAGGTCTACGACCAGAACACGACGCGGCGCGGCGTCGCCGACATCATCATCGCCAAGCAGCGCAATGGCCCGGTCGGCGAGGTGCAGCTGACCTTCCTCGGCGAGTACACCCGCTTCGAGAACCTGGTCGCCGAGTCCTACGGCGAGGGCGCGTTCTGACACCGGGCCTGCGCGCCGTCATCGACACGGCCGCGCTCCGTCACAACCTCGCGCGGGTGCGCGCGCTCGCTCCCGGCTGCCGGGTCATGGCGGTCATCAAGGCCAACGCCTACGGGCACGGCATCGTCGCCGCGGCGCGGGCGCTCGCCGGCGCCGATGCGTTCGCGGTCGCGCGCCTGGAAGAGGCCGTGGCGCTGCGCGAGGCGGGCATCGGCGCGCGCATCGTGCTGCTGGAGGGCGTCGCAGATGCGGACGAACTGGCGGCGGCAGCCGCGCACGGGCTCGAGCCGTTCGTCCATCGTGCCGGGCAGATCGAGATGCTGGAATCCTGGCGCGGCGCGCACCGGTTCTGCGCCTGGCTCAAGGTGGACAGCGGCATGGGCCGCCTCGGGTTCCAACCCGGCGAAGCCGCCGCGGCCGCGGCGCGGCTGCACGCCTGCGCCGCCGTCGCCGGGCCGCCGAACCTGGCGACCCACCTGGCCACGTCGGAATGCCGGGGCGGCGCCGAGACGCGCGCGCAGATCGAGCGGTTCGCGCGCGCGACGGCGGGCCTGCCGGGCGAGCGCAGCATCGCGAACTCGGCCGGCCTGGTGGCCTGGCCGGAGGCGCGCGCCGACTGGGTGCGGCCCGGGATCATGCTCTACGGCATCTCGCCCTTCCCGGACTCGACCGGCACGGACCTCGGCCTGCGGCCGGTCATGACGCTGGAGACGCGGCTGATCGCGGTGAAAGCACTCGCGGCGGGCGACCGCGTCGGTTATGGAGGCACCTGGACGGCATCCGGCCCGGCACGCATCGCCGTGGCGGCGATCGGCTATGGCGACGGCTATCCGCGCAGCGCCGCGAACGGCACGCCGGTCACCGTCGGCGGCCGGCCCGCGCGCCTCGCCGGCCGCGTGTCGATGGACATGCTGACGATCGACGTCAGCGACCTGCCAGAGGCCGCGCCCGGCGACCCGGTCGAGCTCTGGGGCGCGGCCGTGCCGGTCGAGCGCGTAGCCACGGCCGCAGGGACCATCGCCTACGAGCTGACCTGCCGCGTCAGCCGGCGCGTGCCATTCGAATTGCGCGAATCGTGAAGGTCCTGGTCACCGGCTCGTCGGGGCGGATCGGCGGCGCGATCGCCGCGCGCCTGTCGCTGCGCCACCAGGTGACCGGCTACGACCTGCGCCCGGGCCCGCTGACCGGCGTGGTCGGCGACGTCTGCGACACGGCGCGGCTCGCCG
Organism: uncultured Steroidobacteraceae bacterium; assembly: GCA_964468395.1. GTDB lineage: Bacteria > Pseudomonadota > Gammaproteobacteria > Steroidobacterales > Steroidobacteraceae > SCUD01. The sequence goes on from CAYXUJ010000006.1 coordinate 30,199, forward strand.
GCCAGTGCGCCGGCCAGGACGCCGTCGTGCACACCGCCTCGCTGCACGTGCCCGACCTCGCGTCGCGCTCGGCGCAGGACTTCCGCGACGTCAATGTCGCCGCCACGCGCCGGCTGCTGCAGGCCTGCGGCGAGGCCGGCGTGCGGCGGTTCGTGTACACGAGCACCACCTCGCTCTACGGCGACGCGCTGGTGCCGGCGGCCGGCGCGGCCGTCTGGGTCACCGAGGACCTGGCGCCGCGCCCGCGCGACATCTACGACGAGACCAAGCTCGCGGCCGAGGCGGCCTGCGCGGAGGCGGCCGCGGGCGGCCTCGACTGCGTCAGCCTGCGCATGTCGCGCTGCTTTCCCGAGGAGCCGCGCCTGGTCGCCATCTACCGCCTGTATCGCGGCGTGGATGCCGAGGACGTGGCCCAGGCGCACGAGCTTGCGCTCGCGGCGCCGTCCCGCGGATTCGCGACCTTCAACATATCGGCGCCGCCGCCGTTCACGCCCGCGGATTGCCCGCGGCTGTTCACGGACGCCGGGACGGTCGTGCAGGAGCGGTTTCCGTGGGCGGCGGCCGAATTCGCGCGCCGCGGCTGGCTGTTGCCAGCGTCCATCGACCGCGTTTATGTTGTGGACCGGGCGATGCGCGGGCTCGGCTACCGGCCGGTGCACGACTTCGCCTCGCTGTTCCGGCGCACCGGGTCCTGAGCCGCCGCCTGCGGGAGGTCGATGATGTCGAACGAGGGTTACCATGAGCCGGTCGGCGAGCTGTCCGACGAGACGCGGGACATGCACCGCGCGATCGTGTCGCTGATGGAGGAGCTGGAGGCGGTCGACTGGTACAACCAGCGGGCCGACGCCTGCAAGGACCCGGAGCTGCGGGCGATCCTCGCGCACAACCGCGACGAGGAGAAGGAGCACGCGGCAATGGTGCTCGAATGGATCCGCCGCCGCGACGCCGTGCTGTCGAAGGAACTGAAGGAGTTCCTGTTCAGCGACAAGCCGATCGCCCACGACTGAAACGGGGAATATCGCCATGGCAATCGTCTGGCCCGCATTCGCCCTGGTCGCGCTGACGCTCGTCGTCGTGATGCGGCTCGCGCGCCTGCGTTTTGCGGCGGTGCGGGCCGGACAGGTCGATCCGCGCTTCTACAAGCTGTTTCGCGGCGATGCCGAGCCGGAGTCGGTGGCGGCGACCGCGCGCAACCTGAACAACCTGTTCGAGATGCCGACGCTGTTCTACGCGGGGGTCGCGATCGCTTTCGCGGCCGGGCAGGGCGGCACGCTGCTGGTCGCGCTGGCCTGGGCCTTCGTCGCCCTGCGTTACCTGCACAGCGTGATCCACCTGACCACCAACAAGGTCCTGTGGCGCTTCCGCGTGTTCGCTCTGTCGCTGTTCGTGCTGCTCGCGTTCTGGGCGGTGCTCGGCGTCCGGCTCGCGTCGGCGGGCGCCGCCGGCTGAGCCGCCGCCACGCGGCCCGCGGCCGGCAATCATGGGCGGCGCGCTGTGGAAGGCATTCCTGTTCGGCGTCGTGGTCGCGGCCGCGATCGGGCCGATCGCACTCCTGATTTTCGACACCGCCGCCCGGCGCGGCTTCGCCGCCGGCGCGTTCGCGGGTTGCGGCGCGGCGCTCGCGGACCTGACTTGGGCACTGCTCGCATTCTTTGGTGGGGCGCTGCTGCTGCCGCTGCTGGCGGGTCACGCGACGGCAGTCCGGGCCGGCAGTGCGCTGCTGCTGACCGGCCTCGGCCTGGCGATGCTGGCGCGCGGGACTGCAGACGCGGCCGCACCGGCGCCGCGCTCCGCCGCCGGCAGCCTGCTGCCGGTCTTCCTGCTGACGCTGGTGAATCCGATGACGCTCGTCGTGTTCGCCGGGTTCGCGCCGCAACTGCCGGTGGCCGGGTCGCCGGGCCTGGCTGTCGGGCTGGCGCTGGCGCTGGCGGCCGGCAGCCTGCTGGTCCAGCTGGGACTCGCCGCCGCCGGAGCATTCCTGCGCGCGGCACTGCCCGGGGCGCGCTGGCAACGCGCGATCCGGCTGGCGGCGGCGCTGGGAATCCTGGCCTTCGGCCTCGCGGGACTCTTCGACGCGTTGCGGGCCGCGTGAGCTGGCGCGGCCCCGCGCTCAGGCCTCGAAGAAGCCCATCTTCACGCCGGCGAGCGTGACCACGTCGTTGTCCTGGAGCCGCCGGGCCTGCGGGCCGATCGGCTGGCCGTTGACCAGCGGATAGTCGCCGGGCTTGCTGCTCTCGACGTGCACCACGTAATAGCCGTCGGCGCGGCGGCTGATCGCCGCCACCTGCACGCCGGGCCGGCCGAGCGTCGTCAGGGTCTTGGCGAGCTCCAGCTCGCGACCGGCGAACTGGCCCGACAGCACCTGCAGCTTGGCCGGGCGCGCCGGCGCCCCTTTCTCGTCGGCAGCTGCGGCGGGCTTGCGCGCGGCGGCCGCGGGCGCTGCCGTCGACGGCGGCGCGATCGAGTCCGCTGCCGCTTTCAGCCGCGCTTCGTTGACCTGGCCGGGCTGGATCACCAGCGTGCGCTCGAATTCGTCCTGCTCGGAACTCTCGACCTGGCTGTCGACGAAGCGCAGGTGATGGTGGCCGACGGTGATGACGTCGCCGTGCGTCAGGGCGTGCTTCTTGATCAGCTTGCCGTTGACGTAAGTGCCGTTGGTGCTGTTGAGATCCTCGAGGAACGAGTCGTTGAGGATGTTGATGATCAGGCCGTGATGGCCGCTGACCGCCGCGTTGTCGATGCGGACGTCGTTGTCCGGCAGGCGGCCGATGGTGTACCGCTCCTTGGTCATGTTGTATTCGGCCAGTACCTGACCGTCGAGACTCAAGATGAGGCGCGCCATTGTCTCCCTCGCCGCCGGTTATCCGAACCAGGCCAATATTCTGTCAAGTATGCCGCGCCGCGCGGGGAAAAGTTCAACGACCTGCGCCAGCACGACCGAGATGTTGTCCCTGCCGCCGCTATCATTGGCCAACTGGACCAATTGTCTAGCTACTGTATCAAGATTACCGCCGAAAGTACTGATTGTTAAGTGAATATCCTCGTCCTCGACCATGTCGGTCAGGCCGTCGGAGCACAAAACCAGCCAGTCCCCGGTCTCGACCGGGAGCTCGTGGACCTCGACATCCACGGTCGGCTCGACGCCGAGCGCCCGCGTCACGTAGTTCTTGTTGGTCGCGCGCTGGGCTTCCTCGGCCGAGTAGAAACCGCGGTCCACCAGCTCCTGCAGCAGCGAATGGTCCATCGTCAGCTGCTCGAAAGTGTCCTTGCGCAGGCGGTACATGCGCGAGTCGCCGACATGCGCGATCGTGATGCGGTTGTCGTGCATCAGCGCGGCGACCACGGTCGTGCCCATGCCCTCGCACTGGGTCTGCGATTTCGAGGTCTGGTGGATGATCTTGTTGGCGCGGGCAATGGCGTCGCGCAGGATGATGCTGGGGCGGTGCAGCCCGGTGGCCTTGTCGCTGCCGTCGAGCTCCTGGGCCAGGTAGGCCTCGCGCACCAGGTTGGTGATCGTCTTGACGGCGATGCCGCTCGCCACCTCGCCGGCGTTGTAGCCGCCCATGCCGTCGGCGAGGACATAGAGGCCGATGTCCGCGTCGAGCGCGATCGAGTCCTCGTTGTGCTCGCGCACCTTGCCCGTGTCGGTCAGCCCGACGGCCTGCACGCGGTTGCGGAGGGAGACGTAGCGGCCCATCAACGCAGCGCCGGATCGATTTCTCGCGCGCAGTCGCGCAGCGCCTGGGCCATCTCCGCGCCGCTGCGGAACCGCATCTCCGGGTCCTTCTCGAGCGCGCGGTCGAGCGCCGCGGCGACGCTCGGCGGCAGGTCGGGGCGCACGGCGCGCAGCGGCGGGTGCGGCTCGGAAGAGATCTTCTGCATCAGGCCCGGGATCGAATCGGACCGGAACGGCAGCATGCCGGTCAGCAGCTGGAACAGCGTGACGCCGAGCGAGAACAGGTCAGACTGCGCGGTGACGGGCCGCGCATCGAGCTGCTCCGGGGCCATGTAGGACGGCGAGCCGAGGATCACGCCGGTGCGCGTCGCCCGGCTGTTCTCGAGCCGCGCCACGCCGAAGTCCATCACCCGCACGCGGCGGTTCTTCTGGTCGAACACGACGTTGGCGGGCTTGATGTCGCGGTGGATCACGCCGCGCTGGTGCGCGAAGTAGAGCGCGTCCGCGACCCGCGCGCACATCTCGGTGACCAGGCGCGGCGGCAGCAGCCGGCCCTCGGTCGCATGCATGCCGAGGTTGACGCCCTCCACGTACTCCATCGCCAGGTACACGAGGCCGTCGTGCTCGCCGGCTTCCTTGATCTCGACGATGTCCGGGTGGGCGAGCGACCCGGCCGCGTCCGCCTCGCGCAGCAGCCGCAGCTTGGCCTCGGCGAGCAGGTCGTCCGGCCAGTCGTCCGCGAGCGTCAGCATCTTGAGCGCGATGGTGCTGCCGTTGCGCTCGTCGACGGCGCGGTAGACGGTCGCCGTCGCGCCGCGTCCGAGCTGGTTGTGCAGGCGGAAATGATGGAACAGCTGGCCCGGGCGCATCGCGTTCGCGCGCGCCGGATGGGCCGGCGGCTTTGCGGCAGGGACATCCTTGAGGATCATCGCGGCGTCGCCGGGGGCGAACCGGGAATGGGGGCGGGAGCGCCGGAGTTCTTGCCCGCCACACCGCGGAGGTCGCGCAGCCACCCGCCGCGGCTCGTTTCATCAGGCATGCGTCGTCCGATCCATTCCGGCCCTGACCCCCGAATCATAAACGGGCATACGGCCCGCCGATACTGCCGCAGGCCGGAATTTCAAGGCGTTATGGGTCAAACCGCGACCTGGGCCGCAATACCTGGCGGTCCTGGCCGGCGCGATCCGCGTGCTAGCATCGCGGCTCCCCCGGCCCGGGTCCCGCGATGGCAAAACCCAGAACCGTTTTCGTCTGCTCCACCTGCGGCGCCGACGCGCCGCGCTGGACCGGCCAGTGCCCGTCCTGCGGCGAGTGGAACACGCTGGCGGCCTTCACCGAGTCGCGCGGCGGCGCGGTCGCGCGCGCCGGCGCCCGCGGCACTGCGCGGCCGGAAGCGGTCGCCAGGCTGGTGACGCAGGACGAGACGCGCCTCGGCACCGGTTTCGCCGAATTCGACCGCGTGCTCGGCGGCGGCCTGGTGCCGGGCTCGGTGACCCTGATCGGCGGGGACCCCGGCATCGGCAAGTCCACCCTGCTGCTGCAATGCGCGGCGTCGCTGTCGGCGGCGCAGGCGGTGCTGTACGCGACCGGCGAGGAATCGGTGCGCCAGGTGGCCGAGCGCGCGCGGCGGCTCGGCGTCGACCCGGGCGGGCTCGCGCTGGTCGCCGAGACCGGCGTCGAGCGCATCCTCGAGCTGGCGGGCGAGTCGTCCGCCCGCGTGCTGGTGATCGACTCGATCCAGACCATGTCCATCGCCGGCCTCGACACGGCGCCGGGCGCGGTGACCCAGCTGCGCGAATCCACCGCCAGCCTGGTGCGCCACGCCAAGGCGACCGGCACGGCGGTCCTGCTGATCGGCCACGTGACGCGCGAGGGCGTGATCGCCGGGCCGCGCGTGCTCGAGCACATGGTGGACACCGTGTTGTATTTCGAGAGCGATTCCGGCAGCCGCTACCGGGTCATCCGCGCGGTCAAGAACCGCTTCGGCGCCGTCAACGAGATCGGCGTGTTCGCGATGGACGAGCGCGGGCTGCGCGAGGTGCGCAATCCGTCGGCGATCTTCCTGTCGCGCGGCGCCGAGCCGGTGCCGGGCTCGGCCGTCACGGTCGCGCGCGAGGGCACGCGGCAGATGCTGATCGAAGTGCAGGGTCTGGTGGATGCCAGCGCGCTCGCCAACCCGCGGCGCGTGGCGGTCGGCTTCGAGCCCAACCGCGTCGCGCTGCTGCTCGCCGTGTTGCACCGGCACGCGGGCCTCGCGCTGGCGGCGCAGGACGTGTTCGTCAACGTGGTCGGCGGCGTGCGCCTGGCCGAGACCGCCGCCGATCTCGCGGTGGTCGCCGCCATCCGCTCGAGCATGAGCGGGCGGCCTTTGCCGCAGGACCTGGCGGTGTTCGGCGAGCTCGGCCTGACCGGCGAGGTGCGGCCGGTGCCGTACGGCGAGGAGCGGTTGCGCGAAGCGGCCAAGCACGGGTTCCGCCGCGCGATCGTGCCGCGCGCGAATGCGCCGCGCCAGCCGATCGAAGGCATCGAGGTCATCGCCGCGGCGCGGGTGTCCGAGGCGCTCGCGGCGCTCGATTCGGCCTAGGCAGCGGCGCCGGATGGCCGGATGCGCGCGGTGCGCACGGCGTTGTCCGCCACCTGCAGCACCTCGATCGCATAGTCCCCGACCCGCAGCCTGGCGCCGGCCTCGGGGATCGCCTCGAGCTGCTCGACGATCAGGCCCGACAGCGTGCGCGGCCCGTTCTCCGGCAGCTGCCAGCCGAGCGTGCGGTTGATCTCGCGCAGGGTCAGCGCGCCGGGCACGACGAAGCTGCCGTCCCCTTGCCGCGCGATGCGCGCCAGTTGGGGCTGCGGCTGGGTGGTGAACTCGCCGACCACTTCCTCGAGGATGTCCTCGAGCGTCACCAGGCCCTGCAGGTCGCCGTACTCGTCGACCACGAAGGCGATGCGCCGGCGCAGCCGGCGGAAGCGCAGCAGCTGGTCGTAGAGCGTCGTGCCCTCGGGCGCGAACAGCGCCTCGCGGCGCGAGGCGATCTCATGCAGCCGCTCGCGCGTCAGTCGGCCCGAGGCCAGCTCATTGGCGACCAGGCGCATGTGGACGATGCCCTGGACGCGGTCCAGGTCGGCGTCGAACAGGGGCATGCGCGTGTGCGGGGTGCGGCGCAGCCGCGCCAGGATCTCCTCCCAGTCGGCGCCGATGTCGATGCCCTCGATCTCGCTGCGCGGAACCATGACGTCCTCGACGGTGCGCTGCTCGAGGTCCAGCAGCGCCTCGACCATGCGCTGGCGCTCGGCGGTCTCGGTCGCCAGCGCGTCGGCGAGATCGGCGACCGTCTCGGCCGGATCGCGCGGCGGCGGGCGGCGGCCCGCGACCGCGCGCGCGAGCGCGAAAAATGGCGCGAGCAGCCAGACCGCGGCCAGCGCCGTCCGCTCGCCGCCGGCGCTGCGTAACCAGCCGGAGCCCGCCAGCAGGAACAGCGCCGCGAGCCCCGCCGCGACGGCGGCCGCGACCGGTGCGCGGGCCGCGGGCGGCGCCAGTACGATGCAGGCGAGCAGGGCAACGAGCAGGAAGGCACGCAGCAATCCGGCCGCGCGCCTTGCGCGCCGCGGCTCGGCGCCGATCCGCCGCCGCAGCCGGCTGGTGCCGCTTTCGCGTCCGGCGGCGGGCCCGCGCCGGCGGGAGCGCAGCGTCGGCAGGGCGGCCTCGGCCAGGGCCAGCGCCAGCAACAGCGCCAGCGCCGCGCCCAGCGCGACCCATGCCTGGGTGCCGGCGCCGCTCATGCCTTCAACCCCAGTGCCGCCCGAGCAGGATCTCCAGCACGAACTTGCTGCCGAAATAGGCGAGCGCCAGCACGACAAAGCCGGCGATCGTGTAGCGCGCGGCCTTGCGGCCGCGCCAGCCGAACCGCCAGCGCCCGACCAGCAGCGTGGCGAAAATCAGCCATGCCGTCAGCACCAGCACCGCCTTGTGCACCAGGTGCTGCCGCAGCAGGTCGGTCACGAACAGCAGGCCGGCGAGAATGGCGATCGTCAGCGACGCCATGCCGACCGCGATCACCGAGAACATCGCGCGCTCGAGGCTTTCGACCGGCGGCAGCGCCGCCAGCCAGCGGGCGGGTCGCGGGCTGCGCAGGGCGGCGTCCTGCAGCGTCAGCGCCACGACGAACACCGCGGCGATCGCGAACATCGCGGCGGACGACATCGCCAGCACCACGTGCACGGCAAACGGCCAGCTGGGCGCGACGATCTCGCGCGCCTGCGGCAGGCTGCCGGTGCCCGCGGCGAGCAGGGCGGCGATGCACAGCAGGCTCGCGGCGATGCCGCGGAAACGCGGCGCCGGCAGCGCGAGCAGTCCGCCGGCGCCGATCGCGAGCCCCAGCAGCGAGGCGCTGTCGGCGAGGGTCGGGGCGATCGAGCCAAGCGGCTGCAGCGCGCCGGCGAGCCAGGCGGCATGCGTGATCACCGCCAGCAGGGCGACGTACAGCGCCGGCTCACGCGCCAGCGCCCGCGACTCGGCACGCCGCGCCGCATGCAGCGCGGCGGCGGCCGCAACCAGGTACGACAGGATGACGAGGAATCCGCGCAATGAACAAGAACTCCGCAGATGCGCGGTTTCATTGTACAGGGGCGGGCCTGGGCCGGCGCGGGCGGGCCTATAATCGGCGCCGGCACGGCATTGCGGCTCCGCCGCCAGGCTCACACCCGATGTTCGACACGCTCGCCGATCGCCTCGGCCAGGCCGTGAATTCGCTGCGCGGACGCGGCCGCCTCACCGAGGACAACATCGCCGACACGCTGCGGCAGGTGCGGATGGCGCTGCTCGAAGCCGACGTGGCGGTGCCGGTCGTCAAGTCGTTCACCGACGCCGCGCGCGCGCGCGCGATCGGCGCCGAGGTCATGAAGAGCCTCACGCCGGGCCAGGCCTTCGTCAAGATCATCCACGAGGAACTGACGCGCGTCATGGGCGAACCCGGGCGCGGGATCAACCTGCGCGCCGAGCCGCCGGTGGTGGTCCTGCTCGCCGGGCTGCAGGGCGCGGGCAAGACGACGACTGCGGCCAAGCTCGCGCGCCAGCTGCGGGAAGGCGCGCGCCGCAAGCCGCTGCTGGTCAGCACCGACGTCTATCGTCCTGCGGCGATGACCCAGCTCGAGCGGCTCGCCGGCCAGGTCGGCTGCGATTACCTGCCGGCGGCGGCGGGGGCGCAGCCGGTGGCGATCGCGACCGCCGCCGTCGAGCATGCCCGCCGGCACCAGCATGACGTCGTCATCATCGACACCGCCGGCCGCCTGCACGTGGACGAGGCGATGATGGCGGAAGTGCAGGCCATCGACCGCGCCGTCGCGGCGACCGAGCGACTGTTCGTGGTCGACAGCATGGCCGGCCAGGACGCCGTCAATGCGGCGCGCGCCTTCGACTCGGCGCTGGCGCTGACCGGCGTGATCCTGACCAAGGCCGACGGCGACGCGCGCGGCGGCGCGGCGCTGTCGGTGCGCCAGGTCACCGGCAAGCCGATCCTGTTCCTCGGCACCGGCGAGAAGACCGACGCGCTGGAGACGTTCCACCCGGAGCGCATTGCGGGGCGCATCCTCGGCATGGGCGACGTGCTGTCGCTGATCGAGCAGGTGCAGACGGGCGCCGACCAGGAAAAGGCGCAGCGCCTCGCCGACAAGCTCGGCAAGGGGCGGGGATTCGACTTCTTCGACCTGCGCGACCAGCTGGCGGAGTTCAGCCGCATGGGCGGCCTCGCGGCGCTGGCCGACAAGCTGCCGAAGCAGGCATTGCCGCCGGGGGCGCTCGCGCAGGTGGACGAAAGGCAGATCCGCCGGCAGATCGGCATCATCGACTCGATGACGCCCGGCGAGCGCCGCCGGCCCGCAATCATCGCCGCCTCGCGAAAGCGCCGCATCGCCGCCGGCGCCGGGGTCCCGGTGCAGGAGGTCAACCGGCTGCTGAAGCAGTTCCTGCAGATGGACAAGATGATGAAGAAAATGCGCTCGGGCGGCATGGCCAGGATGCTGCGGGGCCTGGCCGGGCGCCTGCCGGGAGGGGGCGGGCCGCGCTGAGTCGCCGTACCCGCCCGGGCGTTCGTAAGCCTTTCACTGGCGAAGGCTTTTGAGTAGAATGCGCGGCTCTTTGACGGGGCCCCGAACGGCCCGGAACTGACGCAGCGCAGCTGCGGGGGACTTATCCGATGGTCACGATTCGACTGACGCGCCGTGGGGGCAAGAATTCGCCCTTCTACCACGTCGTCGTCACCGACAGCCGCAAGCGCCAGGGCGGGACAGTGCTCGAGCAGGTCGGCTATTTCAATCCGGTCGCCCGCGGCAAGGACCGCAGGCTCGAACTGGACCTGACCCGCATCGCTTACTGGACTGGCACCGGCGCGACGATGTCCGATCGCGTGCGCACGCTGGTCACCGCGGCCCGCAAGCAGGCGGCGGCCTGAGCGGCTGACCGCGGCCGCGGCACGGCGGTGGCACCGTCACGGGCGTCCGGGCAGCAGGACCGGGTCGCGCTGGGGCGCATCACCGGGCCATTCGGCGTCCGCGGCTGGGTCAAGATCGTCTCCTACACCGACCCGCTGGAGCAGATCCTCGACTACCCCGTGTGGCGGGCGGACGGGCGCGAACTGCGGCATCGGGAAGGGCGGCGCCATGGCAAGGGCCTGGTGACGCGGATCGAGGGCATCGACGACCGCGATGCGGCCATCGCGCTGGCGCCGACGGAATTGTGGATCGAGCGCAGCGAACTGCCGGCGCTGCGCAAGGGCGAGTTCTACCGGGCGGACCTGGTCGGGCTCGAGGTCGTGAACCTGGACGGGCGGCGTCTCGGCCGCGTGGACCATTTCCTCGACCTGCCGGCCAATGCCGTCATGGTGGTGGTCGGCGAGCAGGAACATTGGCTGCCGGTCGGCGGGCAGCGGTTGTTGCGGGTGGATCTCGGTCAGGGCCGCATCACGGTCGACTGGGATCCCGAGTTCTAGATGAAGATCGAGGTGGTCACGCTGTTCCCGCCCATGATCGGGGCGGGCCTGGCAGCCGGGGTCGTCGGCCGCGCGCTCGCGGCAGGCCGCCTGGCGGTCGGGACGGAGAATCCGCGCGAGCATGCGCCGGAGCCGCACCGCAGCGTGGATGACCGGCCGTTTGGCGGTGGCCCGGGCATGGTGCTCGCGCCGGAGCCGCTCGCAGCGGCGATACGGCGGGCAAGGTCGAGACTGCCGCCGGGCGCGCCGATGATCGGGCTGTCGGCCCAGGGCCGGCCGTTCACGCAGGCCGCCGCGCGGCGGCTGGCGGGGCTCGCGGGATTCGGGCTCGTCGCCGGCCGCTACGAAGGCATCGACCAGCGCGTGTCGGACGCCCTGATCGACGAGGAACTGTCGATCGGCGACTATGTGCTGTCCGGCGGCGAGTTGCCGGCGCTGATCGTCATCGACGCCGTCGCGCGCCTGCTGCCGGGCGTGCTGGGCGATGCGGAATCGGCGGCGCAGGACTCGTTCGGCGACGGCCTGCTGGACTGGCCGCATTACACGCGGCCGGAAGTCTGGGAAGGCCGGGCGGTGCCGCCGGTGCTCGCGAGCGGCAATCATGCGGCCATCGCGCGCTGGCGGCTGCAGCAGGCGCTGGGCCGGACCTGGCGGCAGCGGCCGGACCTGCTCGGCCACCGCCGCCTGAGCGGCGAGGAGCGGCGGCTGCTCGAGGAATATTGCGTCGCGGAGGGCATCGAGCCGCCGCGGTGAGGTGAAACGGCAAGGGTCAATCGGAATCGGGAACGAAGCCATGAACAAGATCATCCAGGAACTCGAATCGCGCTCGCTGAAGCGCAAGCTGCCGGATTTCTCTCCGGGCGACACCGTCGTGGTGCAGGTCAAGGTGCGCGAGGGCGATCGCGAGCGCGTCCAGGCCTTCGAGGGCGTCGTCATCGCCTGCAAGAACCGCGGCCTCAACAGCTCGTTCACGGTGCGCAAGGTGTCGCACGGCGAGGGCGTCGAGCGCGTGTTCCAGACGCACAGCCCGTCGATCGCCGACATCGAGGTGAAGCGCCGCGGCAAGGTGCGCCGCGCCAAGCTGTACTACCTGCGCGACCGTTCCGGCAAGTCCGCGCGCATCGAGGAAAAGCTCGGCAGCTGAGGCGGCGACCATGCCCGTGTTGCGCACAGTCTGGGCACTGCTGAAGGGCGTCTGGTTCGCCCTCGACGGGCTGCGCAAGGTCCTGCACCTGCTGCTGCTGCTGTTCCTGTTCGGCGCGCTGCTCTCGGCGAGCCAGACGGAACTGCCGTTCATCCCGCGCGGCGCCGCGCTGGTGCTGGCGCCGCAGGGCTACCTCGTCGAGGAACTGTCCGGGGACCCGCTCGAGCGCGCGCTCAACCGCGCCGCAGGCCAGGATCGCCCTGAGACGCGGCTGCGCGACCTCGTCGACGTGGTGGACCATGCCCGCGACGACGACCGGATCCGCGCGCTCGTGCTCGACCTGGGCGGCCTCGACGGCGCCGGGCTGCCGATGCTGCAGGACCTCGCGCGCTCGATCCGCTGGTTCCGCGAGTCCGGCAAGAAGGTCTACGTCCACGGCCAGGGCTACTCGCAGCGCCAGTACTTCCTCGCCGCCCAGGCCGACGAGGTCTACCTCGACCCGATGGGTTACGTGCTGCTGGACGGCTTCGGCTACTTCCGCACCTATTTTCGCGGCGCGCTCGACAAGCTGGCCGTCGATGTCCACGTCTTCAAGGTCGGCCGCCACAAGTCGGCGCCCGAGGAATGGACCCGCCAGGACATGTCGGCGGCGGACCGCGAGGACGCGCGCGTCTGGGTCGGCGCCCTGTGGGACAGCTACAAGGCCGACGTGGCCGCCGCGCGCGAGCTCGAGCCGCAGCTGATCCAGGCCTACGCCGACGAGGCTGCCGCGGGCGTGAGTGCGACCGGCGGCGACGTGGCGCAGTACGCGCTGGCGCGCGGCCTGGTGGACGGGCTCAAGACCAGCCAGGAATTCGAGCAGCTGGTCGCCGAAGAAGCCGGCCACGACGACGACACCGGCGGCTACCGGGCGGTGGGCTGGGAGTCGTACCTCGCCTACGTGCGATCGGAGCAAGGGCTCGCCCGCGGCGCCGGCAAGTCCATCGCGGTGATCGTTGCTGCCGGCGAGATCCTGGACGGCGAGCAGTCGGCAGGCCTGGTCGGCGGCGACACGCTGGCGGCACGGCTGCGCGAGCTGCGCCTCGACGACGACTACTCCGCGGTCGTGCTGCGGATCGACAGCCCGGGCGGCAGCATGATGGCGTCCGAGCTGATCCGCCGCGAAGTCGCGGCGCTGAGCGCGGCCGGCAAGCCGGTGGTCGCGTCGATGGGCACGGTGGCCGCCTCGGGCGGCTACTACATCGCCATGGACGCCGACCGCATCCTGGCGGCGCCGACGACCATCACCGGCTCGATCGGCGTCTACGCCGTGATACCCACGTTCCAGCGCACGCTCGGCAAGATCGGCATCACCAGCGACGGATTCGGCACGACCGGGCTCGCGGGCCAGGCAGAGCTGGATCGCGAACTGGGGCCGGATGCGCGCCAGATCCTGCAGGCCTCGGTCGAGCATGCCTACCGCAGCTTCGTCGACAAGGTGGCGCAGGCCCGCGAGCGCCGGCCCGAGGAAATAGAGGGCCTCGCGCAGGGCAGGGTCTGGACCGGCGCCGACGCGCGCGCGGCCGGCATCATCGACGAGCTCGGCGACGTGGACGAGGCGATCGCCGAGGCCGCCAGGCTGGCCGGCATCGAGGACGACTACGACGTCGAGTGGATCGAGCGGGAGGTGAGCTGGCGCGATGCCCTGGCGCTGCACCTGCGCTCCGCCACGGCCTGGGCGGTCGACGCCATCGCGCCGGACGGCTTCAGCCTGCCCGGCGTCGGAGCGGCACTGGCCCGCGCGCGGGCGCTGCTGGCGCTGGCCGATGAGGGGCGGCCGGTGTACTTGTGCAGTTGTCGGGTGGAGTGAGCAAGAGGGGACAGTCCCCTTTGACGAAAGGGCTTCCCGTGCTCGAGTGAAGGCGGCGTCAAAGGGGACAGTCCCCTAGGCCGGCAAAGGGGACAGTCCCTATGCGGCCCAGTCGAGGATGACCTTGCCGGACTGGCCGCTGCTCATCGTCTCGAAGGCCTGCCGGTAGTCGCCGACGGCGAAGCGGTGGGTGATGACCGGGCTCACGTCGAGCCCGCTCTGCAGCATCGCCGCCATCTTGTACCAGGTCTCGAACATCTCGCGCCCGTAGATGCCCTTGATCACCAGGCCCTTGAAGATGACCTGGTTCCAGTCGATCGCCATCTCCGCCGGCGGGATGCCGAGCAGCGCCACCGAGCCGCCGTGGTGCATCACGCGCAGCAGGTCGCGGAACGCGGCCGGGTTGCCGGACATCTCCAGCCCGACGTCGAAGCCTTCCTCCATGCCGAGCTCGCGCATCGCATCGTCGATCTTCTCGCGCGTCACGTTCAGCGCCCGCGTCGCGCCCATGCGCCGCGCCAGGTCGAGGCGGTAGTCGTTGACGTCGGTGATGACGACGTGGCGCGCGCCGATGAAGCGCGCGATCGCGACCGCCATGATGCCGATCGGCCCGGCGCCGGTGATCAGCACGTCCTCGCCGACCATGTTGAACGACAGCGCCGCATGCGTGGCGTTGCCGAGCGGATCGAGGATCGAGGCGATCTCGTCCGAGATGCCCGCCGGCAGACGGAACACGTTGGCCGCGGGCAGCACCATGTATTCCGCGAAGCAGCCGGGCCGGTTGACGCCGACGCCCTGGGTGTTGCGGCACAGGTGGCGGCGGCCGGCGCGGCAATTGCGGCAGTGGCCGCAGGTGATGTGGCCCTCGCCCGAGACGCGGTCGCCGGCGGCGAGCCCGCGCACCTCGCTGCCGAGCGCGACGATCTCGCCGCAGTATTCGTGCCCGACCTGCATCGGCACGGGGATCGTGCGCTGCGCCCAGGCATCCCACTGGTAGATGTGGATGTCGGTGCCGCAGATCGCGGTCTTGCGCATGCGGATCAGCACGTCGTTGGGACCGGGCTCCGGCCGCGCGAGCTCGCCGAGCCAGATGCCGGGTTCCGGCTTCGCCTTGATCAATGCCTTCATGGACGCCTCATGGGCCGATGATGCCGAGTTCGCGGCCGGCCTGGCCGAATGCCGCGACCGCCGTCGCCAGCATGTCACGGCTGTGGCCGGCGCACATCTGCGTGCGGATGCGCGCCTTGCCGAGCGGCACGACGGGGTAGGAGAAGCCGATCGCATAGACGCCGAGCTCGAGCAGCCGGTCGGCCATGCGCACGGCCAGCGCCGCGTCGCCGATCATGACCGGGATGATCGGGTGCTCGCCGGGCACCAGCCGGAAGCCGAGCGCAGCCATGCGTTCGCGGAACCAGGCGGCGTTGTCGTGCAGGCGCCGGCGCAGGTCGGGCGCCGATTCCAGCCGGTCGAGCACGGCGAGCGTGGTCGCGGCGACCACGGGCGCGATCGTGTTGGAAAACAGGTAGGGACGCGAGCGCTGGCGCAGCCAGGAGATCACCGGCGCGCGCCCGGAGACGTAGCCGCCGCTCGCGCCGCCGAGCGCCTTGCCGAGGGTGCCGGTCAGGATGTCGACCCGGCCCGCCACGCCGCAATGCTCGTGCGTCCCGCGGCCGCCCGCGCCCATGAAGCCCGTGGCGTGGGAGTCGTCGACGATCACGGTCGCCCGGTAGCGGTCGGCGAGGTCGCAGATGCCCGCGAGCGGGGCGATCGTCCCGTCCATCGAGAACACGCCGTCGGTCACGACCAGGCGGCTGCGCGCGTCCTGCGCCTCGCGCAGCCGCTGCTCGAGCTGCCCGAGGTCGCCGTTGTCGTAGCGCAGCCGCCGCGCCTTCGACAGGCGGATGCCGTCGATGATGCTGGCGTGGTTCAGCGCATCGGAGATGATCGCGTCCTGCTCGCCGGTCAGCGTCTCGAACAGGCCGCCGTTGGCGTCGAAGCAGGACGAGTAGAGGATCGTGTCGTCGGTGCCGAGGAAGGCCGACAGCCGGCGCTCGAGCTCGCGGTGCACGGTCTGCGTGCCGCAGATGAAGCGCACCGAGGCCATGCCGTAGCCGTAGCGGTCGAGCGCCGCATGCGCGGCGCGCACCAGTGCCGGGTCGCTGGCGAGGCCGAGATAGTTGTTGGCGCAGAGGTTGACGACCTCGCGGCCGTCCTCGAGCCGCACCAGCGGCGCCTGGGCGGAGGCGATCACGCGCTCGCGCTTGAACAGGCCCTGCTGCTCGGTCTCCGCGAGCTGCGCCTCGAGCCGCTGCAGCAGTTCCGGATCCATGCGCTCCCCAGCCGGCCGACCAGCGGCGGATTATACCGGCCGCCCGCGCCGCGCCTCGTATAATCCGCGACCGGGGAGGCGCGGTGACGGCACACGACGACGGGCGTAATTCGGCGCAGGCACGCCACCGGGTCGACCGCTGGCTGTGGTGCGCGCGCTTCTTCCGCAGCCGGTCGCAGGCGGCCGAGGCGGTCGCCGGCGGCAAGGTCCACGTCAATGGCGAGCGCGCCAAGCCGTCGCGCGCGGTCGGCCCGGGCGACCGGCTCGACATCACGCTCGGCCAGGACTGCTGGACCGTGCGCGTGCAGCGGCTGCCGGACCGGCGCGGCCCGGCCGCCGAAGCGCAGGCCTGCTACGAGGAGACTCCGGAAAGCGAGTTGCGCCGGCGCGTGGCGCGCGAGCGCCGGCAGCGCGACCGTTCGCTCGCCGTGGCGCCGCCCGGCCGTCCGGACAAGCGCGGCCGTCGCGCGATCCGCCGGCTGCGGGGCAGGACCGAGGCATGAGCGGCGCCGCGCGCGAGTCCACGGCGGCCGTCGTCGACTCGCGGCCCGCGCGGCTGTTCATCGCGCTGGCCGGCCTGTTCGTGACCAATGCGCTGATCGCCGAGTTCGTCGGCGTCAAGATCTTCGCGCTCGAGGACACGCTCGGGCTCCAGCCGTTCGACTGGCGACTGTTCGGGCAGAGCGGTTCGCTGTCGTTCACCGCCGGCGTGATGCTGTGGCCGATCGTCTTCATCATGACGGACATCATCAACGAGCATTACGGCGTGCGCGGCGTGCGCCTGGTCTCATGGCTCGCGGTCGGGTTCATCATCTACGCGTTCGTGTTCGCCTACCTCGCCATCGAGCTGGCGCCGGCGGCCTGGTGGGTCACGGTCGGCGCCGGGCGCGGCGTGCCCGACATGCAGGCGGCGTTTGCCAGCGTCTTCGGCCAGGGCCTCTGGACCATCGGCGGGTCGGTGACCGCCTTCCTGGTCGGCCAGCTGGTGGACGTCGCCGTGTTCCACCGGATCCGCCGCGCGACCGGCGAGCGCCTGGTGTGGCTGCGGGCCACGGGCTCGACCGCCGTGTCGCAGCTGATCGACAGCTTCATCGTGCTCTACATCGCCTTCGTGCTCGGGCCGCAGCAATGGCCGATCCCGCTGTTCCTCGCGGTCGGCACCGTCAACTACGCCTACAAGATGGCGGCGGCGGTGGCGCTGATCCCGCTGCTGTACCTGGGCCGACGGCTGATCCGGGGCTATCTCGGCACGGCAACGGCCAGCCGCTGATGCCGAGGCCGCAGACGCCTGCGCTCGCCGTCGACCTGGTCATCGAGCTCGAGGACCGGCCGGGACGGCCGATCGTGCTGATCGAGCGCGCCTGTCCGCCCGCCGGCCACGCACTGCCCGGCGGCTTCGTGGACCTGGGCGAGACGGTCGAGGCGGCGGCGATCCGCGAGGCATTCGAGGAGACCGGCCTCAGCGTGCGGCTGCTGGGGTTGCTGGGCGTCTATTCCGACCCCGGCCGCGACCCGCGCGGCCACACGGCGAGCGTCGTCTATGTCGCGACCGCGACGGGCGAACCTGCCGCCGGCGACGATGCGCGCGCGCTGTGCGTGACCGACCCGGCGGCGGCGCCGGCGCTTGCCTTCGACCACGACCGCATCCTGCGCGAGTACCTCGCGTGGCGGCAGGCCGCGGACGCGGGACGCGGATAGAATCGCCGGCATGGACAGCCGACGCATGCCCCCGTTCCTGCGGAGCGACCAGCGCGAGTTCGAGTCCGCCGCGGGCGCGGCGATCAGCGAGCGCTACCTCGCGGACGAGGCGACGGCGGTCACGGAGCTGCTGGAGCTCGCGCGGCTGCCGGCGGCCGAGCGCGCCGCGGTCCGCCGCGAGGCGATTGCGCTGGTCGCGGCGGCGCGAGCGCGGCGCACCGACAAGGGCGGCATCGAGGCCTTCCTGCAGCAGTACGACCTCGGCTCGCAGGAAGGCATCGTGCTGATGTGCCTGGCCGAGGCGCTGCTGCGGATCCCCGATGCGGACACGGCGGACCGCCTGATCGCCGACAAGATCTCGACCGGGCAGTGGTCCGATTACCTCGGCGAGGCGGATTCGCTGTTCGTCAATGCCTCGACCTGGGGACTGATGCTGACCGGCCGCCTGATGCGCGCGCCCGACGAGGAGCTGCGCGATCCCGGGTCGTTCCTGCGCCGCCTGGTCGCGCGCCTCGGCGAGCCCGTGGTGCGCACCGCCTTCCGCCAGGCGATGCGCATCATGGGCCACCAGTTCGTGATGGGCCGGGACATCGGCGAGGCGCTCGAGCGGGCCGCCGAAGGGGACGCCGCCCGCTACCGCTACACCTACGACATGCTCGGCGAATCCGCGCTGACCGAGCCGGACGCCGCGCGTTACCT
Organism: uncultured Steroidobacteraceae bacterium; assembly: GCA_964468395.1. Taxonomy (GTDB): domain Bacteria; phylum Pseudomonadota; class Gammaproteobacteria; order Steroidobacterales; family Steroidobacteraceae; genus SCUD01. The sequence continues at coordinate 48,577 of CAYXUJ010000006.1, forward strand.
GCAGGCCTATTCGCAGGCGATCGCCGCCGTCGGCGCCGCGGTGCCGGACGGCGTCCCGGCCGCCGCCTGGCCGAGCATCTCCGTCAAGCTGTCGGCGCTGCACCCGCGCTACGAGTACGGCCGCCAGCGCCAGGTGCTGGACGAACTCGGCGGCCGCATCGAGTCGCTGGCGCTGCAGGCGCGCGACGCCGGCATCGCCCTCACGATCGACGCCGAGGAGGCGGACCGGCTCGAACTGTCCCTGCAACTGCTCGACCGCCTGCTCGAGGCGCCGTCGCTCGCGGGCTGGGACGGGCTGGGCCTCGCAGTGCAGGCCTACATGAAACGCGCGCCGGACGTGCTGCGCTACCTGGGCCGGCGCGCCGACCAGGCCGGGCGCGTGCTGAACGTGCGCCTCGTCAAGGGCGCCTACTGGGACAGCGAGATCAAGCGCGCCCAGGAACGCGGGCTCGACGGCTACCCGGTCTACACGCGCAAGCACCACACCGACGTCGCCTACCTGGCCTGCGCGCGCATCCTGCTGGACGGCAGCCGCCGGCTGTACCCGCAGTTCGCGACCCACAATGCGCACACGGCCGCGAGCATCATCCACCTCGCGGACAGCCGCGGGCGGACGTTCGAGTTCCAGCGCCTGCACGGCATGGGCGAGGAGCTCTACGCCGAGCTGACCGACCCGAAAGGGCGCGGCCTGCCGTGCCGCGTCTACGCCCCAGTCGGCTCGCACGAGGACCTGTTGCCGTACCTGGTGCGGCGGCTGCTGGAGAACGGCGCCAACACCTCTTTCGTCAACCGCATCGTCGACGAGTCGCTGCCGGTGGACGCGGTGGTCGGCGACCCGGTCGCCGAAGTCGAGCGCCTCGGCCCTGGCCAGCATCCGCGCATCCCGGCGCCGCGCGCGCTGTTCGGCGCCGAGCGCCCCAACTCCGCGGGCGTCAACCTGGCCGATGGGCGCGAACAGAAGCGCCTGGCCGCCGCCTGCCGCGAGGCGCTCACGCAGCCGCTGGTCGCCGCGCCGATCGTCGGCGGCAAGGAAATCGCCGGTGCGCGCCGGCCAGTCCGTTCGCCGGCCGACCTCGGGCGCGTGGTCGGCGAGGCGGTCGAGGCGGACGCAGCGCTGGCGACGCGCGCGATCGGCATTGCCGCCGCCGCGCACTCTGGATGGGATGCGGTACCGGCCGGCGAGCGCGCCGCGATGCTGCGGGCCGCGGCGGACCGCCTCGAGCAGGATGCCGCGCGCTTCGTCGCCATCTGCGTCGCCGAGGCCGGCAAGACCGTTCCCGACTCGATCGCGGAAGTGCGGGAAGCGGTGGACTTCCTGCGCTATTACGCCGCGCGCGCCGAGGAGTCCTTCGGGCGGCCGCTGGCGCTGCCGGGCCCGACCGGCGAATCCAACCGGCTGAGCCTGCGCGGCCGCGGCGTGTTCGCCTGCATCAGCCCGTGGAATTTCCCGCTCGCGATCTTCACCGGGCAGGTCAGCGCGGCGCTCGCGTCCGGCAATACCGTCGTCGCCAAGCCCGCCGAGCAGACGCCGCTGGTGGCGGCGGCGATGGTGCGGCTGCTGCACGCCTGCGGCGTGCCCGGCGACGTGCTGCAGCTGCTGCCGGGACACGGCTCCGCGATCGGCCCGGCCCTGACCGGCGACCCGCGCGTAGCGGGGGTCGCGTTCACCGGCTCGACCGAAACCGCGCGCCTGATCAACCGCTCGCTCGCGGCCCACGACGGGCCGCTGCCGGTGCTGATCGCCGAGACCGGCGGCCAGAATGCGATGCTGGTGGACAGCTCGGCCCTGCCGGAACAGGTCGTCAACGACGCCATGCTGTCCGCGTTCAACGCGGCCGGCCAGCGCTGCTCCGCGCTGCGCGTGCTGTTCGTGCAGGAGGACATCGCGCCGCGCGTGCTCGAGCTGCTCGCCGGGGCGATGGACCTGCTGGCGATCGGCGACCCGGCGCTGCTTGCGACCGACGTCGGGCCGGTGATCGACGCCGACGCGCTGGCGACGCTCGAGCGCCATGCCGCAGCGATCGTCAAGGGCGCCCGCTGGCACCACCGCGCGAGGCTGCCGGCCGGCCTGCCGGACGGGCACTGGTTCGCGCCGCTGGCGGTCGAGATCGAGGGCCTCTCGCGGCTCGAGCGGGAAGTGTTCGGGCCGGTGCTGCACGTCGTGCGGTTCGCCGGCGAGCGGCTCGACGAGGTCGTGGACCAGGTCAATGACAGCGGCTACGGCCTGACGCTCGGCGTGCACACGCGCATCGACAGCGTCGCGCGGCGCATCGCCGCGCGCGCCCGCGTCGGCAACGTCTATGTCAACCGCAACATGATCGGCGCGGTGGTCGGGGTGCAGCCGTTCGGCGGCTGCGGGCTGTCGGGGACCGGGCCCAAGGCGGGCGGCCCGCACTACCTGGCGCGCTTCGCGACGGAGCAGACGGTCACGGTCAACACCGCCGCGGTCGGCGGCAATGCCAGCCTGCTGTCCCTCGACGAGTTCTGACTACATCATCCCGGTCTGCAGGCGCGCGGCCTCGGACATCATTCCCTGGTTCCACGGCGGGTCGAACACCAGCTCGACGTCGGCGTTGCGCACGGTCGGGATCAGCTTGAGCTTGTCGCGCACGTCGGCGACCAGCACCTCGCCCATGCCGCAGCCGGGTGCCGTCAGCGTCATGCGCACGGCGACGTCGCGCGTGCCCTCGTCGTTCGGCGTGAGCCGGCAGTCGTAGACGAGGCCGAGGTCGACGATGTTGACCGGGATCTCCGGGTCGAAGCAGGTCCGCAGCTGGTCCCACACCAGCCGGTTGACGTCCTCGTCCGTGGCGCCGGCGGGCAGTTCCGGCGGCGGTACCGGCTCCTTGCCGATCGCGTCGCCGTCGGCGCCGGCGATGCGGAACAGGTTGCCCTCGATGTAGACGGTAAAGCTGCCGCCGAGCGACTGCGTGATATAGCCGACGCTGCCGGTGCGCAGCTTGACCTCGACGCCTGCCGGCACGATGACCGCGCGCACATCGCGCTGCACGACGACCGGCTCGTGATCCGTGCGCCGCATGGCTACTCCGTCGTCACCGGCTCGCCGCCGCCGGCGAGCGCCGCGTTCAGCGTGTGCCAGCACAGGCTCGCGCACTTCACGCGCGCCGGAAACTCGCGCACGCCGGCGAGCGCCGCCAGCTTGCCGAGCTCCGCCGGCGCCGCATCCGGCGCGCCGGTCAGCATCCGGTGCACGGCCGCGAACAGCTGCCCGGCCTCGGCGCGGCTGCGGCCCTTGACCGCCTCGGTCATCAGCGATGCGGAGGCGGTCGATATCGCGCAGCCGCTGCCGTCGAAGCGGATGTCGTGGATGCGGCCATCCTGTACGTCCACGTCGACGCGCAGGCGGTCGCCGCACAGCGGGTTGTTGCCTTCGGCGCTGCAGCAGGGCGAGGCCAGGCGCCCGGCGTTGCGCGGCCGGCGGTTGTGGTCGACGATCACGTCGCGGTAGAGCTCGGCGAGGTCCATCAGCGCAGCATCCGGATGGCGTGCAGCAGCGCGTCGTGCAGCACGTCGATCTCCTCGCGGGTGTTGTAGAGCCCGAACGAGGCGCGAGTGGTCGCCGGCACGCCGAAGAACTCCATCACCGGCATGGCGCAGTGGTGGCCGGTGCGCACGGCGACGCCGCGCGAGTCGAGCACGGTGCCGAGGTCGTGCGGGTGAATGCCGTCGACCGTGAACGAGACCAGGCTGGCCTTGTCCGGCGCCGTGCCGACGAGCTCGAGCCCGGGAATCGACGCCAGCTTCGCCGTCGCATGGGCGAGCAGGGCGTTTTCGTGCTCCGCGATCCGCGCCAGGCCGATGCGCTCCAGGTAGTCGATCGCGGCGCCGAGGCCGACTGCGCCGCCGATATTGGGCGTGCCCGCCTCGAAGCGGTGCGGCAGGTGGTTCCAGGTCGAGCCCGCGAACGACACCGTCAGGATCATGTCGCCGCCGCCCTGCCAGGGCGGCATGGCCTCGAGCAGCGCCTCACGCGCGGCCAGCACGCCGATGCCGGTCGGCCCGTACATCTTGTGCGCCGAGAACGCGTAGAAATCGCAGCCCAGCGCCTGCACGTCCACCGGCAGGTGCGGCACCGCCTGGGCGCCGTCCACGACCGTGGCGATGCCGCGCTCGCGCGCGGCCCGCAGGAAATCGGCGACGGGCAGCACGGTGCCGAGCGCGTTGGACACGTGGGCCAGCGCGACGAGGCGCGTGCGCGGCCCGAGCAGCGCGACGTAGGCATCGAAGTCCACCACGCCGCGGCGGTCGATCGGCACGACCCGCAGCTGCGCGCCGGTCTGGCCGGCGAGCAGCTGCCAGGGGACGATGTTCGAATGGTGCTCCAGGCGGGTGACGACGATCTCGTCGCCGGCGGCGAGCCGCGGCCGGGCGAAGGACTGGGCGACCAGGTTGATCGCCTCGGTCGTGCCGCGCACGAACACGATCTCGCGCGCCGAGGCGGCGTTGACGAAGCGGCGCACGCGCTCGCGCGCGCCTTCGTACATCTCGGTGGCTTCCTGAGACAGCGTATGGACGCCGCGGTGCACGTTCGCGTGATGGGAGCGGGCGTAGTCCGCCACCGCGTCGATCACCGCGGCCGGCTGCTGCGCCGATGCTGCGTTGTCGAGGTACGCGAGCGGCTGGCCGTTGACGCGGCGCGCGAGCGCCGGGAAATCGCCGCGGATCCGCGCCAGGTCGAGGCGGGGTTGCAACTCGGCGGCGGCGGCCATCAGGCGAGCCCCCGGATCAGTTCTCGGTCCGGCAGGACGCCCGCAACGAGGTCCTCGACCACCGCGCGCAGTGCCGGCAGCGGCAGGCGGCCGATGATGTCCTGGCAGAACGCGAAGGTCAGCAGGCCGCGGGCGGTCGCCGGGTCGAGCCCGCGCGACAGCAGGTAGAACAGCTGCTCGGGGTCGAGCGTGCCGGTGGTCGCGCCGTGCCGGCACTGGACCTCGTCCACGTGGATCTCGAGCTGCGGGCGGGCGTTGATCTCGGCCAGCGGCGACAGCAGCAGGTTGCGGCTCTGCTGGCGCGCGTCGGCGCCGCGCGCGGCTGGCCGCACGACGATGCGGCCGTTGATCGCGCCGCGCCCGCGGTCGGTGGCAATGCCGCGGTAGTCCTGGAGCGTGCGGGTCGCGGGCGCCTCGTGCACGACCTGCGTGTGCAGGTCCACCTGGCGCTCGCCATCGCAAAGGAACAGGCCATGCAGCCGGCAGTCGGCGTCGCGGCCGTCGAGCGACAGGCGCAGGTTCGAGCGCAGCAACCCGCCGCCGAGCGCCAGCAGGTGCTGGTCGTAGCGGGCGCCGGCGGCGAGCCGCGCCACCCAGGTCTCGACCTGGGCCGCGGCGGCCGCATGCCGGTGCAGGCGCAGGTGCGTCACCTCGGCGCCGGCACCGACCGACAGTTCGGCGGCCAGGTTGCCAAGCGCCGCCGCCTCGCCGCGGGCGATGAATTCCTCGACCAGCAACAGCCTGGCGCCGGCGCCGATCTCGATCACCAGCCGCGAATGGTGCGCGGCCGCCGTCGCCGTGCAGACATGGACCAGGTGCAGCGGCGCGGCCGGCGCGGCGCCGTCGGCCACGCGGACCAGGACGCCGTCGGCCGCGAATGCGTCCGCGAGCAGGGCGTAACGGTCGTCGGCGTCGTCGCCGGGCGCGCGCAGGAGCGCCAGCGCGGCCGCGGGATCGCGGGCGAGCAGGGCGCCGAGGTCCTCGACCCTCACGTCGCCGCCGTCGGCGCCGGCCGAGAGGCCGGCATCGTAGCGGCCATCCACCAGCACGATGCGCCGCGCGCCTGCGACCGGCAGCAGGAGGCGATCGAGATCCGCGGCGGCGGGCGCGGCGTGCGGCGCCGGGTCGAAGGCATAGCCGGCGATGCGCGCGTGGTCGAGGTATTTCCAGTTCTCGTCGCGCCGGTCTGGCAGGCCGCGATCCAGCAGCGTGGCGAGCGCGCCGGCGCGACGCTGCGCCCAGCCGGCGCCGCCGGGCAGCCGCGGCGCGATTCCCGCGTGGCTCGCGCGGATTCGCTCGATGACCGGCGCCGCGTTCATGCCGCCGCCGTGCCTGCGCGCAACCAGTCGTAGCCGCGGCGCTCGAGCTCCAGCGCCAGCTCGCGGCCGCCGCTCTTGACGATGCGCCCGCCCGCGAGCACGTGCACGCGGTCCGGCACCACGTGCTCCAGCAGGCGCTGGTAATGGGTGACGAGCACGATCGCGCGCGACGGCGCGCGCAGCCGGTTCACGCCTTCGGCGACGATCTTCAGCGCGTCGATGTCGAGCCCCGAGTCGGTCTCGTCGAGCAGCGCCAGCGTCGGTTCCAGCAGGCTCATCTGCAGGATCTCGTTGCGCTTCTTCTCGCCGCCGGAGAAGCCCTCGTTGACGCCGCGGTTCAGCAGGGCCTCGTCCATGCGCATCGTGGCGAGCTTGTCGCGCACCAGGTTCAGGAACTCGAACGCGTCCAGCTCCGGCAGGCCGCGGTGCTTGCGCAGCGCGTTCAGCGAGGCCTTCAGCAGGTAGACGTTGTTGACGCCCGGGATCTCGACCGGGTACTGGAAGGCGAGGAACAGCCCCTCGCGGGCGCGCTGCTCGGGCGCCATCGCCAGCAGGTCGCGGCCCAGGTAGGTCGCGCTGCCGGAGAGCACCTCGAGCCCCGGCCGCCCGGCCAGCACGCCGGTCAGCGTGCTCTTGCCGGAGCCGTTCGGGCCCATGATCGCGTGCACTTCGCCGGCCCGCACCTCGAGCGACAGGCCGTCGAGGATCACGCGCTCGCCGGCGCGGACCCGCAGGTCGCGCACTTCGAGAATGCAGGGCACCGAATCGCTCATCCGACCGCTCCTTCCAGGCTGACCGCGAGCAGGTTCTGCGCCTCGACCGCGAACTCCATCGGCAGCTCGCGGAACACCTGCCGGCAGAAGCCGTTGACGATCATGTTGACCGCATCCTCGGCGGCGATGCCGCGCTGCAGGCAGTAGAACAGCTGGTCGTCGGAGATCTTCGACGTCGTGGCCTCGTGCTCGACGACGGCCGTGGGGTTGCGCACCTCGATGTACGGGAAGGTGTGCGCCCCGCAGTGGTCGCTCATCAGCAGCGAATCGCATTGCGTGTGGTTGCGCGCGCCGTCGGCGCCGGGCAGGACCTTGACCAGGCCGCGGTAGGCATTCTGGCCGTGGCCTGCCGAGATGCCCTTGGCGACGATGGTCGAGCGCGTGTTGCGCCCCATGTGGATCATCTTGGTGCCGGTGTCGGCCTGCTGGCGGTGGTTGGCGAGCGCCACCGAGTAGAACTCGCCGACCGAGCCGTCGCCGCGCAGGATGCAGCTCGGGTATTTCCAGGTGATCGCCGACCCTGTCTCGACCTGGGTCCAGGAGATCTTCGAGTTGCGGCCGCGGCAATCGCCGCGCTTGGTGACGAAGTTGTAGATGCCGCCGACGCCGTTTTCGTCGCCGGGGTACCAGTTCTGCACGGTCGAGTACTTGATGCGGGCGTCGTCCAGCGCGACCAGCTCGACCACCGCCGCGTGCAGCTGGTTCTCGTC
>CAYXUJ010000007.1:0-53885 GCA_964468395.1 uncultured Steroidobacteraceae bacterium
GCAACGTCCAGGAGCTGGCGCCGTCCACCCGCATCGGCATCGGCAAGTTCGCCTATGCCTTCCTGATCGCGCTCGGCGCGCTGCTCGGCCTGCAATCCGCCGGCGTGGACCTCACGGCGCTGACCGTGTTCTCGGGCGCGATCGGCCTCGGCCTCGGCTTCGGCCTGCAGGCGATCGCCGCGAACTTCGTCAGCGGCTTCGTGCTGCTGATCGACCGCTCGATCAAGCCCGGCGACGTGATCAGCTTCACCGGCACCACCGGCACCAGCACCACCGGCTTCGGCTGGGTCGAGGAGCTGCGCGGCCGGCACATCGTCGTGCGCGACCGCGACGGCGTCGCCACGCTGGTGCCGAACCAGAACGTCATCACCAACCCGCTGATCAACTGGAGCTACGGCCATCCGCGCGTGCGGCTGCGCCTGCCGGTGCGCATCGGCTACCAGGACGACGTCGAGCTGGCGCTGAAGCTGCTGCTGGTCGCGGCCGAGCACCCGCGCATCCTGCGCGACCCGCCGGCGGTGTCGCGCCTGCTCGAGTTCGCCGACTACGGCATGGAGATCGAGCTGCGCTTCTGGATCGGCGACCCGGCCGAGGGCGTCAACAACGTGCGCTCCGACGTGAACCGCAAGATCTGGGCGCTGTTCCGCGAGCACGGCATCACCATCCCGCCGGCGCAGCGCGAGATCCGCATCCTCGAGGGCAGCCAGTCCGCCTCCGCGCTGGCGCCGGCGTCGTCGAAGCCGGTCATGCCGTCCGCGGACGGCCAGGACTGATGATCATCCCCGCGGGCGAGTACACGCTCGCCTACGTGCGCAGTCCCGGCCCCGGCGGCCAGAACGTCAACAAGGTCGCCACCGCCTGCGAGCTGCGCTTCCACGTGGCGGCCACGTCCTTGCTGGATGAGGCAGGGAAATCGAGGCTTCGTGCCCTGGCAGGACGGCGGCTGACGCTGGCCGATGAGATCGTGATCGAGGCGCATCGCCACCGCGGCCAGGAAGCGAACCGGCGCGACGCGATCGCGCGGCTCGAGGCGCTGATCGTCCAGGCCAGGCACGTGCCGAAAGCGCGCAAGAAGACACGTCCGGGGCGCGCGGCGAAAGCGCGGCGGCTGGAGGGCAAGCGTCAGCGCAAGGACGTCAAGCGGCTGCGGGCGCGGCCTTCGCTCGACTGAGCAGACACGCGACCGAGAGTTCATAGTCCATCGCCTGATCGGTGCAGTGCGGGATCGCGGTCTTCGGCGTGATCGCGCGGTTGATGTCGATACCGGTTGTGTTGCCTTCGAGGGGCAGCGGACTGTCGTAGGCGGCGCCGCCCGGGTGCAGGAACCGCAACGCCCCGTCATCCAGCTGCTGGATCTCGACCTGACCCTCGTGCACCAGCCGATGATGGAAGCGGCAGAGCGTCACCAGATTGGCAAGGCTGGTCTCGCCGCCATGGGCCCAATGCTGGATGTGGTGCCCGTCCACGTAACGGACGAAGGTACAACCCGGGAACCGGCAGCCCTTGTCGCGGGCTTTCAAGGCTCGGCGGATGCCGGGCGGGATGGTGCGGGTTCGCCGGCCGATATTGAGCGGCTCACCCTGCCCGTTCTCGATAATCGGGACGATGCCGGCATCGCAGGCGAGCCGGCGGGCGGTCTCCGCGGCCATGGCCGGGCCATGATCCAGCTCGCAGCGGCCGGCGTGATCGTGCTTGAGCGTCTCGGCATCGACATGGACGACGATCTGCTGCCGATCCGCCCCCGATAGATCCTGCGGACCCCGGGCCAGGAAGCTCTCGGCCATCAGGGCAAGTGCTTCCACCCGCCGCTTGCGGCTGCGGTGCATATCCTCAGAAGACGTTTCCGCGGAAACGTTTTTCTCGATCGGCAGGCTGTCCTCGGCCATTTCCAGCGCCCGCCTGAACAAGGCCCCGATCTCGGCCGGCACCCGGCCCCGGATCACCAGCGAGCCGTCATCCTCCGTGGTCATCCACAGGGACTGGTCACGGTGCTGGCGCGCCTCCCGACTCAGTTCCTGGGCATCCTTGGCCCGGCGATAGTTCCGGACCAGTTCCTCGACGTGATGTGCTGTGCCATGCAGGGCGACATTGAGCAGGTAGCCCTCATTGCCGGCATCGGCGATCCGGGTCATGGCCCGGACCTTGGCGTAGCTGATCCGGCCAGCGGTCATCGCCGAGCGGATTTCGGGCAGACCCTCCAGCGCGTGGGCGGTGCGCAGCTTCTCGCGGGCGGCGCCGAGGGCGATGCCGCACTTGAAGTTGAGCCAGTGCGCGCAGGATTTCACGCCCCACTCGGCCCAGCCGCGGCGGCGATCGAGCTCGGCGATGAGGGCGAGAAAGCGGGCGTTGGCTGCGTTCAGGTGACCGGCCAGTTCGGTGATCTGGTCGATCAGTTGCGGGGTCGGAACCGAGGCGATTGGGCCGTCCATGGCGGGCTTCCCAGGGGCTGGTTATTTATACAGTAATGTACCAGAATTCCCTGCGAAAGCAAGTGGTTAGCGGGCTAGCGGAGCATTTTTATCAGTCGAGAGAGCTGCAATAGTCGGCGGGTCCGTCCCGCTCACCAACGGTCACCAGGGTCGGCTGCAGGAGTCAGTTCAGTTTGCGCGACGCCTTCGGTCGCTTGCGCGGCGCAGGGGGAGACCTCGATTCGTTCACTGCCAGTTCGACAGACGGCCTACTGCCGTGCATAGCAATCGTAGGATGCCGCTTCGTCACACTTCTGATCGACTCGGACCGCGGCTGCCAGGTAGTAGGCAAAATTGGATCGCTTTCGTACGGCGCAAGACTGGCTGCGATGACGCGCCGCGTGGTCTCCAGCTTACCTTCGACCCATCGGAGCAAGTTTGGTGACTCTGGAATCTTGAACGCCGCAATGCGCTGAGGGGTCAGTTTGCGCCCATAAGTAAATCTCCATTTTTCCGCATGGAGCGTCGCAGCTGCGAGCACGAGTTGACTCTCTTCTACACCCTGCTTTGGAAGCAAGATCAGACAATCATCGTTTACAGCACAAGGCTCCAATTGAACAAATGACTCGCCAATGCTGCCAGTTTGCGCGACCGTCACGAATGGTGGCTCAATCAACTGCGGAAAATCCAACCAACCGTAACAACCGTTATACGATTCTGTAGGAGAGATCACCAGTGCAGGACCGCCAGCAATTCCATCTCTGCTATGCAACTCCTTCATGCCGTAATAGACCTCAAATAGCGAACCTATCGTACCTGGCTGGGAACTAATCCGAGCCGAGTTGTCGCGTCTCGCTTGACTTACCAAGTCTCGGTAACAAGCAACCTGCAGGTTTCCAGTTTCGATTTCACGCCGCTGAACCACAATTTCGGCAGCATATCGTGTGTAGAAGGATGCCAACCGACGGAGTAAAACATCGACCGATTGCTTAAGTTCACTTTCGTTTCCAACTGACGACTCTATGTATGCTCCAACCGCCCATTCGTCATCGTCAGTAACTGAGGCAAGCCCAGAAAAACCCGCAACGACATTCTTGTTGAGAATTGCATCAATCGCGTTCGCAACGTGATTTGGCTCAGATTCACGCGTAACTCTTACGCCTTTCCTAAGAACCAGCCCATCATGCTGAAGTCGTACAAATAACGTCTTGCGGCGTTTTTCGTGAGGTAGTCCTTTCTCAAGTACAACAATTGACGTTGTCGCTGATGCAAAGGGTTGAAACAGTTCGTCCGGTAATTGACACACAGCGACAAGCGTATTTTGTTTGAGCACCCGCGCGCGCCACTCGCCCTTGTCTTTTTTGACCAGAAGGCTCGTTGGCAGAATTACCGCGAGGCGACCAGCTCGTCCGAGCCCCTCCAACGCACGCTCAACAAAAGCTTCCGTAGGCGTATCAGTCTTCTTGTGCGGGAAAGGAGGATTCATGAGAGCAACCGAAGCCTTTCCAACCGGGTACTGCGGAGATGTAAGTGCGTCAGCTCGTTGTACACCTGTTGAACCGTCTCCCCGTAGAATCATGTTGGCGACACACAACGCAGCGGTTACTGGCTCACTTTCAAATCCAATGAGTTTCTTACGGACAATTTCGACCATCTTCGCACGCGTAATGTGGTGCTCGCGGATGATCCTATCCATGCATGCGACCAGAAAGCCGCCGGTGCCGCAGGCAGGATCAATGACTACATCGTCCTTTGTCACCTGACACACGTCGGCCATCATTCGGGAAATGTGCCGCGGCGTGAAGTATTGGCCAATCGTGTTACCGCCCGTATAGCGAAAGAAAGTCTCATAGAGTTGGCCGAGATAATCATGCTCCGCCGTAAGCACTGTCACATTCAGCCGCTCAAGAATTGTTGCAATTCGTTTGGCACGCCCAGCGAGCTTTTCATTTGCCTCATCAATGCGAAGACTGCGAGCAAGTTGCGCCTTTCCAGCAGCGATGAATGCGTCGCGACACGAACTATTAATGTCAGAAAGAATGTAGCTTTTGTCGCGACGTATTCGCCCTTCGCTTTTCCATAGCGCGAGCATCATTGCCGCAACTACAGCAGGGCGAAACTCATCCTTTACGTTTGACTCGCGAAGGAGTCGATTGATTTCATCTGCGCGCTGAAAAAGAACTTCCGGTGGGGGAATTGTTGGTCGAACTTCTGGTGGACCGGTCGAAATTGCGACTTTTTCAATGTCCGCCCGATTTGGTATCCAGCCAATCGGTTCGCCGTCATACGTGACTTGCGTCCACTTTGCACCGGTCCACTTGGCGACTCGCACGGCGTAGTCATCGTCTCTTGTGCCTGCCAACCCTATTGCAAGAGTTGAGTAGCCTGCTTCAGTAAATTTGGTCGCATACTGCTGGGCCTCTGTAATCGCGGTCTCAAGGTCTTTGACAGAGGCCTTTGTCTCAATAACTGCAATCGGTTCTTGAGATTCTGGGTCAAGCAGCATGGCCTCTGGGATGCCGACTCCTCGACCCGTCTTGCTTGCACCACTCAAAACTTCTGCGAATTGAGGGAAAGACCGAAATTCGTGCTGAAACAGCAGATTACCCTGCGGAGGACGGCGCAGATCCCAGCCTTGCGACACCAGCAAGTCATTCAGCAAATGCTCGGCTCGTCGCTCTGACGCCCGGCGGACTGAAGTCGCGTTCACAAGTAAATACTTGCTTCAACGTAGAAGATTGGGCCGAACGTGTCTGCGAGTGCCCTCTTTGCAGTCACGGAACGCTCCTATTGCTTTTAGCTCGCAGCATCCACGCCCCCAGCGCCGGCAGCAGGATCATCGCCCCCAGCATGTTGACCAGGAACATGAAGGTCAGCATCAGGCCGACGTCGGCCTGGAACTTGAGTGGCGAGAACACCCAGGTGGCGACGCCGATCGCGAGCGTGACGCCGGTGAAGAAGATCGCGGCGCCGGTCACGCGCAGGGCGCCGAGATAGGCCTGCTGCACGCTCTGGCCCTTGCCCAGGAATTCCTGCATGCGGCTGAACAGGTAGATCCCGTAGTCCACGCCGATGCCGGCGCCGAGCGCGACCATCGGCAGCGTGTTGACCTTGAGGCCGATGCCGACGAAGGCCATCACCGCGTAGACCAGGATCGACACCAGGGCCAGCGGCACGATGACCATGATCGTGCCGATCACCGAGCGGAAGTTCACCAGGCACATGACCGTGACCGCGGCGAACACCCAGCCGAGAATCACGAACTCCTTGGCCTCGACCTCCTCGTTCTGCGCGGCCATGACGCCGACGTTGCCGGTCGCCAGGCGGTAGGTCACGTCGGCCGTCGGGTTGGCCGCGCGGTATTCCTTGACCGCGGCGACCACGCGCTCGATGGTCTCGGCGCGGTGGTCCGACAGGAACAGCATCACCGGCATCACGCTGCAGTCGCGATTGAGCAGCCCGGTGCTGGTCTCGATGTAGTTCTGCGCCTGCACCAGCTGGCGCTCGTCGCGCGGCAGGTTGCGCCACTTGAGGCTGCCCTCGCTCCAGCCGGCGCTGACGACCTTGGAGACGCCGGCCAGCGTCATGACGTCGCGCACGCCCTCGACGTTCGCCATGTGCCAGGCGAAGCGGTCGATGGCGTCGATGATCGGGAAGTCGATGCAGCCGTCGGGCCGGGTCTCGACGATCACGTTGATGATGTCGGTGCCGATCGAGAAGCGCTCGCTGATCAGGTTGCTGTCGCGGTTGTAGCGGGAATCCGGGCGCAGCTCGGGCACGCCTGCCTGCGTATCGCCGATCGGCGTCTGCAGGCCCTTGTAGAAGCCGAACACGCCGAGCACCGCGGCGACGGCGATGATGACGGCGGCCGGGCCGCGGTTCGTGATCTTCGCCAGCCCGTTCCAGACGCCCTGCAGGGTCTGCTGGCGCCGCGCCACGCGCTCGCGGAAGCGGTCGGTGATCGGCACGAAGGAGACCAAGAGCGGCAGCAGGATCAGGTCGGTCAGGATAATGACGCCGATGCCGAGGCTCGCGGTGACGGCCATCTCCTGGATCACCGGCACGCGGATCAGCAGGATGGTGATGAAGCCGACCAGGTTCGCGAGCAGCGCCACGATCGCCGGCAGGAACAGCAGCCGGAAGGTGCGCCGCGCGGCGACGTTGCAGTCGCAACCGGATCGCGCGGCGTCGGAGACGGCGCTGATCTTCTGCACGCCGTGGCTGGTGCCGATCGCGAAGATGATGAAGGGCACGAGGATGCCGAGCGGGTCCACGCCGTAGCCCAGGATCACGAGCAGGCCCAGCATCCACACCATCGCCACCAGCGACGAGATCACCGGCACCAGCGCGATGCGCAGCGACTGGATGTAGATCCAGACGAACAGCAGCGTGAGCGCGACCGTCACGATCGCGAAAGTGACGACCGAGAGCGCGCCGTCGGCGACGTCGCCGACCACCTTGGCGAAGCCGATCATGTGCACCGAGACCGGCACCTCGACCGAGAGCGCCAGCGACTCGCCCTCGATCCGGGCCCGCACCTTCTCCTCGAGCTCACGTGAAATCTTAATGTAATCAACGGGTTGCCCGGTCTCCGGGTCCGCGTCGAGAAGCTGCGCGCTGATCAGGGCGCCGGAGAAATCGTTCGCGACCAGGCGGCCGACGATGCCGGCCTTGAGGATGTTCTCCTTGACCCGCGCGAGGCCTTCCGCATCCGGCTGGAAGTCCGACGGGATGACGTCGCCGGCCTCGATGCCGCCCTCGACGACTTCCGTGTAGCGCGTGTTGGGCGTCCACAGCGACTGCACGCGGGAACGGTCCACGCCTTCGATGAAGAACACCTCGTCGGTCGCGATCTTGAGGGCCTCGAAGAACCCGGGCGTGAACATGTTGCCGTCGCGCGCGACCAGCGCGATCAGCAGCCGGTTGGCGCCGCCGAACTCGTCCTTGTGGTCGAGATAGGTCTGGATGTACTCGTGCTCGAGCGGCAGCTGCTTGGTGAAATTGGTGTCGAGCCGGAGACCGCTGATCGCGATCCAGCCGAGCACGGCCGTGACCAGCGCGAATGCCGCGAGGATCAGCGTGCGGTGGCCGAAGACGTGCGGCTCGAGCCAGGCCGCGATCCGTTCGTCGCCGCCGGCCTTCATGGCGCCGCTCCGCCGGGCAGCGGCAGCCTGCGCACGCCGCCCTCGCCCGCGACGATCAGCGCGCCGTCACCGGACGGCGCGACCGCCGAGATCGCGCGGCGGTCGTCCTGCTGCGTCAGCTCGAACGTGCGCCCGCCATCGCGGCTCACCAGCATCACGCCGGCCATGCCGGCGATCACGACGGTGTCGGCGTCCACGCGCGCGCCGGAATTGAGCAGCGCCGTCGTGCCGGTCTCGATCGCCGTCCAGTTCATGCCGCCGTCCTCGGAACGGAACAGGTTGCCGCGCAGGCCGAAAGCCAGCAGCGCGTCGCCGTCGAGCGGCAGCACGCCGTGGAAGGAGCCGTCGTAGGGCGACGGCAGCTCGCGCCAGCTCGCGCCGTCGTCGTCCGAGCGGAACAGCCGGCCCGCCTCCGCCCCCAGGTACAGCCGCGTGCCGGGGCCGCGCGCGATCGCATTCAGGTGGAACTCGAAGCCGAGATCCACTTCCATGTCGTCGTCCTCGGCGGCAACGGCCGGCGCATTCGCAAGCGGCGCCGGCTCGAACGGCTGCTGGCTCCAGACCGCGCCGCCGTCCGCAGTCGCATAGATCACGCCATAGGCGCCGACCGCGAGGCCGCGCAGGTCGTCGGCCAGCCAGACGTCGAGCAGCGGCTGCGTGTTCTCCGGGGCGAAGTGCACGAGCTTCCAGCTCGCGCCGCCGTCGTGCGTGCACAGGATCGTCTCGACGTGGCCGACCGCGCAGCCGTGCGTGGCGCCGGCGAAGTGCACGGCGGTGAGGTTGGCGCTGCCGGGCACCTGCACCTGGGTCCAGCTCGCGCCCCGGTCGCCGGAATACAGCACGTGGCCGCGTTCGCCGACCGCGAACACGCGCTCGCCGGCCCAGGCCAGGTCGATCAGCAGCGAACGCGCCGCGAGCGGCGCGATGACCGAGGGGCGCGCGGCCGGGTCGTCCGCGACGCCATCCTGCGCGAGCGCCGGCGGCAGCGCCGCGAGCGCGAGCCAGGCGAACGCCCGCCGCACGTCAGCGCGTGCCGCGCCTGGCGATCGCG
The DNA here is from genome assembly GCA_964468395.1 of uncultured Steroidobacteraceae bacterium. GTDB lineage: Bacteria > Pseudomonadota > Gammaproteobacteria > Steroidobacterales > Steroidobacteraceae > SCUD01. The sequence goes on from CAYXUJ010000007.1 coordinate 8,604, forward strand.
GCCGGCGTGAAATCGGCCGCCGTGCGCTTCGCGTCGAAGTTGACGGTCTGCGGCTCCTCGTTGTCGAGGCCGAGCGCCAGGTAGCGGCCCGCCTGCAGGTCGTAAGTCATCTCGAGCGTGGACCAGAAGGTCGGGATCTCGTAGTAGTTGATCGAGTGGCCTTCCTGCACGCGCCACAACTGGTCGCGGTTGTCGTAGCAGTCCACCACCAGGATCTGCCACGAGTCCTCGTCCACGTAGAACGTGCGGCGCTTGTAGATGTGCCGCTGGCCCGCCTTCAGCGTCGCGTCAACCACCCACACGCGGTGCAGCTCGTAGCGCGCGTGGTCCTGGTTGATGTGCAGCGGCCTGATGATGTCGTCGTTCTTCAGCTTGTTGCTGTGCAGCGGATAGGCGTTGTACGGGACGATGATTTCCTTCTTGCCGACCAGCTTCCAGTCGTAGCGCTCGGGGCTGCCGTTGTAGATGTCGAACTGGTCGGAGGTGCGCAGGCCGTCCGAGCCGGTGCCCGGGTTGTCGAAGGCGACGTTCGGCGCGCGGCGCACGCGGCGCTGGCCCGGGTTGTACAGCCAGGCCTTGCGGTGCTCCTTGGTCTGGTCGAGCGTCTCGTGCACCAGCAGGATCTCGCCCGCGAGGCGCGCCGGGGCGATCGTCTCCTGGATGAAGAACAGCACGACGTTGTCGAGCGCGGCCTCGGTCGCGCCCGGCAGGCTGTAGCCGACCATCGTCTCGTCGTGGAACTTGACCAGGTTGTAGCTGCCGTTGCGCGTGACCGCGGCCTGGCCGATCACGCGCTCGGCGATCTCGGCGCGGTAGCGCAGGATGTGGTTCCAGATCACCTCGACGCCGGACTGCGGAATCGGGAACGGCACGCCGATGATGGCGCCGGTGACGCCGGTGCCGCCGCCGGTCAGCTTGGCGGACGTCGCGTTCGCCTTGGTCGCGTCATAGATGCGCTTCGGGAACGCCGCGCTGCGGTGCGAGGGGTAGACATTCAGGAAATAGCTGCCCTTGTAGGCATTGAGCAGCGCCTTGTGGCCGGCGGTCAGGTTCGCGTCATAACGCGACATGTTGCTGGCATCGATCTTGTACAGCGGCTTCTCGTTCGCGAACGGGTTTGGGTGGTGGCCGCCGCTCTTGAAGCCCGGCGCGCCCGCCTGCGCCGGCGAGGTGATGCCGCCGTTCCAGGCGGGAATCGTGCCGGCGGTATTGGCCGCCTTTTCCCCGCCCATCGGCGTCAGCTCGGCGCCGAGCCGCGCCGCCTGTTGCGAGGTGACCTCGGCGCCCGCGATCGTGGCGGCGCCCGCGGCGGCCAGCAGGCCGAGACCCAGGATGTGCTTGAGCTTCATCGTCGTGGCCTCCGGCCCCTGTCAGAACGAGTACTTGATCGTCGCGGCGAAGAAATCGCGGTCGGTGAGTTCGTTGTAGCGGCTGGCGCCGTCGAAGAACGTGTAGCTCATGTCGAGCTCGAGCTTCGACTGGTAGCTCGCGCCGATGCCGACGGTCGCGCTGTAGCGCCCGTCGACGAAATTGCCGCCCGGCCCGGGAGTCGTGCCGTCGACGTCCTGCGACCAGACCAGGCGCGGCGAGAAGTTCCAGGCGCCAATCAGCCCCAGGTAATCGAGCCGGAGCGCCGCGCGGTAGCCCCAGGAATTTTCGTCGGCGAAGCGGTCCTGCGGCTCGACCTCGTTGAAATGCCGGCCGGCGAGCTCCGCATTGCCGGACACCGAGGTGCCCGGGCCGTTGAAGCGCAGGCCGCGGCCAGCCGGGCCGCCCGAGAGCTTGTCCGGCAGGCCGGACACGTGCGTCATGCCTGCCTCGAGCACCGCGACGAGCTGCGACGCGCCGAGCATCGGCGGGAAGGCCTTGGTCGCCGTCACCTGCCCCTGCCAGACGTCGAACAAGCCCCAGCCGCGCACGTCCTGGTTCACGCCATAGGCGCCGAGCTGGCCGCAACGCGTCAGGGTGTATGGCGGCGCGCAGGTCGCCGGCATCGGCACGCCCTGCGCCGCGAGCGCGACCGCCTCGAACGGCGTCAGCGCGGCGAACAGCAGCTCGACGTCGTCGTACTGCAGCGGCACGTCGTGACGGTACGAGACCTCGCCCTGCAGGGCGACGCCGGTGGTCCCGAGCGAGGTGTTGAACGACAGGCCGTACATCTGGATGTCTTCCGGGAACTGCGTGTAGTACTGCGCGGTGATCGCATACTCGTGCGTCGCCAGGTTGGACGCCTGGGCGCTGACATTGCCGCCCTGCAGTACCGTGTTGCCCGAAATCCGCGCGTAGTCGGTCGCAGTCGCAAGCGACAGGTTGCCGCCGTTGGCCGCGGCCGCATTGACGCCGGCGCTGGCGCCGACGGCCACCGCGGAATTGAATGGCAGCCCGGCCGCGAGGCCCTGCGCGGTCGCGATGACCGCGGTCAGCGTGCCGACAGAATTGCCGATGCCGGTCTGGGTTCCCGTGCGGCCGCTGATCACCGGCAGCTTGCTGTGGTAGTTGACGAAATAGAAGCCGAGTTCGGTACCGGAGCTGAAGTCCGGCAGGAACCAGCGCAGCGCCACGCCGTACTGGCCCTGGTCGTCGGCCTCGATCGTCGGCCCGCGCGGCACCTGCTGGAAGTTCTGGATGTAAGAGCCGCCGAGCGGCCGGTAGTCCACGCCCATGTCGGAAAACGCGCCGAAGCCGAGGACGACGTACTCGCCGCCGCGCGGCACGAAGTCGTTGGTGGAGAAATAGGTGCCGACCGGCTCCGGCTCGGTGTCGTCCCAGTCGAAGATGCCGATTGCCTCGACCGTGACATCCGGGGTCACGGCATACGAGACCTTCAGGATTTCCTGCGGCAGGTAGGCCTCGCGCAGCTCCGAGCCCGGCACGCGCAGCGCCGAGACGTCGAAATGGTTGATTGCGTTGTTGATGCCGCCCTGGATGAACGTGCTCTCGCCCCAGTTGACGACCTGGCGGCCGCCACGCAGCTCGAGCTCGTGGCCGTTGACGTCCCAGCGGCCGTAGGCGAACGCGTCCAGCAGGCGCGTGTACGCGCCGGCGACCTTCTTGCCGGAATCGGAGATGTCGGTGCGCTCGGACTTGTCCTCCTCGACCGGGTAGTCGTAGAGGGCGGAGCCGCGCACGAACAGGCCGTAGTTATCGCGGTCCAGCGACAGTTCGCTGATCAGCTTCCAGGAGCTCGCGACCCGGTCCACGTCCCAGTTCAGGTTGCCGTCGTCGATGTTCGGCGAGCGGCCGGTGCCGCCGTCCGCGGTCGCGATCAGCCGCGGATCGCGCTTCTCGTCGCGCCACAGCTGGCCGTAGGTGATGGTCGTGTTGAGGCTCCCGTTCCAGCCGCCGGCGCTGAAGTCGATCGCCTGGGCGGCGCCCGGAGCGCACAACGCGGCGACGAGCGACGCGCGCACGGCGAGACGCAACGAATGCGGCAGTGGTCGCTGGATCATCGTGTTCATGGAGTTCCCCAGGACAGGACCGGTCGGTGTTTCCGGCAAGGATATAACAGCGCTCCTGCTTTGCAGTGCAAAACGGCGCCGTCTTCAGCTATGGGTGACCTGCAGGATGCTGTTGCGAATCTGCTCCGACAGCACGACGCGCGCATCCTCGGCGACGGCCAGCAGCGCATCGTCGTAGGTGAGCCGCCCTTCCCCGTCCTGGCGGACCACGCCGCGCTGGCGCAGCAGGTCGATGAAGTCCCGGAACATCGCCCGGTCGAAGAACTCGGGCGCCGCCAGCCCGTAGAGCATCGACATGCGCTGCGCCATCGCCACGCAGCGCTGCTCCAGCGCCTCGGCGGTGAGCGTCGAGCGGCCGGCGCGCAGCAGCAGCGCGATCGCCAGGTAATAGCGCTCGATGGTCTGGATGGTCGCCTGCGCGAGCACGCTCAGGCGCACCGCCTCGGCGCTGCCGGTCGTCGGCCGCCGCCAGACGCCGCCTTCCGCGTCGCGCTCCAGCAGCCCCTTCTTCGCCATCGCCGCCAGCACGCCGTCGACGACGCCCGGCAGCTCGTCCTCGCGCCAGCGCAGGCACAGTTCCTGGCGGATGTAGGGATAGACGCGCCAGACCAGGCGCTGGACGTCCTCGTGGCGCATCGCCGGGTTGTTCAGGAACGCGCAGGCCACCAGCGACGGCACCGCGAACAGGTGCAGCACGTTGTTGCGGTAGTAGGTCGCCAGCACGGCGTTCTGCTCGGCCATGCGCAGCACGTCGCCCAGCGGATGCGTCCGGCGCTCGAGCATGCCCATCTTCTCGCCGTGCTCGATGATCGCGGCGCCGTCGGCCGCCGCCACCGACACGTCCGGCGAGTACGGGTACTCGCGCAGCAGGTCGATGTAGAGCTGCAGCTGGCGCTCGAGGTCGTTCTCGAGCATCGCCTGGCGCGGCGCCGCCAGCAGCACGACCGACAGCAGGTTGATCGGCGTCACCGCGGCGGCGGCGTTGATGCGCCGCATGATCTCCGCCGCCAGCGCATCGACCGCCTCGCCGAACCAGGCGGGCCGCGTGTTCTCGTCGCCGACGTTGTCGCGCCAGCCGGGCCGGGCCTGGTCGAGCATGCCGTCCAGCAGCAGCGGCTCGCCGAAAGCGACGTGCACGCGGCCGAGCTGCTGCCGGAGCTGGGGAATGACCCGCATCAGGCCGCCGACCGACTCCTTGGTCTTGGGCCGGCCCAGCAGCTCGTCGATGTAGGTCTCGCCCTCCAGCAGCCGGTCGTAGCCGAAGTAGACCGGCACGTAGGCCACCGGCCGGCGCGTGTCGCGCAGGAAGCTGCGCACCGTCATCGTCAGCATGCCGGTGCGCGGCCGCAGCAGGCGGCCGGTGCGGCTGCGCCCGCCCTCGATGAAGAACTCGATCGGGTGGCCGCGGTTCATCATCACGTCCACGTACTTCATGAACACGATCGGGTACAGGCCGCTGCCGCGGAAGCTGCGGCGGATGAAGAAGGCGCCGCCCTTGCGCAGGAAACGCCCGATCACCGGCAGGTTCAGATTGATGCCGGCGGCGACGTAGGGCACGGCATAGCCGCGCTCGTAGATCACGTAGGACAGCAGCAGGTAGTCCACGTGGCTGCGGTGGCAGGGCACGTAGACAATCTCGCAGCCGGGCGGCAGCCGGTCGAGGTACTCGGCATTGGTGACTTCGACGCCGTCGTAGATGCGGTTCAGCAGCCGCTCGAGGATGCGGTCGGCGATCCGCACGAAGGTGTGCGAGTAATTCGCCGCGATCTCGAACGCGTGGCGGCGCGCCACCCGCAGGCCGTCGCGGCGCGAGCGCTTCGAGCCGCTGATCTCCTGGCGCACGGCCTGGCGGACCGCGCGCGTGCGCAGGACCTGGGCGATGATCGCGCGCCGGCGCGACAGGTCCGGGCCGAGCGTGTCGGTGCGCATGTGGCGGAACTCGGCGCGCATGTCCTTCAGCAGCCGCCGGGCGCCGCGCGCGCCGTCCGGCCCGGCCGCGCAGTAGCCGCGCAGCGCGCGCGGCTCGCCGAAGCGGATCAGCGTGCTGCGGCCGTTGAAGACGATGGACAGCAGGCGGCGGAACGGCCCGACCAGGGCCCAGTTCTCCGACAGCACCATCCGCATCCACGATTTCTCGCGCTGCGGGGCGCGGCCCCAGTAGACCGCGACCGGCACGATGTCGAGCTCGAGCGACTCGTCCTCGCCGCTGGCGGCGACCGCGCGCGCGAGCTCGGGAGGCGTGCGCCGGTCGGCGCGCCGGCGCAGCACGCCCGCGCGCCGCTCGAGGGCGACCGCCGAATGCGGCAGGTTGAGGTCGCGCAGCCGCAGGCGCTTGCCGGGCCGGCGCAGGCCGCCGTCGATGCAGGCCAGCTCGAGCGCCAGCAGGTCCGAGGTGCTGCGCTCCTCGAGCACGTACAGCAGCGGACGCGCGCGCCCGCGCAGGCGCTGCAGCGCGTCCTCCGGCACGACGGTCTCGCGCACGAACACGCGCATGACGCCGCGCAACGCCCACATCAGCGTGCGGTTCACTACAGGACCGTCATTCCTCGGGCGGCGCGCCCTCGTCGGCCTCGAGCCGCGACTCGAGCGCCTCGCGGTGAGCGTCGACTGCCGCGTTGGTCCGGTCGCGCGCCTTGTCCTGGGTGCCGATCAGGTCGCCGAAGGCCGTGTCCTCGACCTTCATCGGCGGCTCCTCCGGCTCGGGCTCGCTGCTGCCGCAGCCCCAGAGCGGCAGCGCGACTGCCAGCAGCCCGATCGTCATGCCTGTGCGCATTGCCACGTTCCCCCCTGGTTCAGCGCCGCTTCGGCAGGTCGAGCGCGACGAGGAAGTACTCGAACAGGTAATTGATCAGCGGCAGCTCGCTGTGCAGCCGGTGGTCGGAGTCGAGGATGTGCAGCATCGCCGGGTGCTCGCGTGCGAAACGCAGGCTGTTCTCGACCGGCACGACCTCGTCCTTCCAGCCGTGCACGATCGTCTTCGCGCAGGGCGCCGGCTTCGCCGTCAGCTGCTCCGTGCCCGGCATGTAGAAAGCGGGCGCCATCAGGAACAGGCCGCGCGCGTGCAGCAGCGCCGATGCCGAGGTCGCGACATAGCCGCCGAGGCTCGACCCGACCAGCACCAGGTCGCCGCGGATGTCGCGGCAGAAGCTCAGCAGGCGCGTGACGCGGTCGCGCGGGTCGTTGACGCCGCGATAGTCCACCGAATCGACGTTCCAGCCTTCGCTCTTGGCGACTTCGGACAGCGCCGAGATCTTGGTTCCCCACGGACCGCCTTCGAGTCCATGCGAGAACACCACGTGACGACTCGCCATGCCGTGCTCCGGGCCCAGCCTGCGCCGATGGTATCAGTCCCGGCGCGGCCGCCACAGCAGCGCATCGAGATCGAGTTCGGCGGCCTGGGCCGTCAGGTCGACCCGGCCGTTGCGGAAGCGCACGCCCTCCCCCTCGAGCAGCCGCCGCTGCAGCCGGTGCGCCTTCGAGCCGGCCGGCAGGCTGATGCGGCCCTGCGCATTGAGCACGCGGTGCCAGGGCAGTTTCAGGCTGTCGGGAGCGACCTTCAGCGCATGGCCGACCAGGCGCGCGCGGCGCGGCAGCCCGGCACGGCGCGCGATGCCGCCGTAGCTCGCGACCTGGCCGCGCGGTATCGCCGCGATCTCCTTCCAGATCCGCTCCAGCAGCTTGCGGTCGGTCACAGTCATGAGCGGCAATTCTAGCCGCCGTTGCGGCGCGTGCTATCGTCGCCCTGCCGTGGACGGAGAGGACGATCGGACCCAGATCGACCCGCGCGCCAACCCCTGGGCGATGCTCGCGGCGCTGCCGTTGTTTTCCGGACTGCCGAAGAGCGTCGTCGACGCCGCGGTGGCGGAACTCGAGTGGATCTCCCTGCCCGGCGGCCGCCTGCTGTTCGAGGCCGGCGCGCCGGCCGACGCCGTCTACTTCGTCATCAGCGGATGCCTGGGCGCCTTCGGTCCCGACGGCGAGCTGGTCGGCCGCATCGCCGCCGGCGAGAGCGTCGGCGAGATGGGGTTGATCGTGTCGCGGCCGCGCGCCGCGACCGTGCGCGCGCTGCGCGACTCGGAACTGGCGACGCTGTCGGCGGGCACCTTCGAGCGCGTGCTGCTGGGGCATCCCGAGGCGATCCTGCGCCTCGCGCGCCTCACGGTCGAACGGCTCGAGGACTCGGCCGGCAGCCACGAACGGCAGATGATGCCGCGCACGATCGCGCTGATCCCGCACGACGCCGATGCCGGGCTTGCCGCGAACACCGGGCACCTCGCCGCTGCGCTGTCGGCCTTCGGCCGCGTCGACGTCGTGTCGCGCGAGCGCGCTGGCAGCCACAGCTCGCAGTGGTTCCACGAGGTCGAGTCGCGCAACGACTTCGTCGTCTATGCCGCGGAGGCCGGCGACACGGCCTGGACGCGCCTGTGCCTGCGGCAGGCCGACGTCGTCCTGCTCCTCGCCCGGGCCGAGGCGCCACCCGGGACGTGGCCCGCGCTCGACTGGCAGGACGGGGCCGCGCGGCGCGCGGAGCTGGTGCTGACGCACCGCGGCGGCATCACCGCCGGCGCCGCCGCGCTCTGGCGCGCCTCGTTGCCGGGCGTGCCCTGCCACCACCTGCGCGGGCCTCGCGACTGCGAGCGGCTCGCGCGCCTGCTGACCGGGCGCGCAGTCGGGCTGGTGCTGTCGGGCGGCGGCGCGCGCGGCTTCGCGCATCTCGGCGTCGTGCGCGCGCTGCGCGAGCATGGCGTGCCGATCGACCTGGTCGGCGGCACCAGCATGGGCGGCATCCTTGCCGCCGGCGTCGCCGCCGACTGGAGCGACGCGGAGCTGGTCGAGCGCTTCCGGCGCTGCTTCGTGGACACCAACCCGCTCGCCGATTTCACGCTGCCGCTGGTGTCGCTGGTAGCCGGCCGCAAGGTCGGGCGCCTGCTGCGCCGCGAGCTCGGCGACATCGACATCGAGGACCTGCCGCTGCCGTTCTTCTGCGTCTCGTCGAACCTGACCTCGGGCCGCGTGGCGGTGCACCAGCAGGGGCCGCTGTGGCGCTGGCTGCGCGCCTCGGTCGCGATCCCGGGCGTGCTGCCACCGGTGTTCCACGGCGGCGAGGTCTACGTGGACGGCGGCACGATGAACAACCTGCCGGTGGACGTGATGCGCGCCAAGGGCCGCGGCCCGGTGATCGGCGTGGACGTCGGCATGGACCGCGCGTTCACCACCGACGTCGAGGCGACCGAGGCGCCGTCGGTCTGGAACCTGTTCCGCGGCCGGCAACGCGGCCGGCGGCGGCCGAACATCCTGCAGATCCTGTGGCGCTCGGGCATGGTCAACAGCACGAGCGCGACGCAGCTGCGCCGCAAGCAGACCGACCTGCTGCTGACGCCGGCGCTCGAGTCGCTCGACCTGCTGGACTGGAAATCGTTCGAGCGGGCGATCGACATCGGTTACCGCGATGCCTGCGAGCGGCTCGCTGCGGGCGGCCTGGAGCGGCTGCGCGCGGCTTACGCCGACGGCTGAGCGCGCCGGTCCAGCGCCAGCACCAGCGCCAGCGAGGCGAAGAACGGCCCGATGCGCTCCAGCACGTCGCCCGGCGCGTCGGGCGCGAGGTAGCAGGCGATCGTCAGCCCGAACCCCGACAGCATGCCCGCGAGCGCCGCGCGAGGCGACGGGATGCGGCCGAGCACGGCGAGCACGACCAGCGGCCCGAAGGCGGCGCCCAGCGCATTCCACGCGAACAGCACGCGCGTGTAGATCGCCTCCGGCGCGAATACGGCGAGCGCCACCGCCGCCAGCGCGAAGCCGAGCAACGCCGCTCGGGTGCGCGGCAGCGAAGCGCCGCGGTCCACGTCCACCGTGATGCTGGAGGTCGCGGTGATGAGCTGGGAGTCGACGGTCGACATGATCGCCGACATGACGGCCACGGCGACGATGCCGGCGAGCACCGGCGGCAGCCAGGCCTGCGCCGCGACGTAGAGCACGGTCTCGCTGTTGTCCAGCGGCGCCACCAGCGCGCGGCCGGCCCAGCCCGCGACCAGCATGCCGGCCAGGATCAGTGCGATCCAGGCGATGGCGATGACGCCGCCGCGGCGGATCGCCGCCTCGTCGCGCGCCGCCATGAAGTGGTTGGCGACGTGCGGCTGGCCGAAGGCGCCGAGCCCGATGCCGAACACGCCGGCGACGAAGGCGATGCCGCCGGTCGCGGCGGGCGCACCGGGCGACGGCGCTGCAGCCGCCGCCAGCACGGCGTCGAGTCCGCCGGCGGCAGCGACGCCGGCGACGGGCAGCACGACGGCGATCACGAGCATCAGCGCGCCCTGCACGAAGTCGGTCACGCTGGCGGCCCAGAAGCCGCCCGCCAGCGTGTAGGCGACCGTGACCGCCGCGCCCGCCACGATGCAGGCCGCAACCGGCAGGCCGAGCGTCACCGCGAATGCCTGGCCGGCGGCCTCGAACTGCGCCGCGACGTAGAAGAGGAAGGACAGCAGGATGATGGCCGCCGCCACGCGCCGGTGCAGGCGGCGGCCGGGACCGCCGAACAGCAGCTGCACGAGCGTGAGGCTGCCGTCCGCCGCCGAGATGCGGCGCAGCCGCGGCGCGATCCACAGCCAGTTGACGGCATAGCCTGCGACCACCGAGGCCCAGATCCAGGCGGCGTCGAGGCCCCAGGCGAAAGCCGCGCCGCTGACGCCCGCGAGCGTCCACGCCGAGGACTGCGTGGCGCCCTGCGCGAGCGCCGCGATCCACGGGCCGAGCCGCCGGCCGCTCAGGAAGAAATCGGCCGCATCGCGCGTGCGGCGGTTCGCCCAGATGCCGATGCACAGCATCATCAGGCCGTAGACGGCGATGGTCGCGATCGCCCAGCCGCGCGTGTCCATGCGCTAGTCTACCCGGGCATGATCGCCCAACACGGCTGGCAGTTCTGGATCGACCGGGGCGGCACGTTCACGGACATCATCGGCAGGGCCCCGGATGGACGGCTGATCGTCGACAAGCGGCTGTCGGAGAGCGCCGGCGGCGGCGTCGATCCGGGCGTCGCGGGAATCCTGGCGCTGCTCGACCGCCACGGCGGGCCCGACGCCGGCGTCGACGTGATCCGCATCGGCACGACGGTCGCGACCAATGCGCTGCTCGAGCGCAAGGGCGTGCCGACCGCGCTGGTGACGACCGCCGGCTTCGGCGACGCCCTCGCGATCGGCTACCAGAACCGGCCGCAGCTGTTCCGGCTGCGGATCGACCTGCCCGCCCCGCTCTATCGCGAGGTGGTCGAGGCCGACGAGCGCGTCACCGCCGCCGGCGAGGTGCTCCGGCCGCTGGACGAGGAGCGCCTCGTGCGCGACTTCGAGCGCCTGCGCACGGCCGGGATCGCGAGCGTCGCCATCGTGTTCCTGCACGGCTACCGCCACGCCGCCCACGAGCAGCGCGCCGCCCTGCTCGCACGCGGCGCCGGCTTCGACGAAGTGATCGCCTCGCACGAGGCGTCGCCGCTGATCCGCTTCGTCGGCCGCGGCGACACGACCGTCGTCGATGCCTACCTGACGCCGCTGCTGGCGCGCTACGTGCGCGCGTTCCGCGACGGCCTCGGCGCGCGGCACCGCGAGGTGCCGCTGCAGTTCATGCAGAGCAACGGCGGCCTGGTCGCGCCGGAGGGCTTCCGCGCCTGCAACGCGGTCCTGTCCGGCCCCGCCGGCGGCCTGGTCGCGACCGCGCGCATCGCCGCGCGCCTCGACCGCCCGCGGCTGATCGCATTCGACATGGGCGGGACGTCGACCGACGTGGCGCTTTACGACCGCTCGCTGCCGCAGCGCTACGAGACGCTGGTCGCGGGCGTGCGCCTGCAGGCGCCGATGATGAACATCCATACCGTCGCCGCCGGCGGCGGCTCGGTGCTGGCCTTCGAGGGCGGCCGGCTGTGCGTCGGCCCGCAATCGGCGGGCGCGCAGCCGGGCCCGGCCTGCTACCGCAATGGCGGGCCGCTCACGGTCACCGACCTGCAGGTCCTGCTCGGGCGCATCCGCCCGGCCGATTTCCCGCCGATCTTCGGGCCGCGCGGCGACCAGCCGCTCGACGCCGCGATCGTGCGCCGGCGCTTCGACGAGCTGGCGGCGACGGTCGCCGCCGCGACCGGCATCGACACCGACGCCGAGCGGCTCGCCGCGGGCTTCCTCGACGTTGCCATCGAGTCGATGGCGCGCGCGATCCGGCACGTGTCGGTGCGGCAGGGCCACGACCCGGCCGATTTCGCGCTGTGCTGCTATGGCGGCGCAGCGCCGCAGCACGCCTGCCGCGTCGCCGACGCGCTCGGCATCGCCGAAATCCTGGTGCACCCGCTCGCCGGCGTGCTGTCGGCCTGGGGCATCGGCCTCGCCGACCGCCGGCTGATGCGCCGACAGAGCGTCGAGCGGCCGCTGGGCGCGTACTCGGCCGCCGGCCTCGAGCGCGAATTCGCGGACCTGTGCGGCCCGCTGGTCGAGGCCCAGGTCGCCCAGGGCGCGGATGCGACTGAAGTGCGGCTGCGCCGCGTCCTCGAGCTGCGCGCGCCCGGCACCGAGACCGCGCTCGAGGTCGAGCACGGCCCGCTGCCGGCGATCGCGCGGCAGTTCCGCGCCGAGTTCGAGCGGCGCTTCGGCTTCGCCCCCGCGGACGGCGACCCGGTGGTCGCCACGCTGCAGGCGGAGGCCATCGTGCCGGGCGAGCCGGCGGACCGCCGCGAGCTGCCGGCGCTGCGCACGATGGAAGCGCGCACGGCACGCGCCTGGTTCGACGGCTGGGACGACGTGCCGCAGTTCGACCGCGCGGCGCTCGCGACCGGCCAGCAGGTCCCCGGCCCGGCGCTGATCGTCGAGCCCAATTCCACGACCGTGGTCGAGCGCGGCTGGGCGGCGGAGCGTCTCGCCGACGGCAGCCTCCTCCTCGCCCGCGCCGGCGGCCGCCGGGCCGCGACGCCCGATGCGCGCCAGCCCGACCCGGCCGAGCTCGAGCTGTTCAATCACCGCTTCATGCAGGTCGCCGAGCAGATGGGCGCGGTGCTGCAGGCGACCGCGGTCTCGGTCAACATCCGCGAGCGGCTCGATTTCTCCTGCGCGCTGTTCGACGCCGGCGGCGCGCTGATCGCCAACGCGCCGCACATGCCGGTGCACCTCGGCTCGATGGGCGCGAGCGTGCGTGCAGTCATGGCGGCGAACGCCGGCGGGTTGCGGCCCGGCCGCGCCTGGATGCTGAACGCGCCCTATGCGGGCGGCACGCACCTGCCGGACATCACGGTCGTCAGCCCGGTGTTCGGCGGCGACCCGGGACGGCCGGAATTCTTCGTCGCCTCGCGGGCGCACCATGCCGACATCGGCGGCATCACGCCGGGATCGATGCCGCCGGGCTCGCGCACGATCGACGAGGAAGGCGTGCTGATCGACAACCTCCTGCTGCTCGACGGCGGGCGCCTGCGCGAGCGCGAGCTGCGCGCGCTGCTGGCGTCGGGCGCCTGGCCCGCGCGCAATCCCGACCAGAACGTCGCCGACCTCAAGGCCCAGCTCGCCGCCAATGCGCGCGGCATTGCCGAGCTCGAAGCGCTTATCGCGCGCTGCGGGCGCGACACCGTGCGGCGCTACATGGCGCACGTGCAGGACAATGCCGAGGCCTGCGTGCGCGCGGTCATCGGCCGGCTGCAGGACGGCCACCGGCGCTACGAGATGGACGACGGCAGCGTCATCGAGGTCGCCGTGCGCGTGGATCGCGGGCGCGGCAGCGCCGTGATCGACTTCGGCGGCACCTCGCCGCAGCGGCCGGGGAATTTCAACGCGCCGCTCGCGGTCTGCACGGCGGCCGTGCTGTACGTGTTCCGCACCCTGGTGGACGCCGACCTGCCGCTCAACGAAGGCTGCCTGCGGCCGCTCTCGATCCGCGTCGAGCCGGGTTCGATGCTGAACCCGGTGCCGCCCGGCGCGGTGGTCGCCGGCAACGTCGAAACCTCGCAATGCATCGTGGACGCGCTGTATGGCGCGCTCGGCGCGCTCGCGGCTTCGCAGGGCACGATGAACAACCTCACCTTCGGCGACGCCGGCCACCAGTACTACGAGACCATTGCCGGCGGCGCCGGCGCCGGGCCCGGCTTCGACGGCGCCTCGGGCGTGCAGACGCACATGACCAATTCGCGGCTGACAGACCCCGAGGTGCTGGAGTTGCGCCATCCCGTGCTGGTGCGTGAGTTCCGCTACCGCCGCGGCTCCGGCGGCACGGGCGCGAACCGCGGCGGCGACGGGCTGGTGCGGCGCATCGCGTTCCGCGCGCCGATGACCGTCGCCATCCTGTCGAATCACCGCCGCGTGGCGCCCTTCGGCCTCGCCGGCGGTGGCGACGGCGCAACCGGCCGCAACCGGCTGCTGCGCGCGGACGGCACTGCGCTCGATTTGCCGGCCTGCGCGAGTTGCGAGGTCGGCGCCGGCGACGAACTGGTGATCGAGACGCCGGGCGGCGGGGGCTACGGCTAGGCGGACTCGACTTCCGGCAACTCGAGTTCCTCGAGCGCCAGCGTGATCCCGGTTCCTGGCAGGCCGGCCAGGTTCGGGCTCACGGTCTGCACGCGGCTGCCGCCCGCGCGGTGGCTCACCAGGTAGGCGTGGAAGCCGCCGGCGCGCGCCGCCGGGAAGCCGAACATCAGGTTGGCCATGCCCAGCTCGCGATGGCGCTCGCGATTGATGCGCTCGTCGCACAGCACGAACCAGCGGTCGCCGGGCTCGCGCTGCGAGAACGCGCCGCGCTCCTCCAGCGACGCCAGGAAGGCGCGCACCTGCGCCGCCGCCCGGCGCCAGGTGGCGGGCTCGTTGGGCTCGAACAGCATCCAGCGCGTGCCGCGCTCGATGCTGTTGACCAGCAGCAGCGCCAGCCGGCGCGCGGCGAGTGAGCGCCAGTCGGCCGAGCCTGCGCCCGGCCCGGCGAGCGTGCAGGCCGGCGGCGATTCGCGGCCGGGGCGGCGCACCGTCTGCACGGTGTTGACGCCGCAGCCGGCGAGCCTTGTCCGGTAGTCGTCGTCCACGGCGCAGACCGGGCGCAGGCCCGGCCGCAGCACCATGTCGTCGCCGTGCGCCGCCGACCAGACCGGCCAGACATCGGCCGCGCGCGCCAGCGTCCCGGCCACCGCGCCGCAGGGCGCAAAGGTCTCGAAGCGGCCGCGCAGCTTGTCGTAGCCGAGCAGGCGCGGAAAGAAGAGGCAGGCCGAGTCCGACGGCAGCGGCCATTCGCGCATCTCGGCCAGCGCCTTGGCGGCACTGTCCCAGGCGAGCGGCGGATCCACGAACAGCAGCGCGCGGCGCTCGCGGCAATACCGGTTCGCGACCAGCAGCGCGCTCGCGCCCAGGTCCACGTCGCGCGCCAGCGGCGGTATGCAGAGGAAGTTGAAGCCGTCCACGGCGTCGAGCGCGAACAGGCCCGTGCCCTGGGCGGCCGAGCCGATGATGTCGTAGTCGGTCAGCGGCGCGCCGTCGTCCGCGTCGGGACCGGACAGCACGTAGCCCGCCAGGCCGCGCGGGTCGTCGCTCTCGGTCGGGTCGGGGCGGTAGCCCGGCAGGTTGCCGGCCACGCGCGCAAGCTCGGAGTCGGCCAGCACCGCGGCGACGTTGCGCGGGCTGTCGGCCCGCAGCGAGACGCGGCGGTGGATCTCCTGGTCCTCGATGTGCTCGGAACCGGCCGTGCGCACGCGCTGCAGCACGAGGTTGAAGCAGTCGTCTTCGTTGTCGCCGATGCCGTCGTAGTCGACGGCGGCGCGCAGGAACTCGCGCGTGCCGGGCGCCAGCGCCTGCAGCACCAGCGCCTGCTCGCCGGCGGGCAGCCGCAGCGTGCAGCAGCGCGCGCCGTTGGTGACGCGCACGACGATCGCGGTGCGGCCGCCGTTCTCGAAGTACTGCTCGACCGCGTAGGACAGCGTGCTCGGCTGCCACAGGCCGCCGAAGATGCGCTGGTAGTCGGCGAAACTGCCGAGCGTGACGGGACGATGGACGGGGCCGCGCAGGCAGCGCCCGACGAAGGCGGTGACCGCCGTCGGCGATTCCGTGATCGACTGTCCAGAGCCGGCTTCTTCGTGAACCTGTATGCCGGCCAGTCGTTCCGTCACCGGTCACTCCCCCGGGTTTGCCGAAGGTTAACATACGCGGCCCATGCACGCGGTGAATGCGAACTGGCGGATTGGCTTCGCGATGTCGCTCACCACGGCGGCGTTGTGGGGCGTGCTGCCGATCGCGCTCAAGATCGTGCTCGAGGCGATGGACGCATGGACCATCACCTGGTGGCGCTTCGCCGTGTCGATGCTCGGGCTCGGCGCCTTCCTGGCCTGGCGCCGCCAGTTGCCGCGGCTGGCGGACGCCAGTCGCGCCGGCGCCTGGCTGCTCGGCGCCGCGCTCGTCACGCTGCTCGCCAACTATGTGCTGTACCTGATCGCGCTCGATCACACGACGCCCTCGGTCGCGCAGGTCGTGATCCAGCTGGCGCCGGTGCTGCTGCTGCTCGGCGGCGTGTTCGTTTTCCGCGAGCGCTTTGACGCGCGCCAGTGGATCGGATTTTTCGTGCTCGCCGCCGGCCTGCTGCTGTTCTTCAATCGCCGCCTGCCCGAGCTCGCGCGCCCGGCCGAGGGGCTGGGGCTCGGCGTGGCGCTTATGGTCGTCGCCGCCGTCGCCTGGGCGAGCTACGGGCTCGCGCAGAAGCAGCTGCTGCGCCATTTCACGGCGCGCCAGGTGCTGTGGATGCTCTATGTCGGGGCTTCCATCGCGCTGCTGCCGATGTCCGCGCCGGCCGCGGTCGCCGGGCTCGACGGCCTGCAACTCGCGATGCTCGCGTTCTGCTGCGTCAACACGCTGATCGCCTACGGCGCATTCGGCGAGGCGCTGCACCACTGGGACGTGTCGCGGGTGAGTGCGGTGCTGTCCACCGCGCCGCTGGTCACGATCGGCGCCATGTGGCTGCTCGAGCGCTCCGGCCTCGGCCTGCTGGCGCCGGAGGGGCTCAATGCGCTGTCGGTCGTGGGTGCGCTGGCGGTGGTCGTCGGCTCGATGATCACCGCGCTCGCCGCGCGGTCCTGAAACCCGGTCAGGGGCTGGTGCTGGCCCTCGATTCGCCGTCGCCGGCCGGCTGTGTAAACCGCGGGTCGCCGGCGTACTGGTCCTCGACGCCGTCCCAGGTCGCGCCGGCCGGTATCGCATTGCGCACGCGCGGCGCCCTGGCGATCGCCGCGGCCAGGTCGGGCTGCGCGCCGGGGCCGACCGCAAGCGCGATCCCGCGCGGCTTGGCGGCAGCGGCGGCGACGCGTTCCCAGTCGACCGTGTCGGCCTGCTCCGCCAGCTTCTTCCAGCGCGGGGCCGAGGGCTTCTTTGCCTTCTGGCGCAGCGTCTTCGTCACGTCGGACCAGTCGCGCTCGTCGTCGACCAGCGGGTCATAGGCCTGCAGCAGCAGCCGGTCGCCGCGCCAGCCCAGCAGGAAAGGCTGGTTCACGACCGTCACCTTGGTGCCGTCCGGCACCATCTCGTAGATCTGGGCGATGTCCTCGGGATACAGGCGGATGCAGCCGGCGCTCGCGCGCATGCCGACCGCGGGCGGCTTGTTGGTGCCGTGGATCAGGTAGCTCGGCCAGCCGAGCCGCATCATGTGGCGGCCGAGCGGGTTGTCGGGGCCCGGCGGCACCTTGTCCGGCAGGATGTCGCCCTCCTTGGCGTGCTCGCGACGGACCGACAGCGGCGGCGTCCAGGTCGGGTCCTTGACGTGGGAGGTGACCTTGGTCGTGCCCTCCGGCGTCGCCCAGCCGACCTTGCCGATGCCGATCGGGTGCGTGATGACCACCGACGGCGCATCCTTCGGCGCGTCCTTGGGCCGCTTCGGGTAATAGAACAGGCGCATCGCTGCCAGGTTCAGCACCAGGCCCTCGCGCGGCGCGTCGGGCAGGATGAACTCGGTCGGCAGCACGATCGGCGTGCCCTCGCCCGGCAGCCATGGGTCCACGCCCGGATTCGCGCGCACCAGTTCCACGTAGCCGACGTTGAAGCGCCGCGCGATGTCGGCGAAGGTGTCCTCGTGGCGCGCGATCGTGACCTGCAGGCCGCCGATCACGTCCTGGTCGGGCGCGACGGTGAAGCGGTGCGTCGCCTGCGCGAGCGGCAGCTCGGGCGCAGCGGGCGCCGCCGCCGCGGCCTTTTCCGCCGCCGGCTTCGGCGGCTTCTTGAACAGGGACTCGAACGGCGTGCAGGCCGCGAGAGCGGCCGGCAGCAGCAGGAGCGCGATGCGCAACGCCGGGCGGTTCATGACCCGGCATTATCCACGGAAACGCCGCGATCTCACCAGATCTTCACGCGCTCCGCGGCCGGGCGCCAGAGCTTGTCGCCCTCGCGCACGCCGAAAGCCGCATAGAACTCGTCCATGTTGGCGACCACGCCGTTGGCGCGGAACTCCGACGGCGAGTGCGGATCCGTCAGCACGACCTCGCGCATCAGGCCCTCGCGCCACTTGGTGCGCCAGGACTGCGCATAGCCGAGGAAGAAGCGCTGCGGGCCGGTGTAGCCGTCGATGACCGGCGGTTCCCTGCCGCCGAGCGAGGCGATGTAGGCGGCATAGGCGACCGCGGCGCCCGACAGGTCGCCGATGTTCTCGCCGAGCGTCAGCTCGCCGTTGACGTTGAGGCCCGGCAGCGCCTCGAACGACGAGTACTGCCGCACCAGGCCGGCGGCCTTCTGCGCGAATTTCTCGTTGTCCTCGGCGGTCCACCAGTCGCGCAGGTTGCCGTCGCCGTCGTACTGCCGGCCGCGGTCGTCGAAGCCGTGGCTGATCTCGTGGCCGATCACCGAGCCGATCGCCCCGTAGTTGACCGCGTCGTCCGCCTGCATGTTGAACAGCGGCGGCTGCAGGAAGGCGGCGGGGAACACGATCTCGTTGTTGGTCGGCAGGTAGTAGGCATTGACCGTCTGCGGGGTCATGAACCACTCGGTCGGGTCCTTGGGCTGGCCGGCGCGCGCCGCCTGCCAGTCCCACTCGAACCGGTTCGACCGCATGACGTTGCCGAGCAGGTCGTCGCGGCGGATCTCGAGGCCCGAGTAATCGCGCCACTTGTCCGGGTAGGCGATCTTGACGTTGATCTTGGCGAGCTTGGCGTGGGCCTCGGCCTTGGTCGCCGCGCTCATCCACTCGAGCGAGTCGATGCCGCGGTCGAAGGCGGCCAGCAGGTTCTTCACCAGCTGGTCCATGCGCTGCTTGGCCTCCGGCGGGAAATGGCGGCGGACGTACTCGGCGCCGATCGCCTCGCCCATCGCGTTGTCGGTCTCGCTGACCGCGCGCTTCCAGCGCGGCCGCAGCGTCTCCGTGCCGCGCAGCGTGCGCGAGTTGAAGTCGAACGACGCCTCGACGAAGGCCGCCGGCAGCACGCGCGCGTAGGCGCCGATCGTGCGCACGGTCAGGTAGTCCTTCCAGACCGCCAGGTCGGCCGCGGCCATGTGGCCGCCGAGCGCGGTCGCGTAGCTCGGCTGGCGCACGATGAACTCGCCGGCCGGCAGGCCGCTCGCGGCGTGCCAGCCTTTCCAGTCGAACGCCGGCGCGAGTTCGGCGGCCGACGCCAGGCTGTGGCGGTTGTAGGTCTTGATCGGGTCGCGGTTCTCGACCGGCGTCCACTGGTCGCGCGCGATCGCGGTCTCGAGCTCGAGGACCTTCTGCGCGCGCGCGGCGCCGTCCGCCTGCCCGGCCAGCGTGAACAGCTTCGCCAGGTACTCGACGTACTTGCGCCGGAACTCGACGTACTCGTCCTCCTCGCGCAGGTAATAGTCGCGGTTCGGCATGCCGAGGCCGTCCTGCGAGACGTAGGCGACGTTGTGCGTGGAGTTGCGCGCGTCGGGGAACACGTAGACGCCGAGCGGCACGCTGACCCCGAGCCCCTGGGCGCGGCCGAAGAACCGCGCCAGCGCCGCCGGGCCGTCGATCGCGGCGATGTCCGCCAGCAGCGGCGCGAGCGGCGCGAGGCCGCGCTCCTCGACCAGCTGCTCGTTCATGAAGCTTGCGTACATGTCGCCGAGCCTGCCCTTGTCCTCCAGCAGGATCGCGTGCACGTCGGCCTGGGCCTTCTCGAACAGCATGATGCCGATGCCGGCGCTCGCGTATTCCGCCGGGAACGGCGTGTTGTCGAGCCAGGTGCCGTTGACGTGCCGGAACAGGTCGTCCTGCGGGCGCACCGTCCGGTCCATGGCGCTGGCGTCGATGCCGGATTCGAGCGGCTGGCCGGTATCGTCGGCGGCAGCCATTCCGGCGCAGGAAACCAGGGCGAGAGCGGGCAGCAGGAAGCGCAGGGACATTCCGGATCTCCAGGGTCGCAGGGGCGCGCAGTATAAGGCAGGCTCGCGACGGTTGAGTTCCTGGCTGCGACCAGGCGGTACTCAGGCGCGCCAGGCTTTCACGGCCAGCGGCCAGCGCACGCGCCGCCGCTCCTCGCCCCAGGCGGCAGCGAGCGGCTCTGCCAGCAATGCGAGCGGGTCGCGCCCTGAGCGCGCGCGGCAGCGCTGCACCGCCGACCAGGTGCCGAGATAGCCGAGGACGGTGTCGAAATCCCAGTCGCATTGCATCTCGAACGCGGGCACCTCGAGCGCCGCCAGCGGCGCGGCCAGGTCGCGGTAGCCTTCATCGACCTGCCGCCGCTCGCGCGGCCAGCCGGGACCGACTGCATCGCGCGAGAAATCCTCGACCATGCGGTCGATCTCCGGCGCGACCTGGAAGCGGCCATAGCACCAGACCGCGAGGATGCCGCCGGGCCGCAGGACGCGCCGGATTTCGGCGATGAATACGGCCCAGTCGAACCAGTGCGCGGCCTGCGCGGCGACCGCCAGGTCGGCCGATGCCGCCGCGAGAGGAAGCGCCTCGGCCGTGCCCTGGCGATAGTCGACGCGCGGATGCGGCCGCGCCTGGCGCAGCTGCGCCGCGCTCGGCTCGACGGCGACGACGCTGGCGAAAGCGGCGGCGAGCCCGAGTGCCGCCTGGCCGTTGCCCGCCGCAATGTCCACCGCAAGCTCACGTGCCGGCGCGGCGGCGGCCAGCCAGTCGAACAGCGCGGCCGGGTAACCGGGCCGGTAGCGCTCGTAGGCGACCGGACGCGTCGAGAAATGGTCCTTGAAATGCGGCGCCGCGGTCATCGGGCCGTCATTCTAGCGGGGCAAAAAAAGAGCCCCGGGTTTGGAGCCCGGGGCCGAAGTGCGGACTTTCGGTGAAGGGAAGGAAGTCCGCTAGGGGATAAAGACGTAGACCAAAACTACCGGGGCCAAGACTAATGTCGGGCCGTCCAGGCGGCCGTGAACCGCGCCACAGTTTGGGCGGCATTGACGCGGGCGTCTGGAAACGCCTTATTATTCATATGGTTAAAACAAAGGGTTCGCGGTACGTGACCCCCGAGGGGGCCCGCCGGCTGCGAGCCGAGCTCGATCAGCTGTGGTCGGTGGAGCGGCCGCAGGTCACGCGCGCGGTCGCCGAGGCGGCGGCCCAGGGCGATCGCTCCGAGAATGCCGAGTACATCTATGGCAAGCGCCGGCTTCGTGAGATCGACCGCCGCGTGCGCTTCCTGCGCGAGCGCCTGGACGGCATGCGGGTCGTCTCCGAGCCGCCGTCCGACCGCGGCCGCGTCTACTTCGGCGCCTGGGTGACGATCGAGGACGCGACCGGCGCCACGCGCCGCCATCGCATCGTCGGGCCGGACGAGTTCGACCGCGAGCCCGGATTCATCAGCATGGACTCACCGCTCGGCCGCGCGCTGCTCGGCAAGCGCGTCGGCGATGCGGCCGAGGTGGAGGTGCCGGGGGCGCGGCTGCAGGTGCGGGTTATTGCCATCGATTATCAAGAGGGGACAGTCCCCTAAGAGGGGACAGTCCCCGGAGAGGGGACAGTCCCCTTAAATCACCCGGATGTTCTTGAACTGCCAGGGATCGCTCTCGTCGAGGTCCTCGGGGAACAGCCGGCCGCGGTCGAACAGCGGCGTCCAGTCGGTGAACTTGCCGACCACCGGCCCGAGGTAGGGACGGCAGATCTCGAGGTTGCGGCGGAAGTCGATGTCGTCCGGCTCGACGATGCCCATCGCCGGGTTCTCGATCGCCCAGATCATCCCGGACAGCGCCGCGACCGTGACCTGCAGCGAGGTTGCGCTGTTGAACGGCGCCAGCTTGCGCGCCTCGTCGATCGACAGCTGCGAGCCGAACCAGTAGGCGCCCTTCTCGTGGCCGGCCAGCAGCACGCCGAGCTCGTCGATGCCGGACGTGATGTCGTCCATCATGATGCGCTTGCGTGCCTGCAGCTGGTAATTGCTGCCGCAGAACTCGTGCACCGACAGCACCGCGTTGTCCGCCGGGTGATAGGCGTAGTGCACGGTCGGGCGGTACAGCACGCGGTCGTTCTGCTTCACCGTCAGGAAATCCGAGATCGAGATCGATTCGCCGTGCGTGATCAGGAAGCCGTGGAAGTGCTTCGCTTCCGGCGTCCAGGTGCGCACGCGCGTCGCGCAGCCGGGCTGGACCAGGAAGATCGCGCTCTTGCGGCCGAAGTCGTGCTGGCGGCCGTCGCGCGGGAAATGGCGCTCGTGCGTGCCCCAGCCGAGCTCGGCCGGCTGGCTGCCCTCGCTGACGAAGCCGTCCACCGACCAGGTGTTGACGAACTCGCCGGGCAGCTTGGGCCGGTTCGACACTTGCGTGTCGCGCTCGGCGATGTGGATCACCTTGACGCCGAGGTCCTTGGCGAGGGCCGCCCAGTCGTCGCGGCTCTGCGGGTCCACCGCGCCGCGGCCGCAGGCCGCGGCGACGTCGAGCAGCGCCTGCTTGACGAAGTGTGAGACCAGGCCGGGATTGGCGCCGTGCGTGATCACCGCGGTCGGGCCGTTGGTGCGGGTCTTGCGCAGTTCCAGCACTTCCTCGCGCAGCGCGTAGTTGGTGCGGCGGCTGGCCGGGATGTTCGGGTCGGTATAGCCGCCGGGCCAGGGCTCGATGCAGGTGTCGAGGTACAGGGCGCCCTTCTCGTGGCACAGCTTGATCAGCGCGATGCTCGACACGTCCACCGACAGGTTCAGCACGAAGTCGCCGCGGCCGACCAGCGGGTCGAGCACGTGGCGGAAGTTCTCGCGCGTCAGCGGGTGCTTGATGAACTTGATGCCGTACTGGGCGGCCTCCTCGCGGCCGGCGTCGTCCGCCGTCACGATCGTGATGCGGTCGACGGACAGGCCGCCGACATGGCGCAGGATCAGCGGCAGGACGCCCTGGCCGATGCTGCCGAACCCGATGAAGATCAGCCGGCCGGGAAAATGCGTGTGGATCGGGTGCTCGCTCATGATGTGCGGAATTCCATTATCGTAGGAGGCAAGGGCGCAGAATGTACCGTAAAACCATGGCAAAGTGGCGCTATCCGCTGGTCCTGCTCGCCGTCTACGCGGTGATCTGGGGCGCGCTCGCGATCGATCCGGTGTTCCGCCAGGACTGGCTGCTGGAGAACGCGATCGTGCTGGTCGCGATCCCGCTGTTCGTCCTCACCGCCCGCCGGCTGCGCTTCAGCGACTTCGCCTACACCTGCCTGTTCGTGTTCTTCGTGTTCCACGCCGTCGGTTCCCACTACACCTACTCGCTCGTGCCGTACGACGACTGGCTGCGCATGCTGGCCGGCATCGAGCTCGAGGGCCGCAATCACTACGACCGCGTCGTGCATTTCCTCTACGGGCTGCTGGTCGCGCCGGCCGCGGTCGAGATCTTCGCGCACTACGGCCGCTACCCGCGCAGCTGGGCCGTGCTGTTCCCGTGGCTGTTCATGGCCGCGCACGCCGTCATCTACGAGCTGATCGAATGGGCCGCCGCCATCGTCTTCGGCGGCGACCTCGGCCAGGCCTACCTTGGCACGCAGGGCGACATCTGGGACGGGCAGAAGGACATGGCGCTCGCGCTTGCCGGCACGACGATCACGCTCGCCGCGCTCGGCCTGGCCGGCCGGCTGCCGGTGCGGCGCGGGCAGCCGGGCTAGATCAGGCTTCCTGGAAAGGGAACGGCGCCGGGCGCGGCCGCCCGAGGCGCGCGCGCTCGATCTCGACCGCGCGGCGCCAGAAGGACCGTTC
This sequence comes from uncultured Steroidobacteraceae bacterium, assembly GCA_964468395.1. Taxonomy (GTDB): domain Bacteria; phylum Pseudomonadota; class Gammaproteobacteria; order Steroidobacterales; family Steroidobacteraceae; genus SCUD01. The sequence continues at coordinate 32,136 of CAYXUJ010000007.1, forward strand.
CTCGCTCGAGGGCACCGCCAGCGCGCCCGAGCCGGCGGCGCGGCTCGGCGCTGCGCGGTCGCGGCCGGATCGCTGGTGGGTCGCGTCGTCCATGACGGGTAAGATGCGGCGGAGCCGGCAATGGTTGCATGGGCCGCACCGGGGGCCGCCGATGGCGCAGACCGCCCTGATCTCGACCGCAGAACTGGCCGCGGGCCTGTCGGACCCGGACTGGCTGGTGGTGGACTGCCGCTTCGACCTCGCCGATCCCGCGGCGGGCCTGCGCGCCTGGCAGGCGGGGCATATACCCGGCGCGATCCATGCCGACCTCGAGCGCGACCTCTCGGCGCCGGTGACCGCGGCCACCGGGCGCCACCCGCTGCCGGCGATGCGCGACTTCGAGGCGACGATGTCGCGATTCGGCGTGGGCGCGCGGACCCGTGTGGTCTGCTACGACGCCGGCAGCGCGGCCTATGCCGCGCGACTCTGGTGGATGCTGCGCTACGCCGGCCACGACGCGGTGGCCGTGCTGGACGGCGGCTTCGCCGCCTGGACCGCCGACGGCCTGCCGGTCGCCACCGATACGACGGCGCGCGCGCCGGCGACATTCGTCGCGCGGCCGCGGCCGGCGATGCTGTGCGATGCCGAAGGCGTTGCCGCTGCGCTCGCGCGCGGCGGCCGCCTGGTGGACGTGCGCGGCGCCGAGCGCTTTCGCGGCGAGGTCGAGCCGCTCGACGCGGTCGCCGGCCACGTGCCGGGCGCGATCAACCTGCCCTACCTCGGCAACCTCGATCCGGGCGGAAGATTCCTGCCGCCCGCCGGCCTGGCGGCGCGCTGGCGCGAGGCGACCGGCGGCGCCGGCGGCGGCGACGCCATCTGCATGTGCGGCTCGGGCGTCACGGCCTGCCAGCAGCTGCTCGCGCTCGAGGCCGCGGGCATCGGCGGCGCGCGGCTCTATGCCGGTTCCTGGAGCGAGTGGATCCGCGACCCGGCCCGCCCGGTGGCCCGCGGCGAAGGCTGATTTACAACAGTGGCCGTTCTGGTATCGTCCGCGCGCGACTGCCGCCGAACAGGAATGCGGAATTGGAAAGTGTGACGCGGGCGGCGCCGACGCCGCGGCCCTCCTGGAGCATCGAGGATTCCAGCGAGCTCTATGCCGTGCGCGCCTGGGGCAGCGGCTACTTCGGCATCAACGCCGAGGGCCACGTCGTGTGCCATCCGGCGCGCGACGAGCAGCGCGGCATCGACGTCTACGAGGTCGTGCAGCAGCTCGGCGCCCGCGACCTGACCGCGCCGATGGTGCTGCGCTTCTCCGACATCCTGCGCGACCGGCTGCGCTCGCTGCACGGGGCGTTCGCGGCCGCGATGGCCGAGAACGACTACCGCAACCGCTATGCGGCCGTGTTCCCGATCAAGGTCAACCAGCAGCGCCTGGTCGTCGAGGAGGTCTATCGCGGCAGCCAGGAGCTCGGCTTCGGGCTCGAGTGCGGCAGCAAGCCCGAGCTGCTCGCGGTCATGGCGATGACCGAGGACGCGCCGGACCGGCTGATCATCTGCAACGGCTTCAAGGACGACAGCTACATCGAGGCGGTGATCCTCGCGACCAAGCTTGGCCGCACGATCATCCCGGTGATCGAGAACTTCTCCGAGCTCGGCTACATCCTGCGCCACGCCGAGAAGTACGACGTGCGGCCGAAGATCGGCGTGCGCGTCAAGCTCGCCGCCGAAGGCGCGGGCAGGTGGCGTGAATCGGCGGGCGACCGCTCGAAGTTCGGCCTGTTCACCACCGAGATCCTCGAGCTGGTCGAGGTGCTGCGTTCGCACGGCATGCTCGACTGCCTGAAGCTGGTCCATTGCCACCCGGGCTCGCAGCTGCACGACATCCGCCGCGTCAAGGACGCGGTCAACGAGCTCGCCCAGGTGTACGCCGAGCTCGCCCGCCTCGGCGCCGGCCTCGAGTACATCGACGTCGGCGGCGGCCTCGGCGTGGACTACGACGGCTCGCGCACCAACTTCGAGTCGTCCGCAAACTACTCGCTGCGCGAGTACGCGAGCGACGTGGTCTATCGCGTCGCCAGCGTCTGCAACGCGCGCGGCCTGCCGCACCCGGTGATCATCAGCGAGTCCGGCCGCGCGATCGCCGCCCACCACAGCGTCCTGGTCTTCAACGTGCTGGGCGCCGCCCGCCTCGACCTGTTCACGGTGCCGGAGCGCAAGTCCGTCGACGACGGCCGGTTGCCGCAGCCGGTCGCCGACCTGTTCGAGGCGCACGCGACGGTCAGCGAGCGCCGCCTGGTCGAGTGCTGGCACGACGCGCAGCAGGCGCGCGAGCAGGTGCAGCAGATGTTCAGCCTCGGCTACCTCAGCATCGAGATGCGCAGCCTGGCCGAGCGCCTGTACTGGGCGACCTGCGCCAAGGTGCGCGACATGACGCGGCGGCTGAGCCGCGTTCCGGAGGAGCTGGAAGGCCTCGAGACCGTGCTGTCCGACATCTATTTCTGCAACATGTCGGTGTTCCAGTCGCTGCCCGACAGCTGGGCGATCGACCAGCTGTTCCCGATCATGCCGCTGCACCGGCTCGACGAGCGGCCGATGCGCAGCGCCGTGCTCGCCGACATCACCTGCGACTCCGACGGCAAGATCGACCGCTTCGTCTCGCAGCGCGACGTCAAGCGCGCGCTCGAGGTGCACGAGCTGAAGGAGGGCGAGGACTACCTGCTCGCCGCATTCCTGGTCGGCGCCTACCAGGAGACGCTCGGCGACCTGCACAACCTGTTCGGCGACACCCACGTCGTGCACATCCGGCTCGACGACGAGCACGGCTGGTGGATCGAGGAGATCGTCAAGGGCGACACCGCCAGCACCGTGCTCGGCTACATGCAGTACGACACCGGCGAGCTGTACCCGCGGTTCGCGCGCGACTGCGAGCGCGCGATGCGCGACGGCCGCCTGTCGGTGGCCGAGGGCCAGGCGCTCAAGCGGTTCTACGAATCCGAGCTGGCGGGCTACACTTACCTCGAACCCGACGGCGCCGCGTGAACGCGGCCGCAAGGAGCACACGCATGCGTCATTCCCGCACCCTGTTCGCCACCCTGGCCGCCGGCGCGCTGCTGGCCGCCGGCAGCGCCCAGCAGCCCGCGACCGCGTCCGCGCAGGACGGAGGCACCGACGCCGCAACGCTCGCGGCAATCGACCGCGCGCTCGCCGGCGACCATCGGTCGGAGGCGAATCGCGCGCGCGACGCCTGGCGCCACCCGAAGGAGACCCTCGCGTTCTTCGGCCTGCGGCAGGACATGGCGGTGCTCGAGGTCTGGCCCGGCGGCGGCGGCTGGTACACCGAGGTCCTCGCGCCGGTGCTGCGCGAGCGCGGCCGCTACATCGCGGCGAGCTGGGACCCGAAGTCCACCAGCCAGTACGTGCAGGACAACATGAAGGCCTATGCAGCCAAGCTGGCGGCGCGGCCCGACCTCTACGACCGCGTGACCGTCACCGCGCTGCAGTTCCCGGATGAGCTCGTGCCCGTGCCGCCCGGCAGCGTGGACATGGTCCTGACCTTCCGCAACCTGCACAACTGGATGTCGCGCGACGCCGCGGACGCGATGCTGGCGGCGATGTACGCGGCGCTGAAGCCCGGCGGCGTCCTCGGCCTGGTCGAGCATCGCGGCAAGGCCGACGAGCCGCAGGACCCGATGGCGAAGTCCGGCTACGTGCGCACGGATTACGCGATCGAGCTTGCGACCCGGGCCGGCTTCGTGCTCGACGGCGAGAGCGAGGTCAATGCCAACCCGCGCGATACGAAAGACCACCCGAACGGGGTCTGGTCGCTGCCGCCCTCGTACCGCGGCGGCGACGCGGATCGCGAGAAATTCGCCGCGATCGGCGAGAGCGACCGCTTCACGCTGCGCTTCCGCAAGCCCGCAGCCCATCATTAACAATGTCGGCGGGGCGCGGCTGTATGCCCATACAGCCGCGCCGCGCCCGATGTAACACCTGATTATGTGAAGCCTTTCGCGGATTGGCTGGCGCGGGTCGGCTAGCGTTTTGCTGGGGAAAGACTACCCGCAGGCAAGTGGCGAGCGATGGCCGACGACGACAAGCAGCGCAAGATCTCGGGCGATGCGAAGGAAATGTCGCATTACGCCGAGCAGCAGCGGCTCGGCCATGGCCGTATCGAGTTCGACGAGCTCGGCAACGCCATCTGGGTTCCATTCAGCGGCGCGACCGGCGAGGACGTCATGCGCCGGCTGCTCGACGACCCGAGCCTCGCCTTCAGCAACGAGTACTCGCACGGCACGCAGAAGCGCATCGAGCCGAACCGGCAGGGCGTCAAGAAGGGCTACGACCCGTACGACAGCGGCATGCTGGTCAAGAAGGAATGGAAGAAGAAGAAGGACCTGCGCAAGCTGTCCGAATGGATCAAGACCCGCAAGCCCAAGCCTGAATAACCGCGGTTGACCGGCCGACGCCGGACGCGCACGCTCGCGCGCATGAGCGAGCTGACGCTGGTGTACGGCACCTGTAATTACAGTTCCTGGTCGCTGCGGCCGTGGATCCTGCTCCGCCACCTCGGGCTGGAGTTCACGCCGCGGCAGTATCACTTCGAGACGCCGGAATTCGCGAGCGAGATCCCGAAGCTGTCGCCGACCCGGCAGGTGCCGGTGCTGCTCGACGGCGAGCGGCGCATCTGGGAATCGCTGGCGATCTGCGAATACGCATCCGAGCTCGCCGGCGGCCGCGGCTGGCCTGCCGACCCGCGGCTGCGGGCCACCGCCCGCTCCGTGGCGGCCGAGATGCACGCGGGCTTCGGCGCGCTGCGCTCGGCCTGCCCGATGAATGCGCGCGCCACCGGCCGGCGCGTGCCGATGACGCCGCCGCTCGAGCAGGACCTGCGCCGCATCGACGCGATCTGGTCCGCCTGCCGGCGCGACCACGGCGAGCGCGGTTCTTACCTGTTCGGCGACTTCAGCGCCGCCGACGCGATGTACGCGCCGGTCGTGCTGCGGATCCGCACCTACGGCCTGCCGCTGTCCGGGCTGGCCGCGCGCTACCAGGACACGATGCTGTCCGATCCGCACCTGCAGGAGTGGATCCGCATGTCCTGCAAGGAGACCATCATCGTGCCGCACGAGGAAGTCGGTGCCGGCGCCTGATCCGGGCTCCGCGATGCAATGGTCGAGCGCGATCGGCCTGTCCGCGCAGCTCGATGAGGCGGTGGACGAGGCGGTCGGGCAGGTGCGCAGGGATTTCGCGGCCGCGCCGCCCGACTGCGTCGTGGCATTCGTATCCACTGCTTTCGGCACGCAGATCGGCCGCCTGCCGCAGCTGCTCGACCCCCTGCTCGCCGGCGGCCTGCTGTTCGGCTGCAGCGCCGGCGGGCTGATCGGCGGCGGCAGCGAAGAGGAAGAAGAGCCCGGACTCGCGCTGCTGTGCGGGCGCCTGCCCGATGCGTCGCTGGTCGCGCTGCACATCGAGCAGGCGACGCTGCCGCCGCTCTCCGCTTCGCGGGAGAACTGGTGGCGGCTACTCGACCTCGGGCCGGAATGCGGCGCCAGCTTCATGCTGCTGGCCGATCCGGCCACGCTCGACGCGGAAGCCTGCGCGCGCGGCATCGACCGCGCATTCCCCGGCTCGACGGTGATCGGCGGCCTCGCCAGCGGCGCACTCGAGCCGGGCGCGGCGCGCCTGTTCACGCGCGGCGAGATGCACCGTTCGGGCGGCGCGCTGCTGGCGCTGACCGGCAACGTGACGATCGAGCCGGTGGTCGCGCAGGGCTGCCGGCCGGTCGGCGATCCGCTGTTCGTCACGGCCTGCGACGGCAACCTGATCACCGAGCTCGACGGCCGCCGGCCGCGCGACCTGCTGACCGCGTTGTACGCGACGCTCGACGATGCGGGCCGTGCGCGCTTCGGCGAGGCGCTGTGCATCGGCATCGCCCTGCCCGGCCCGCGGCAGGCGGTGGGCGCCGGCGACTTCCTGATGCGCAACGTCCTCGGCCTGGATCCCGAGAGCGGCGCGCTCTGGATCGGCGCGCGCGTCGTGCGCAATGCCGTGGTCCAGTTCCACCTGCGCGACGCCGCCGCGGCTGCGCAGGAACTCCGCTCGCGCCTCGCCGCATCGCTCGCGGGCCGCCCGCCGCCGGCTGCGGCGCTGCTGTTCGCCTGCGCCGGCCGCGGGCGCGGATTGTTCGGCGTCGGCGGCCACGATTCCGGCGCGCTGCGGCGCATGGCGGACATACCGGTGGCCGGCATGTTCAGCGCCGGCGAGATCGCCCCGATCCAGGGCGCCACGTTCCTGCACGGCTACACCAGCGTCTTCGGCCTGATCCGGCAACGGACCGCGGCGGGCGGCTGCTAGAATCGGCCGCACGTTCCTGGCGGAGACGATGACAATGCGAGGCTGGCTGCTGGCCGCCGCAATGGCGGCGCTTCCCGGTGTTTCCATGGCCGAGGCGCGCGGGCTCGATGCCGCCGACCTCACGACGCTGGCCCGCATCAGCGAGCCGGCCCTGTCGCCGGACGGGCGCCGGCTGGTGTTCACGCTGCGCGAGACCGACCTCGCCGCGGACCGCGGGCGCAACGACCTGTGGCTCCAGGACCTCGAGCGCGAGGCGGCGCCGCGGCGCCTGACCAGCCACGAGGAGAACGACGGCGCCGCCGACTGGGCGCCGGACGGCAAGGGCGTCTATTTCCTGTCGTCGCGCTCGGGCACGCCGCAGGTCTGGCACCTCGCGATCGCCGGCGGCGAGGCGACCCAGGTCACGCGCCTGCCGCTCGACGTGGCCGGGTTCCGCGTCTCGCCGCGCGGCGACCGGCTGGTGGTCGCGGTCGAGGTGTTCGCGGACTGCGCCGATTTCGACTGCACGCGCAAGCGCCTCGACGAGCAGAAGGCCGAGAAAGCGCGCGGCCAGGCCTACGACCGGCTGTTCGTGCGCCACTGGGACAAGTGGAAGGACGGGCGCGGCCTGCAGCTCTTCGCGCTCGCGATCGACGGCGAGCGCCGGGCCGCGGGCCAGGCCGTGCCGCTGACAGCCGCGCTCGACGCCGACGTGCCGTCGAAGCCGTTCGGCGGGCGCGCCGACTACCGCTTCAGCCCGGACGGCTCGCAGCTCGTGTTCGCGGCGCGGCTGCGCGGGCGCCTCGAGCCGGTTTCGACGAACTTCGACATCTGGCGCGTGCCGACCGACGGCAGCGCCGCGCCGGTGAACCTGACCGCCGACAATCCCGCCTGGGACGCGCAGCCGTCTTATTCGCCGGACGGCCGCCTGCTGGCGCACCTGAAGATGGAACGGGCGGGCTTCGAGGCCGACCGCTTCCAGCTGGTCGTGCGCGATGCCGCGACCGGCGCGATCCGGTTCACGACCGGCGACTGGGACCGCTCGATCGGCGCCTACCGGTTCTCGGCGGACAGCCGCCAGGTCTTCGCGGTCACCGATCATCTTGGCCAGCATCCGCTGTGGGCGATCGACCTCGCCGACGGCTCGCGCCGCATGCTGACGCAGTCCGGGTACGTGGACGCCTTCGACGTCGCGGCGGGCCGGATCGTGTTCTCGCTGCAGGGCGTCGAGGCGCCGGCCGACCTGTACCTGATCGACGGCCGCGCCGCGCCGCGCCGGCTGACCGACATCAATGGCGCGCGCCTCGCCGACGTCCGCTTCGGCGCTGCCGAGCAGTTCCGCTTCGCCGGCGCCGGCGGCGACGAGGTCCATGGCTACGTTGTGAAGCCCTGGAACTGGGAGCCGGGCCGCCAGTACCCGATCGCCTTCATCGTCCACGGCGGCCCGCAGTCGAGCTACGCGAACACCTGGAGCTATCGCTGGAACCCGCAGATCTACGCGGGCGCAGGCTATGGCGTCGTCTTCATCGACTTTCACGGTTCGACCGGCTACGGCCAGGCGTTCACGGACTCGATCAGCGGCGACTGGGGCGGGAAGCCGCTGGAGGACCTGCAGAAAGGCCTCGCGGCCGCGCTCGAGCGCTACCCGTGGCTCGACGGCGACCGCGCCTGCGCGCTGGGCGCGTCCTACGGCGGCTACATGATCAACTGGATTGCCGGCAACTGGCCGGACAGGTTCCGCTGCCTCGTCAACCACGCGGGCCTGTTCGACAACCGCCTGATGTACTACTCGACCGAGGAGCTCTGGTTCCCGGAGTGGGACCACGGCGGCCCCTACCACGACAACCCGTCAGCGCACGAGAAATCCAACCCGGCAAACCACGTGCTCGCCTGGCAGACGCCGATGCTGGTGATCCACGGCGCACTCGACTATCGCGTGCCCTACTCCCAGGGCCTGGCGACCTTCACGGCGCTGCAGCGGCTCGGCATCGACAGCCGGTTCCTGTTCTTCCCCGACGAGAACCACTGGATCTCGAAGCCCGCCAACAGCCGTCAGTGGCACGCCGAGGTGCTCGGCTGGCTCGACCGCCACCTGAAATAAATGGGACAGACACTTTTTTGGCATTGCCAAAAAAGTGTCTGTCCCATTTTTAGTCCTGGCGCCACTCGGCGCGGTAGGAAATGCCGAGCGAGATGATGCGCTGCAGCAGCTGCGGATACTTGATGCCGTCGTGCAGCGCCGCGTAGGCGAAGTCCTCTTCCAGTTCCAGGTTCGGGTTGGCATTGGCCTCGAGCACGTACGGCGTGCCGTCTTCGCGCACGCGGAAGTCCATGCGCGCGTAGCCCGACATGTGCAGCGCGCGATAGATGCGGCGCGCGAGGCGGTCGAGCCGCTCCGCGAGGCCGGGCGGCAGGTTCTCGGCCTTGCCGCTCGTGATGCCGTGCCGCTCCTGGTAGTCCCAGTCCCACTTCGCCTTGCGCGTCGCGATCGCGGCGACGCCGGGCCGCGACTCGCCGAAGATGAATTCCCACGGCGTCAGCGTGCGCAGCCGGTCGTTGCCGAGCACGCCGACGTACAGCTCGCGCCCCTCGATGTACTCCTCGACCAGCGCGTCCGACTGCGTGTGCCCGTGGATGAACTCGATGCGCTCCTTCAGGCGCGTCGCGTCCTCGACGATCGACGCCTGCGAGATGCCGAGCGAGGCGTCCTCGGTCGCCGACTTGACGAACAGCGGGTAACGCAGCCTGGCGCCGATCCGGATCGCGGCGCCGCGCCGGAACACCGCGAACTGCGGCGTCGGGATGCGGTGATAGGTCAGGATCTGCTTGGACAGGACCTTGTCGCGCGACAGCATCATGCCGCGCGGGTTGCAGCCGGTGTAGGGCTGGCGCAGCAGCTCGAGATAGGCGACCACGTGCTGGTCGTAGGTGACGATGCCGCCGAATTCCTCCAGCAGGTTGAAGCACACGTGCGGCTTCCAGTCCTGGATGATCGAGCGCAGCTCGGTCAGGCTGTCGCCGATGCCGACCGGACGCACGTCGTGCCCCATCCGGCGCAGGCGGCTCGTCACGTCGAACTCGGTCTGGTACTCGGCGGACTCGTGCTCGGAAATGCCGCGCAGCGACTCCGGCGGCACCAGCGTCTCGTGCACCAGCACGAGGATGCGCAGCTTTTTCACAGGGACAGCTGCGGCCCGTAATGCCGCATGGTGCGCGCCACCTGCCGGGTGATCAGGCGCTCGACCCGCGCCAGCGCCTCGCGGCGGCTGCCGCGGACCCGCAGGCCGAGCGAACGGCAACGCACGATGACCATCGCGACCACCTCCTCCACCAGATAATCGCTCACGTCGAGCCGCGCGGCGACCCGCCGCCGCAGGAACGGCGTCGCCTTGCGCAGCAGGCTGATCGCCGAGCTGCCGCGATGGCTGCCGTCGTCGGTCATGAACAGGCGCCGCAGCGCGGCGTCGAGCGCCCGCGCATTGGGCGCGCGCTCGCCGCGCAGCAGCTCGCTGTAGTGCTGGCCGAGCGTCATGCGCATCGAGCCGATCGCCTCGATGACGCGCCGGCTGCGCACCGGCGGGCGCACGCCGCGCAGCTCCGACAGCATCGAGTCCACGCTTTCCAGTTTCGCCAGCGCCGGCCAGCCGCGGTAGCGCTCGCGCCAGTCCGATCCCGGCGTCAGCCAGATCGCGAAGGTCTCGGCGAAGTCCTCGGTCGGGTGCGACTGCGCATACCAGCCGCCGAGGTGCTGCACGTAGCGGCGGCTGCCCGGCCGCGGCCGATAGACCTCCGGATAGCGCTGCGAGGCGGCACCGAAGACTTCCCGCCACGCGCGCCGCCGGCGCAGCCGGTAGGCGGTGTCCACCGCGTGGCCGGCCTCGTGGCGCAGGATCCGCATCAGCTCGCGGTTGTTGCCGCCCTCGACTTCGCCGATGAAGCGCCAGTGCAGCGCGCGCAGCCGCGGGTGCATCAGGTAGAACGGCAGCGCGATGCCCGGGACCCCGTCCGGCGAGAACCATTCGAGGCCGATCCAGCAGTGCGGCCGCACCGGCAGGTCGCGCGCCGCCAGCTCGCGGTGCAGCCGACGCACCTGCGCCTCGATCGGCGTGCCCTCGATGCGCAGGCCCAGGTCGCACAAGCGCACGTCGAGCAGCCGGTCGTCCGGGTAGTGCGCCCAGGCATGGCGCTGTGGCGCCGTGCGCCGTCGCGCCGGGCTCATGCCCTTGCCTCCACGGCCGGCGGCGGCGCCAGCATTGCATCGGCAAGCATCTCAATCTCCGCGCGCCGCGCGACCTGCGCGCGCAGCGGCGGCGCGAGCGCCGACGCCCCGTAATAGGCGCCGGCAAGCTGGCCGACGATGGCGGCGACCGTTTGCGCCTCGCCGCCGTGGCTGGCGCCGGCCTGCATGCACTGCCACGGGTCGTGGCCCTGGTCGAAGGCCCACAGCGCGGCTTCGAGCGCGGACGGGGCGGCATTCCGGCCGGATACGAGCCGGCGCGGCTTGCGGCCGCGCCAGGAGCCGGCGGCGACGTCGAGCACGCGGCCGCGCAGCGGCACCGCATCCCAGCAGCCGGGCAACGGGCTGAACACCGGCGCCAGCAGGTCTTCCTTGCGGGCGCCGCCGAATGCGCCTGCGAGTAGCGCGGCCAGGTAGCGCACTGCCTCGAGCGTCAGCGGCGCCTGGTGGGTGACGCGCGCGGCGCTGACCGCCGCATCGATGGCTGCGCGCGGGTCCGCGCGATGCCAGGCCACGGCCGGGCCGATGCGCGCCAGCGGTTCGGCGGCGGCCGTCGCCGGGTCGTGCGAGCCGGCATAGGGCTGGCCGGACCATTGCGCATGCGCCAGCGCGCGGGCGGTCGCGGCGCTGATGCCGACGCAGGCGCCGGTGCTCGACCAGCGGCCGGACTGCTGCCAGGCGCGGTAACGCTCGACCTGGTCGGCGGCGTCGTGGCCGCGCTTCACGACCAGGCTCTCGGCCAGGCACAGGGCCATCGCTGTCTTGTCCGACCAGGCGCCCGCGGGCAGGCCATGTGCCGCGTGCCCAAGCGCGTCGCCGATGGCGAGACCGAGCAGCATGCCGCGGATCCGGTCGCGCGCATCGGCGGCCGGAGCAAGCTCCTCGGTTGCGGGCGCCGGCGGCGCCTCGCCGGGCATGGCTGGTCGCGGCGCCCGCAGGGGGCGCCAGGCGCGCACGTAGTCGCTCTGCGCATCCGTCTCCGGGACCGTCGGCCAGGACTCGGCGCGCGCACTCGCGCGCCAGCGTTCGTTCAGCCGTGCCAGCGCCGCGTCGCCATCCTCGCCGGCGCTCGCGAACCAGCAGCCGGCAACCAGGTTGGTGCGGCCGATGCCGGCGCGGCAGTGCAGGTAAACCGAGCGCCCCTCGGCGAGCGCGGCATCGAGTTCGTCCAGGATCTCCTGCATCTGCTCCGCGGTCTCCGGCAGGCCGTGATCCGGTATCGGCCGGCGCAGGTAAAGCACCGGCTCGCGCGCGTAGGGGCCCGGCAGGAATTCCTCGTAGGACTCGCGCTCGCCCGGCTCGGTCAGGTCGATGAAGCAGTCGATGCCGGCATCGAGCAGACGGCGCAGCCGCCCGAGCGTCGCCTGCTCGTCGCCGGCGCCCGGGTATTCGCCGGCCAGGATGCGACCCGGCTCGACCCAGTAGCTGTTCGGCAGCGGCGGCGGCGTGTCCGCCATCTCAGCCGCCGCCGGCCACGGGCTCGCGCTCGAGCGCGGCAAAGTCGAAGGCGCCCGGATCGACGAGATGGGACGGCTCGACGTTGCACAGCGCGGTGAAGATCGAGTCCACGCGGCCCGGGCTCTCGCGCTCCCAGTCCGCCAGCATGCGCGCGACCGCCTCGCGCTGCAGGTTCGGCTGCGAACCGCACAGCGTGCAGGGAATGATCGGGAAGCCGCGGGCGCGCGCATAGCGCGCGATCTCGCGCTCCGGCACGTAGCACAGCGGCCGGATCACGACGTTGCGGCCGTCGTCGGACCGCAGTTTCGGCGGCATCGCCTTCAGCCGGCCGCCGTGGAACAGGTTCAGGAACAGCGTCTCGACGATGTCGTCGCGGTGATGGCCGAGGGCGATCCGCGTGTAGCCCTGCTCGTGCGCGAAGCGATAGAGCGCGCCGCGGCGCAGCCGGCTGCACAGGCCGCACTGCGTGCGGCCCTCGGGGATCACGCGCTTGACGACGCTGTAGGTGTCCTGCTCGATGACGTGGTACGGCACGCCGAGCGACTCGAGGTAGTCCGGCAGCACGCGCGCCGGGAACCCGGGCTGCTTCTGGTCGAGGTTGACCGCCGCCAGCTCGAACGAGACCGGCGCCGAGCGCTGCAGCGACAGCAGCATGTCGAGCAGCGTGTACGAGTCCTTGCCGCCCGACAGGCAGACCATCACGCGGTCGCCCTCGCCGATCATGCGGAAATCGGCGATCGCCTTGCCGACCAGGCCGCGCAGGCGCGCGGCGAGGCGGCGGAAATTGGCGGAGGTTTCGCCGGCGGCCGGGATCATCGTCCTATTCTAGGTTTCCGCGACGTACTTGCGCTCGAGATACCGCAGGAACGGCGCGGCGGACAACGGCCGGCCGGTCGCCTGCTGGACCAGCTGCGGCACGCCGAGGCTCGCGCCGACCGCATGCACGCGCTCGCGCAGCCAGCCGAACAGGCCGCCGAACTGCCCGGCCGCGATCTCCGCCTCGACGCCCGGCAGTTCCTCGCGGATCGTCTCCCAGAGCTGGCCGGCGATCACCGCGCCGACCCCGTATGACGGGAAGTGGCCGAAGGAGCCGATCGCCCAGTGGATATCCTGCAGGCAGCCGTCGAGGTCGGTCGCCGGCACCAGGCCGAGGCGATCCGACGACAGCGCATTCCAGGCCTCGCGCAGGTCCTTGACCGCGAGTTCCCCCGACAGCAGGCGGCGCTCGAGCTCGTAGCGCATCCAGATGTGGGTCTGGTAAGTCAGCTCGTCGGCATCCATGCGGTTCGGCCCGCGCGCCACGCGGTTGAGGTGCCGGTACAGGTTTTCCTCGGACCATTCCGGCCCGGCGGCGCCATAGTGCTTCTCGAGCAGCGGGCGCAGGAAGGTGACGAAGGCCCGGCTGCGGCCGACGATCATCTCGAGCAGCAGCGACTGGCTCTCCTCCATCGCCATGCCGCGGTCCTGCCCCACCGGCTGGTCCACCCATGCCGCGGGCAGGCCGAGGTCGTACAGCGCCTGCCCGGTCTCGTGCAGGGCGCCGAGCAGCCCCTGGAACGGGTCGCGCAGCACGAATCGCGTGGTGACGCGGATGTCGCCCGGCACGCCCTCGGTGAACGGGTGGTCGCTCTCGTCGAAGCGCCCGCGGTCGAACGGGAAGCCGAGCGCCTTCATGACGTCGGTGCACAGGCCGCGCTGGCGGCTGGCCGAGAAGCGGCCCTCGATCGGCGCCGCCGGCGCCGCAGCCTGCAGCTCGATCGCCTCGGTGACCAGCGCCGGCAGGCGCTGCGTGAGCGGCGTGAAGATCGCGTCGATGTCGCGGGCCAGCAGGCCCGGCGTGAACTCGTCCGCGAGCGCGTCCCAGGGGTCGAGCGTGAAGCGCTGCGCCAGCAGCTCGGCCTTGCTGCGCACCAGCTTCACGGTCTCCTCGAGCTGCGGCACCAGCACGGTGAAGTCGTTGGCTTCGCGGGCCTCGCGCCAGCGCGCCTCCGCCTGGGCAAAGGCCTTGGCCATGCGCGCCACCAGCGACGGCGGCGTCGCGATCGCGTGGTCGTGCAGCCGGCGCATCTCGCGCAGGTTGGCGGCCTGCCAGTCCTCGAGCCCGCGCGCGCTCGCATCGGCGCGGTCCAGCAGCCGCGAGATGCGCGGCGCGACCAGCAGCGAGTGGCACTCGATCTGCAGCGCCGCCAGCTGGTCGCCGCGCACGTCGGCGCTGGCCCGCGGCATGGTCACGGCCGCGTCCCAGCGCAGCAGCGCGAGCACGCCGCGGAAGGCATGCAGCCTGCGGAACTCCTGCTCGAGCTGCTGATACGGGCTCGCCGTCGCCACCTGCCGCTCCTGTTGCCGCCGGGGGCGGCGGGCCAAGCCGGTCGCGTCCCGGCGCCGGCCGGGGACCAGCTTCCAGGGCCCCTTGAATGGAGCCTCGCAGGATCTGCGAGGCCTGTTTTTCGAGCCGCGATTCTACCAGCCCGGGCCCGGCCGGCCTGGTTTGCCAGGCATGAAACCAAGCATTTTCAGCATGTTAGCTGTGATCAATGCGGCTTGACACCGGGCAGGCCCGGGCCGGGCCGGGGATCGTCCTCAGGCGTTGCCGGCCGCCTCGGGGGTCTCGACCTCGAGCCGCTCGAGCTGCTTCGACAGGGCCTCCGGCGAGCGCGTGTACGGCGCCAGCAGCGCATAGAACGGCGGCACGACGTACAGGGAGAGCAGCGTCGAGAAGGCGACGCCGAAGATCACGACTACGCCGATGGTCGACCGGCTGGCAGACCCAGGGCCGCCGGACAGCACCAGGGGCATCGCGCCCATGATCGTGGCGATCGAGGTCATCAGGATCGGCCGCAGCCGCACGGCGGCCGCCTCGACGATCGCGCGCTCGACGCTCTGGCCCTCGTCGCGCAGCTTGTTGGCGAAGTCCACGATCAGGATGCCGTTCTTGGCCGCCAGCCCGACCAGCATGACGATGCCGATCTGGCTGAACAGGTTGAGCGTGCCGCCGGAGATCCACAGGCCGACCAGCGCCCCCAGCACCGCGAGCGGCACGGTCAGCATGATCACGAACGGGTGGATGAAGCTCTCGAACTGCGCGGCCAGCACCAGGTAGACGATCAAAAGCGCCATGGCGAAGGTGAACAGGACCGCGCCGCCCGCTTTCTGGTACTCCCGCGACTGGCCCTTGAAGTCGAGCTGCGCAATCTCCGGCAGCTCCGCCGCCGCCGTGCGTTGCATCCAGTCGAGCGCCTCGCCGAGCGTGTAGCCCGGCGCCAGGTTGGCGCTCAGCGTGATCGCGCGCAGGCGGTTGAAGCGGTTGAGGCTGCCGGGCTCGGCGATCTCGGTCAGCGTGACCAGGCTCGACAGCGGCACCAGCTCGCCGCTGCGCGCGGAGCGGACATAGAGGTTCTCGAGGCTGGCCGGCGAGGCGCGGTCGTCCGCCTGCGCCTGCAGCACGACGTCGTACTCCTCGCCGTCCTCGACGAAGGTCGTGACGCGGCGCGAGCCCATCATCGTCTCGAGCGTCGTGCCGATCTCCGCGGTCGAGACGCCGAGGTCGGCCGCGCGCTCGAAATTGATCTCGATGCGCAGCTGCGGGCGCGTGGCCTTGTAGTCCGAATCCGCGTCCTGCAGCCCCGGGTTCTCCGCCATCCGTTCCAGCATGCGGTCGCGCCAGCCGGCGAGCTCGGCATAATCGGGCCCGCCCAGCACGACCTGGAAGGCCTGGCCGCTGCTGCGCACCAGCCCGCCGCGCGTGCGCGGGAAGGCGCGGATCGTCGGGATCGTCGCCAGCTCGGCGCGCAGCTGGGAGATGACCTCGGCGGTCGTCACGTCGCGCTGGTCCCAGTCCTGCAGGAACACGATCGCCTGCCCGGTGTGCATCTCCTCGCTCGCGCCGAAGCCGCCCGGCACGCGCGTGTTGATGCGCTGGATCGGCCGGTCGTCGCCGATCTTCGTGGCCACCAGCGCCTCGACCTTTTGCATCTGGCTGACCGTGTAATCGTAGCCCGCGCCCTCCGGCCCCTCGAACATGATGAAGAACGCGCCGCGGTCCTCCTCCGGCGCCAGCTCCCTGGGCACGACCTGGAACAGCACGAAGCTCAGGATCGCGCTGGCTGCCAGCACCGCACCGAACAGGGCCGGCCGGCCGATCGTGCGCGCGACCTGGCTGCGGTAACCCTCCGCCAGCCGGCCGAGCTGCCGGTGGATCCAGGCATTGAGCCCGCGCGGCTCGCGGTGCGCCCGCACCAGCTTGGAGGACATCATCGGCGTCAGCGTCAGCGCGACGAAGCAGGAGATCGCGACCGCGCTCGCCAGCGCCACCGACAGCTCGCGGAACAGCCGGCCGGTATTGCCCTCCATGAATCCGACCGGCAGGAACACCGCCACCAGCACGACGGTCGTCGCGAACACCGCGAAGGCGACCTGCGCCGTGCCGCGCCGCGCCGCGACCAGCGGCGGCTCGCCGAGGTCGGCGCGGCGCTGGATGTTCTCGACCACGACGATCGCGTCGTCCACCACCAGGCCGATGCACAGCACGACCGCGAGCAGCGTCAGCAGGTTGATCGTGAAGCCGAATGCCCACAACGCGGCGAACGCGGTGACCAGGCAGACCGGGATCGTGACCGCGGGGATCACCGCCGAGCGCGCGCTGCCGAGGAACAGGTAGATCACCGCGATCACCAGCAGGATCGCCTCGAACAGCGTCAGGAACACGCGCTCGATCGCCGCGCCGATGAACACGGTGCTGTCGTAGGCGACGAAGATGCGCGTGCCCTCGGGCAGCGTCGCCTGGATCTCGTCGGCGACCCGGCGCGCCGCGCGCGCGACGTCCAGGCTGTTCGCGGTCGAGGTCTTGACCACGCCCAGGCCGATGTTCGGCTCGCCGTTGCTGCGGTAGTACGCGCGGCGCTCCTCGGAACCGCGCTCGACGCGGGCGACGTCGCCGAGCCGCACCAGGTAGCCGCCCTCGCCCTTGGCGAGGGTCATCTTGGCGAAATCCGCGGGGTCGCGATAGCTGCGCTGCACGCGCAGCGTGAAGTCCCGGTCGCGCGACTCGATCGAGCCGGCCGGCAGCTCGATGTTCTCGCGCTGCAGCGCCGCCTGCACCTCGGCGACCGTCAGGCCGCGCGCCGCCAGCGCCGAGCTGTCGAGCCAGACGCGCATCGCGTAGCGCTGCTCGCCGCCGACCCGCACCCGCGCCACGCCGTCGAGCGCCGACAGCCGGTCCACCACGTAGCGGTGCGCGAAGTCGGTGAGCTCCAGCGTGTCCATGCGGCTCGAGCGCATGTTGAGCCAGATCACGACTTCGGCGTCCGACTCGGCCTTCTCGATCTCCGGCGGGTCCGCTTCCGGCGGCAGGCGGTCGAGCACGCGGCTGACCGCGTCGCGCACGTCGTTGGCCGCCGCCTCGATGTCGCGCGACAGCGAGAACTCGATGCTGATGCTGCCCTCGCCGTTGCGGCTGCGCGACTCGATCGTCTCCACGCCCTCGATGCCGGACAGGGAATCCTCCAGCACCTGGGTGATGCGCGTCTCGACCACCGCCGCGGACGCACCTGGATAATTCACGTCCACGGACACGATCGGCGGGTCGATCGCCGGCAGCTCGCGCAGCGTGAGGCGCGTGTAGGCGATCACGCCGAGCACGACCAGCAGCAGGCTCATGACGGTCGCGAAGACCGGCCTGCGGATCGACAGGTCGGACAGGATCATGCGTCGTCGGCGGCGCTGACGCGGGCGCCGTCGCGCAGCTTCACCGCGCCCTCGCTGACGATGCGGTCACCGGCGGCGAGGCCGGCGGTGATCTCGACCTCGCCCTTGCGGCGCGCGCCGAGCGTGACCGGCACGCGCTCGGCCGTCTGTTCGGGCGTGATCCGGTACACGAACGATTCCATGCCGACCTGCAGCACCGCGATCTCGGGCACGACCAGCGTCTGCCGCGGCTCGCGGAACAGCTGCACCGACATCAGCATGCCCGGGCGCAGCAGCCGGTCGGGATTGGGAACCTCCGCGCGCACCGCCACCGAGCGCGTGACCGGGTCCACGCGCGCGTCCACGCTCGTCACCCGGCCGGCAAAGGCGCGGCCCGGGTAGGTCTCGCTGTGCGCCGCGATCTCCTGCCCGCGCGCCAGCACCGCGAGGAAGCGCTCGGGCACGGAGAAATCGAGCTTGATGACCGAGATGTCGTCGAGCGTCGCGATCGGCGTGCCCGGGGTTACCAGCGACCCGGGGCTCACCTGCCGCAGCCCGAGGATGCCGGCGAACGGCGCGGTGATCACGCGGTCGGCGAGCGTCGCGCGCACGACGTTCATGCGCGCCTGCGCTGCGTCGCGCGCGGCGCGCTGCGTGTCGATCTGGCTCGCCGACACCAGCTGGCGCGCCGCCAGTTCCTGCTGGCGCCTCAGCTGCCGTTCCGCTTCCTCGTAGGCCGCCCGCGCCTCCTCGAGCCCGGCGAGCTGCGCGCCGCTCGACAGGTCCACCAGCACGTCGCCGGCCTCGACCACGTCGCCGCTCTCGAACGTCACCTTGCGCACGATCTCGCTGACCTTCGCGGTGATGGTCACCGACTCGTTGGCCCGCGTCGTGCCGAGGGCTTCGATCGTGTCGCGCCACTGCACCGGCTCGACGACGGCGGCCACGACGCGCGCCGCCGGCGCGGCGCCGCCGGCGCCGGCGACGTCGTCGGCGCAGCCCGCGGCGAGCGCCAGCAGCCCGATTGCTGCAGGCAATGCGTACGGGCACGGTTGGCGGAATGTCAGGGTCATGGGAATCCGGAGTTTACCCGCGACGGGTCAGCGCCGCTCTAGCCAGTCCGCGATCGTCCGCGGCAGCTCCCGGGCCCGCCGGCTCACGTAGATGCCGATGTGGCCGCCCTCGAACGCGTGCTCCGTGTAATCGCGGCTGGCGGTCAGCTGCGCAAGGGGCCGCGACGCGGACGGCGGCACCAGGTGGTCCTGCGTCGCGTAGACGTTGAGCAGCGGGCAGGCGATGCGGCCCGGCTCGACCGCGCGGCCGCCGATCTCGAGCCCGCCGCGGACCAGCCGGTTCTCCTGGAAGAACCAGCGCAAGAATTGCGCGAAGGCCCGCCCGGCCTGGTCGGGGCTGTCGTGGATCCAGCGCTCCATGCGCAGGAAATTCTCGAGCGCCTCGCGGTCGCCGGCCAGGTCGGCCAGGCCCGCGTATTTCTGTGCGGTGAGCCTGAGCGGCATCAGCGCCACGAACGCGGCGTTCAGCAGCGCGCCGGGGATGTTGCCGAGGGCCGCGGCCATGCGCTCGCCATCGAGTTTCTGCGCCCATTTCGACAGCAGGTTCTCGGGCGTGTGGAAATCCACCGGCGTCACCATCGTCACCAGGTTGCGCACGCGGGCCGGATGCAGGGCCGCGTGGCACAGCGACAGCGTGCCGCCCTGGCAGACGCCGAGCAGGTTGACCGCATCCACATTGCGCGCGGCGCGCACGTGATCGATGCAGGCGCCGAGGTCGCCGTTGACGTAGTCGTCAAGCGAGCGTTCGCGGTCGGCGGCTTGCGGCCGCCCCCAGTCGACCAGGTAGACCTCGAGGCCGCGCGCCAGCAGGCCGCGGATCAACGAGCGGTCGGGCTGCAGGTCCAGCATGTAGGGCCGGTTCACCAGCGCATAGCAGATGACGAGCGGCGGCAGCTGCGGCTGCGGCGCCGCCGGCCGGTAGCGCCACAGCACGGTCTGGCCGGTGCGCAGCACGGCATCGCGCGGCGTGCAGCCCTCGTCGCGCAGGTCGAACGCGGCGATCTGTGCGGCCGCCGCCGCGAAGCGACTGCTGAACGCCGTCATCTCGGCGGCCGCGCTCACCGGGTCGATCGCGAGCCGCGTCATCGCGCGGCCCCCCGCCCGCGGCAATGCAGTTCGACGGCGGCGGCCAGCCACTCGGCCTGGGCCGCTGCGAACTCCTCGCCGTGGGCTGCCTCCGCATAGGCAGCCTCGCCGCATTCGACCCACAGGTCGTGCAGCTGCCGCAGGCTGGTGATCGGCGGCGCGTCCGGGCCGTCGTCGGCTAGCGCCGCAGTGAGGCGCCGGCAGGCGTCGGCCGCGATCGCCGCGGCCTGCTGCGACAGGCGTTGGGTTGCGGCCTGCCAGCGCAGCGCGGCGGCGGGCGCGGCGTTCTCAGGCGTTGCGGCGGCGAAGCCGGCCATCGGCATGAACAGTCGCCGGTACTGGTCCATGATTGCTTCGCCCGGCGCGCGTCCGGGATCGAGCAGCCGCCAGGCCTCGCGCGCAAACCCGGCGTAATCCCCGCCGTAGTCCAGCAATCGCTGCAGGGCTTCCATCCCGGTAGGCGCTGCGGTGCTGGCTTGCTGGCGCAGCTGCCGCTCGGCTTCCTGCCAGGCGGCAGCCCAGGGCCAGGGATTGGGTGTGTCCGGCATCGGTTGAGGGCGCGGGTCAGCGGCTGTGCGCTGCAAAAGCCAGGCCGTCGAACAGGGCCCGGCGCCTGGACCGCACTGGTTTTCTACTATATTGATTCATAAGGATTTATATTCTTCATGATGTCGGGCGTCTTGCTTGTCATAACGTTTGTTGCACTGCAACACGTTTGCCGCTAGAATGCCGCCATCGCCATGTGGACCCCGTCTTTTGAAGGATGCCAGAAATGACCAACCCGACTTTCGATTTCAACGCTTTCGTCGACGCCAGCAAGAAGGCGTTCGCCCCGGCCGTCAAGTTCAACGAGCTGTCGCTCGCGGGCTTCGAGCGTATCGCGCGGCAGCAGTATGCGTTTGCCGGCGAAGTGCTCGAGTTCTCGCTGCAGCAGCTGGCGCTGGCCGGCAAGGCCCGTGATTTCAACGAGCTGACCTCGCGCCAGATCGAGCTGTCGACGCAGTTCGCCGAGCGCGCCACGCAGCGCTCGCAGGACCTGATCAAGCTCTCTTCGGAGCACCAGGCCGAGATGAGCAAGTGGCTCGACGAGACCGTTTCCGAGTCCGCCAAGGTCGCCAAGAAGGCCGCCTGACCGGATTCCGACCCTCCCCCCTCGGGACGGCGCACCTTCGGGTCGCCGTCCTTTTTTTTCGCCCGGCGCGCTGAAAAACCGTTTTACCGCAGTGCGTTAACGCACTGCGGCATGATCCGGTAGACTTTGGCCATGACCAAGGAACGCCTGATCAAGAAGTACGCCAACCGGCGGCTTTACGACGCGTCGATCAGCAAGCACGTGACCCTCGAGGACATCCGCGACCTGATCGTCCGGGGCGAGAAGATCCGCGTGGTCGAGGACAAGTCCGGCGAGGACATCACCCGGCTCATCCTGCTGCAGGTGATTTCCGAACAGGAGCAGTTCGGCAAGCCGATCCTGACCACCCAGCTGCTCGAATCCATCATCCGCTACTACGGCGGCCCGATGCAGGACTTCATGGCGGGCTACCTCGAGCAGAGCGTCGCGGCGTTCATGCGCCAGCAGGAAAACGTCCAGCAGCAGATCTCGAAGATGCTGTCCTCGACGCCGCCGCCGATGAACGCGATGGCCGAGCTGACGCGCCAGAACCTCGAGATGTGGAATCGCGTGCAGGAAAACATGCTCGCGATGATGGTGCCGCCGCGCAAGCCGCGCGCTGCCGGCGATGCCGACGAGCCGCCGGCTTCCGACGAGACTTCCGCCGCCTGATTCCGAAGGGGACGCACCCCTTCACTGACAGAAAGGGGTGCGTCCCCTTCAAGCAATGATCGCCGCCGCGTGTTCCCAGGCGAGCATCGCGCGCTTGCGTTCCACGCCCCAGCGATAGC
>CAYXUJ010000008.1:0-3346 GCA_964468395.1 uncultured Steroidobacteraceae bacterium
ACCGACCGGGTCGCCGGCCGCACGCCGTGCCACAGCAGGTAGGACTCGGCCGCCTGCTCGACCAGCATGCCCCAGCCCTTGTAGGCGCGCGTCGAGCCGCGCTCCGTCGCCCAGCGCATGAAGGCCGTGTCGCTGCGGCCGTAGGCCATGTCGTAGCAGACCGTGTCCGGGCCGACCGCGTTCGGCGGCAGCGCCGGCACGTCGCCGGCGAGGCTCGCCGCCGTCGCGTTGACGATCACGTCCCAGGGGCGGTCGTCCACCTCGTCGAAGCTCGACGCCGACAGTTCGCCGAGGTCGGAGAATTCCTCGCGCAGGCGCTCCGCGCGCTCGGGCGTGCGGTTGGCGATGCGGATCTCGCGCGGCTCCTGCTCTAGCAGCGGCGCCAGCACGCCGCGCACCGCGCCGCCGGCGCCGAGGATCAGCAGTCGCGCGCCGTTCAGCGTGATGCCGAGGTTGCGCACGAGGTCGGTGACCAGGCCAATGCCGTCGGTGTTCTCGCCATACAGCTCGGTGGCGCTGCGGCGGATGATGGTGTTGACGGCCCGCGCCCGTTCGGCGCGCGCCGACAGGTCGTTGACGATCTCGGCGGCGGCCGGCTTGTGCGGCAGCGTGACGTTGGCGCCGCCGCCGCCCTCGACGAAGAAGTTGATCACTGCGTGGCGGAACTCCTCCGCCGGCACGTCGCGCAGCTTGTAGTCCACGACGTGGTCGAACTGGCGCGCAAACAGGCCGTGGATGAACGGCGACCAGCTGTGGCTGACCGGGTGGCCGAACAGCACGAATCGCCCGGGACCGGTCTGCACCGACATGCCTCAGGACTCCCGCAGCCAGGCCGCGGCGCGGCCGGCGTAGTAAGTGAGGATACCGTCGGCGCCGGCGCGGCGGATGCAGCCGAGGCTCTCCAGCACTGCCGCGCGCTCGTCGAGCCAGCCGTTGCCGGCGGCGGCGGCGAGCATCGCGTACTCGCCGCTGACCTGGTAGACGAAGGTCGGCACGCCGAAGGTCTCCTTCACGCGCCGCACGATGTCGAGATAAGGCATGCCGGGCTTGATCATGACGATGTCCGCGCCTTCGTCGATGTCGAGCCCGACCTCGCGCAGCGCCTCGTCGCTGTTGGCCGGGTCCATCTGGTAGGTGGCCTTGTCGGCCTTGCCGAGCGCGGCGGCGGAACCGACCGCGTCGCGGAACGGTCCGTAGAAAGCCGAGGCGTACTTGGCGGAGTAGGCGAGGATGCGCGTGTTGTGATGGCCGCCCTGCTCGAGCGCTGCGCGGATCGCGCCGATCCGCCCGTCCATCATGTCCGACGGCGCGACGACGTCGGCGCCGGCCTCGGCCTGCGAGCAGGCCTGCCGCACCAGCGCCGCGATCGTGGCGTCGTTCAGCACGTAGCCGTTCTGGTCGATCAGCCCGTCCTGGCCGTGGGTCGTGTACGGGTCGAGCGCGACGTCGGTGATGACGCCGAGCGGCGGCACTTTCTTCTTGAGCGCGCGCACGGCGCGCTGCACCAGGCCCTCGGGGTTCCAGGCCTCGCGGCCGTCCTCGCTCTTGGCGCCGGCGTCCGGCACCGGGAACAGGGCGATGGCCGGGATGCCGAGGCCCGCGAGCCGCTCGCCCTCGGCGACCAGCAGGTCGACCGACAGGCGCTCGATGCCGGGCATCGAGGCCACCGGTTCGCGCCGGCGGCTGCCCTCGACCACGAACAGCGGCTGGACCAGGTCGTCGGCGGTCAGGCGGGTTTCACGCGCCAGGCGTCGCGAAAAGGCGTCACGACGCATTCGCCGCAGGCGCGTATTCGGGTAGCTTCCGCCTGTACGCTGGCCCATGAGGCTCCTGACCCGGCTTTTCCTGCGTTACAGTCGCCTTTCCGGGGCCCGAAATAACCAGCGACTATGGCCGGTCTTTATACATGAACCGCGCGGACGGAGAAACGGACCGGCGTCAGCGTTTCGGGGCCCTGTGCGAGGACCTGCGGCCGGACCTGCTGCGATTCGCGTTCTGGCTCGGTCGGGACCGGCAGCTGGCGGAGGACGTGGTGCAGGAAGCGATGCTGCGGGCCTGGAAGTCCTACGGCGCGCTGGCCGACGAGGCCAAGGCGAAGTCCTGGCTGCTGACGATCGTGCGCCGCGAGTTCGCGCGCAGTTTCGAGCGCAAGCGGCTCGAGGTCTCCGACCTCGACGCGCTGGTGGCGGCCGAGGCGGAGGTGCTGGCGGCCGAGGACGACGAGCAGCTCGCGGCGATGCGCCAGGCGCTGTTCCGGCTCGACGAGGAATACCGGGAACCGCTGGTGCTGCAGGTGATGATGGGTTATTCGACGCAGGAAATCGCCGACATGATGGGGCTGCAGCAGGGCGCGGTGCTGACGCGGCTGTTCCGCGCGCGCGCGCGCCTGCGCCACGAGCTCGGCCTGGCGCCGGAGGCGGCCTCATGATCAATTGCCTCGAGTTCCGCCGCCAGGCCGGGGCCGACCCGTCGGTCGAGGGCCCGCAGTTCGACGCCCACCGGCGCGAGTGCCCGGCCTGCTCCCGTTACCAGGATGAGCTGCGCGCCATGGATTCGCTGATCGGCCGCGCGCTCGCCTTCGACGCCGCGCGCCTGCGCCGGCCGGCCGCGCCGAAGCGGCGCGGCCTGGCGATGGCGCCGCCGCGCCTGCTGGCGATCGCGGCCAGCCTGGTCGGCGGGCTCGCGGTCGGGCTGCTGCTCCTGACCGGCGCGCCGCGCGAGTCGCTGGCGCGCGAGGTGATCGACCACGTCATGCACGAACCGGGCGCGACCGCGGGCACGGTCCCGATCGCGCCGGGCGCGCTCGCGGGCGTGCTCGACCCGGACGGCACGCGCCTGCGCCCGGGCCTCGGCGACGTGACCTTCGCGGCCCGCTGCCTGCACGAAGGGCGCGTCGTGCCGCACCTGGTCGTGCGCATGCCCGAGGGCACGGTCACCGTGCTGCTGCTGCGGCATCGCGAGCTCGACGGGCCGGAGCGCATCGACGGCCAGGGTCTCACGGGCGTGGCGCTGCCGGCGCCGCGCGGCAGCATCGCCGTCGTCGGCCAGGGGATCGAGGACCTGGACGGCGTCGCGCAGAAAGTGTTCGAGGCGGTGGACTGGGGCGTGTGAGTCCCGGCACCAGTTTGTCAATGCAAGGAGATCCATCCATGTCGAATCGAGTCCTGAGAAAGCCCGTCGCACTGGCCATCGGCGCAGCGCTGGCGACTTCCATCGCGGCCGCAGGCGTTGCCCAGGCCAGTTCCTACGCCGTCAACGCGCTCGGCGCGGGCTACATGCTGGCCGCCGGCGACGAGAAGCCCGCGGAGGGCAAGTGTGGCGAGGGCAAGTGCGGCGCCGACAAGAA
>CAYXUJ010000008.1:3446-46630 GCA_964468395.1 uncultured Steroidobacteraceae bacterium
ACGAGAAGCCCGCGGAGGGCAAGTGTGGCGAGGGCAAGTGCGGCGCCGACAAGAAAGGCGAGGGCAAGTGCGGCGAAGGCAAGTGTGGCGAGGGCAAGTGCGGCGCCGACAAGAAGGGCGAAGGCAAGTGCGGCGAAGGCAAGTGTGGAGAGGGCAAGTGCGGCGCCGACAAGAAGGGCGAAGGCAAGTGCGGCGAAGGCAAGTGCGGCGGCGACAAGAAGGAAGAGGAAAAGCCGAAGGCCTGATCCAGGCGGCTTGAGGCGCGGCAATCCGCGCCGACGGGCGGCGGCCGGGCGACCGGTTGCCGCCTTTTTTATTCGCCCGCGATCTGTGCGACGCGCGTGCGCCCGGCGCCGTCCGGGGACAGCACGGCATGCAGCAGCGGCAGCGCCGCGCGCAGGTCGCGGTCCAGCTCGAAGGGCGGGTTGACCGTCACCAGCCCGGAGCCATTGAGGCCGGCGCGCGAGTCGTCGGGATGGATGCACAGCTCGGCGACCAGCACGCGGCGCAGGCCGGCGTCGAGCAGGCGACGGTGCAGGCGCGCCGCGACCGCGCCGATCTTGATCGGGTACCAGGCCATCAGCACGCCCTGGGGCCAGCGCTGCGCGGCTGCGACCAGCGCGTCGGCGACGCGCGTGAGGTCCGCCTCCTGCTCCTCGTAAGGAGGGTCGATCAGCGCCAGCCCGCGTTTCTCGGCCGGCGGCAGCAGCGCACCGAGCGCCTCGAAGCCGTCGCGGCAATGCACGCCGACGCGCGCGTCGCCGTGGAACTCCTGGCGCAGCAGCCCGGCCTCGGTCGGCGTCAGCTCGCACAGCGCAATGCGGTCCTGCGGCCGCAGTAGCAGCGCCGCGATCAGCGGCGAGCCGGGATACCAGCGCGGCGCCCCGTCGGCGCCCGGGTTGCAGCCGCGCACCAGCTCGAGATAGCGGCTGACGCAGGCCGGCGTATCCGCCGGCAGGCGCTGTGCCGCGAGCGCGAGGATGCCGCGCGCCGCTTCGGCGGCGCCGTCGGCGGACTGCAGGTCGTAGCGGCCGCGACCGGCGTGGGTGTCGAGCAGGAACAGCGGCCGCGGCTTCTCCGTCAGGCGCGTCAGCGCCGCGGCCAGCGCGACGTGCTTCATCACGTCGGCGAAGTTGCCGGCGTGGCAGGCGTGGCGGTATCTCATTATTCGCCGGCTTCGCCGAGCCAGTCGCGCGGCCGCAGGTAGTCGCGCTGCAGGTCTTCCTCCGGCGAGCCCGGCGGCGCCTTCCAGCCGTATTCCCAGCGCGCCTTCGGCGGCAGCGACATCAGGATCGACTCGGTGCGCCCGCCGGTCTGCAGGCCGAACAGCGTGCCGCGGTCGTGGATCAGGTTGAACTCGACGTAGCGCCCGCGCCGGTAGAGCTGGAACTCGCGTTCGCGCTCGCCGAACGGCGTGTGCCGCCGGCGCTCGGCGATCGGCAGCCAGGCGCGCAGGAACGCGTCGCCGACGCCTTGCGCGAAGGCGAAGCAGGCGTCGAAGCCCGGCTCCTGCAGGTCGTCGAAGAACAGCCCGCCGACGCCGCGCGTCTCGCCGCGATGCGGCAGGTAGAAATAGCGGTCGCACCAGGCCTTGTAGCGCTCGTAGCTGCCCTCGCCGGACGCAGCGCAGGCGGCGCGGGCGGCGCGGTGCCAGTTCAGCACGTCCTCGTGGTTCGGGTAGTAGGGCGTCAGGTCGAAGCCGCCGCCGAACCACCAGGCCTGCGGCGCGTCGCCGGCGCCGGCCTCGAAGTAGCGCAGGTTCATGTGCGTGGTCGGCACGTAGGGATTGTTCGGGTGCAGCACCAGCGACACGCCCATCGCCGTGAACGGCGCGCCGGCCAGCGCCGGCCGGTCGTGGGTCGCGGAGGCGGGGAGCTGGCGGCCGGCGACCTCGGAGAAGTTGATGCCGCCCTGTTCGATCAGCCCGCCTTGCTTGATCACGCGGGTGTCGCCGCCGCCGCCCTCGGCGCGCGTCCAGCGGTCGATGCTGAAGCCGGCCATGCCGTCAGCGCGCGCGATCGCCTCGCAGAGCTTCTGCTGCAGCCCGGTCAGCCAGGCGCGCACGGCGACGCGGTTGCTCATCGCTCACTCCCCGGCGGCGCGGCCCTTGTTCCTGGCAGCGCGCGGCGCGGGCTTCTTCTTCGGCTTCTTCGCGGCGGCCGGCGCGGCCGGCGCATCCGCGGCCGCGGCTTTCGGTTTCGCCCGCGTGCGCTTCGCCGCGGGCTTCGGCGCGGCCGGCGCCGCCGCCGCGGGTGCCGCAGCCTTCGCCTTGCGCCGCCCGAAGCGGCCGCCGCCGCGCTCCGGCGCCGCGGCCAGCAGCGCCTGGCATTCCTCCAGCGTCAGCGACGCCGGGTCGCGGTCCTTCGGCGCCTTCGCATTGCGCTTCCTGTCGGTCACGTAGGGGCCGTAGCGCCCCTTCAGGATCTGGATCCCGTGCTCGGGGAAGTCCCTGATCGTGCGCTCGCGGTCGGCGGCGAGCTTGGCCTCGACGATCTCGAGCGCCCGCGGCAGCTCTAGCGTGAACGGGTCGTCTTCCTTGATCGACGCGTACTTCGCCCCGAACTTCACGTACGGCCCGTACTGGCCGCGGCCGACGCTGATCGGCGTGCCGTCGGGCGCGTGGCCGAGGTCGCGCGGCAGGGACAGCAGCTTCAGCGCATCCTCGAGCGTGACGTCGTCCATGCGCTGGCCCGGCAGCAGGCTGGCGAAGCGCGGCTTGTCCGGGTCGTCGCGCGTGCCCTGCTGCACGAACGGGCCGTATTGGCCCATGCGCACGGCGATCGGCTTGCCGCTGACCGGGTCGCGCCCGACTTCGCGCGATTCCGCCACTTCCTCGCGGCTGACCGCCTTGCCGATGTGCTGCACGCGCTCGGTGAACGGCTTCCAGAAGCGGCCCAGCTCGAGGTGCCACTCCTTCTCGCCGTTGCTGATCTCGTCGAGCACGTCCTCCATCTGCGCGGTGAAGCCGTAGTCCACGTAGGTGCCGAGGTACTTGACCAGGAACTTGCTGACGATCTTGCCGATGTCGGTCGGGATGAACGCGCGGCCGCTCATCTCGACGTAGCGGCGGTAGCGCAGCGTCTCGATGATGGACGCGTAGGTCGAGGGCCGGCCGATGCCGTGGCTCTCGAGCGACTTGACCAGCGAGGCCTCGGTGTAGCGCGGCGGCGGCTGCGTGAAGTGCTGCTCGGGGCGCAGCTGCTCGAGCGCGACGCGCTGGCCCGGCTCAAGCGTGGGCAGGCGCTGCTCGTCCTCGCTCTCGACGTCGGTCTCGTCCTCGTCGTGGTCCTCGTGGTACGCGGCCAGGAATCCCGGCTCCAGCAGCGTCTGGCCGTTGGCGCGGAACACGTGGCGCGCGTCGCCGGTGGCGCCGCCCTGGCCTGCGACCAGGTCCACCGCCACGGTGTCGAACACCGCCGGCGCCATCTGGCAGGCGACCGCGCGCTTCCAGATCAGCGCATAGAGGCGGCGCTGGTCCTCGTCGTGCAGGTCCTGTTCCGCCTTCTGCGGCGTCTCGGCGGCGACGGTCGGGCGGATCGCCTCGTGCGCCTCCTGCGCGTTCTTCGACTTGGTCTTGTACTCGTTGATCCCGTCCGACAGCGCCTTGTCGCCGAACGTGGCCTTGATCGTGTCGCGGATCTCGGTGACCGCGTCCTTCGACAACGACACCGAGTCGGTGCGCATGTAGGTGATGTGGCCGGACTCGTACAGCCGCTGCGCGTTCTGCATCGTGCGCCGCGCGGTGAACCCGAGCTTGCGCGCCGCCTCCTGCTGCAGCGTCGAGGTCGTGAACGGCGGCGGCGGGTTGCGCCGCTTCGGCCGGCGCTCGACGCTCTCGACCGTCAGCACGCCGCCGGCCGCGGCGACGATCGTGCGCTCGACCTCGCGCGCCTGCGCCTCGCTGGTGATCGTGAACCGGGACTTCTGCGTGTCGGCCTCGACCTTGCCGCCGCGGTACTCGGTCAGGCGCGCCGGGAAGCGCGACTTGTCCTGCGCGGCGTCCGCTTCCACGGTCCAGTATTCCTGGCGGATGAAGCGCGAGATCTCGTCCTCGCGCTCGCAGATCAGCCTGAGCGCGACGCTCTGCACGCGCCCGGCGGACAGCCCCGGCTTGATCTTTTTCCAGAGCAGGGGCGACAGGTTGAAGCCGACCAGGTAGTCGAGCGCGCGCCGCGCCTTGTAGGCATTGACCAGGTTGTCGTTGAGGCCGGACTCGGCCTGCGCCACGGCCTCGCGCACCGCGTTCTTGGTGATCTCGTAGAAGCGCACGCGCTTCAGGTCCTTGCCGTCGAGCGCGCCGTGCTCGCGCAGGATCTCCGACAGGTGCCAGGAGATGGCCTCGCCCTCGCGGTCCGGGTCGGTCGCGAGGTAGAGCGCATCCGCCTTCTTCATCGCCCGCTGGATCGCGTCGATCTTCGGGCGGTTCTTCTCGATCAGCTGGTAGCGCATCTCGAAGTCGCGCTCGGGATTGACCGCGCCTTCCTTCTCGATCAGGTCGCGGACGTGGCCATACGAGGCCAATACCTCAAAGTCATTGCCGAGGTATTTCTTGATCGTTTTCGCCTTGGCCGGCGATTCGACGATGACCAGGTTTGCGCTCATTCCGTCCGTGAATTCCTGTTGTCCCCAGAGACGCCAAAGCCGCGGGCCCGGCCGCGGCTCCCTGGCCGAAGCGGGCGATGGGTGTTCAGTGCATCGCGTCCCGACGCTCGTCGAACACCAGGTCTTCCATGCGCTGGTAGGCGTTTTCCTGGCCGGGCTGGCTGAACAGCACCATCAGGACCACCCACTTCAGCTGCTCGATGTCGATGTCGTCCGCCTCCAGCGCCAGCAGCCGGTCGATGACGACCTCGCGCTGCGCCGCGGACAGGATGCCGAGGTTCTCGAGGTGCAGCAGGTAGCCGCGCACGTCGGTGTCGAGCCGGACCTGCTCCGAGCCGCTGAACACGCGCACCGCGCGCGCCGTGCCCTCGGAGAGCGCACGGTCCGGGTCGGTCGCCAGGCTCTCGAGCCACACCAGCGCGCGCTCGATGTCGGCCTCCGGGTAGCCGGCCTGCTCGAGCTCCTGCTTGAGCGCCTCGCGGTCCGGCGTGGAGTCGTCCTCGGCATCCAGGAAGTTCTCGAACAGGTGGATCAGGATGTCGAGCACGCTGTCCTTCATCTGGCTCGCCTCGGTGATGTCCGGCTGTAACGCCCGCCGGCCAGCGTCTCGACCCGGCCTTCGAGCTCGAGCAGTTGCAGCTGCGAGATGACGGCCGCGGCCGCCAGGCCCGTTCTTGCAATCAGTCGGTCGAGGTCCGTCGGCCCGAAACCGAGCGCATTCAACAGTATTTCCGCGCCGCTGTCCAACCGGCCGGCCGGCGATTCGGCCGCGGCATCGGCTTTTGCGCCGCAATTCGCGCGCGCTGCGGGCATCGGCAGGCCGAGCGTTTCGAGCACGTCGTCCACGTTCTCGATGAGCGCGGCGCCGTCCTTGATCAGGCGATGGCAGCCGCGCGCCAGGACGTTATGTATCGATCCCGGCAGCGCCATGACCTCGCGCCCCTGGTCGCCGGCATGCCGCGCGGTGATCAGCGACCCGGAGCGCGCGGCGGCCTCGATCACCAGCACGCCGCGCGCGAGCCCGGACAGCAGCCGGTTGCGCTGCGGGAAGTTGTGCGCGTGCGGGCGCGTGCCGGTCGGGAACTCCGACACCAGCGCGCCCTGCGCCGCGATGCCGGCGGCGAGCGCCGCGTGCGCGCGCGGATAGACGCAGTCGAGGCCGGTGCCGCAGACGGCGATGGTCGCGCCGCCGGCGGCGAGCGCGCCACGGTGCGCCGCCGCGTCGATGCCGAGCGCGAGCCCGCTGGTGATCACCAGGCCGGCGGCCGCCAGCCGGGCCGCGAACTCGTGGGCCGTTTCGCGCCCGGCAGCGGTCGCGGCGCGGCTACCGACGATCGCGACCTGGATGCGCGCAAGCGCCGCGGGATCTCCCTGCACGAACAGCGCCGGCGGGCAGCCCCGCACGGTGGCGAGCTGCGGCGGATAGCGCGGGTCGGCGCGGGTCAGGAGCAGGCGCCCCGGCCCCTCGAGCCAGCGCAGGTCGCGCTCGATGCCGGCCCGGTCCGGATGCCCGGGGCCGCGCAGGAGCCGCAGCCAGCCGGCCGTGTCGTCCGGGTGCGGGTCGCTCGTCATCCGCCGATCCTGCCCGGCGCCGCGGCCCGCCATGGCGCCGAAAAAGGGGCTGAAAACCCAGATTTGCGGCGCTGCGGGGCGGCTTAAGGGGCGGGCAGGGGGTATTTCAGCCCGCTCGCGCAGTTGAACAGGACGGCCGATTCGTCCGGCGAGACCCGGCCGGCCGCGAGCGCCGCCCGCCAGGCGGCGACGGTCGCCGCGCCCTCCGGGCACAGCAGCAGGCCGTCGCTGCGCGCGACCTCGGCGAGCGCCTCGGCGATCGCGGCGTCGTCCACCGCGATCGCGAAGCCGCCGCTCGCGCGCACGGCCCGCAGGATCAGGAAATCGCCGATCGCCGCCGGCACGCGGATGCCGGCCGCGAAGGTGTGCGCGTCGCGCCAGGGCTCCGCGTGCTCCGCGCCCTGCTCGAAGGCGCGCACGATCGGCGCGCAGCCGGCGGCCTGCACCGCCACCATGCGCGGGCGCTTGCCGCCGATCCAGCCGAGCGCCTCGAGCTCGTCGAAGGCCTTCCACATGCCGATCAGCCCGGTGCCGCCGCCGGTCGGGTAGAAGATGACGTCGGGCAGCTCCCAGCCGAGCTGTTCGGCGAGCTCGTAGCCCATGGTCTTCTTGCCCTCGATGCGGTACGGCTCCTTGAGTGTCGAGACGTCGAACCAGCCCATGCTGTCGCGGCCCTCGGCAACGCGCCGGCCGCAGTCGTTGATCAGGCCGTCCACCAGCGTGACCTTGGCGCCGGCGAGCGCGATCTCGCGCACGTTGATCTCCGGCGTGTCCGCCGGGCAGAACACGAAGCTCTCGATGCCGGCGCGGGTCGCGTAGGCGGCGAGCGCCGCGCCCGCGTTGCCGTTGGTCGGCATGGCCAGGCGCGTGACGCCCAGTTCCTTCGCCATCGCGACCGCAAGCGCGAGCCCGCGCGCCTTGAACGAGCCGGTCGGCAGCCGGCCCTCGTCCTTGACCAGGGGCGCGCGCGCGCCGTGGCGCACGGCGAGCGCCTCGAGCGCGACCAGCGGCGTCGTCACCTCGCCGAGCGCCACGACGTCGGCGCTCCTGCGCACCGGCAGCAGTTCGCGATAGCGCCAGAACCCGCCGTCGGCGCGGGCGGCGAGCGCGTCGCGCGTCAGCGCGCGTCTCGCGCCCGCGAGGTCGTAGCGCACCAGCAGCGGCTTGCCGGCCTCCGACAACCCGTGCAGCACATCCGGCGCGTAGCGCTGGCCGGTGGCGCTGCACTCCAGGTGGCTCACGAACGTCGGGTACTCGGTCATCGCGCGCAGATTACCAGCCCGCAGGGTAGGCACGGCAGTGGGCTCAGCATTCGGCGCGCGAGCGTTCGCGTGGGATCCATCGCTCGTTCGCTCCGCCGGAACTTTAGTCGCTCACTCGCGAGGATCCCGCGCTCCGCTTGCGCGCCGAATGCTGCGTAGCAGGCCGCGCAAGCACGCAGGCTGGGACCCTGCGAGCGAGCGACTAAAGTTCCGGCGGAGCGAGCGAGCAGGGGTCCCAGCCAACGTGCGAGCGCGGCCTGCCTCCCAGTGTCCGGGCCTCTGAACGGAAAACGCCGGCCTTGCGGGCCGGCGTCTTCGGGTCAGGCGGTGCAGCGAGCGATCAGGGAGTCCGGACCGTGTCGCCGATCTCGATTTCGCGCTCCGACTCCAGCGCCAGCCCGTAGCTGAGCCGGTCGTAGGTCTTGAACACCATGAACACGCCCATGCGCTCCTCGGGCGTCTCCATCGTGCGGCTGACCGCGTGGTCGGTCGTGTCGCGCACCTGCTCGCCGGCCTGCCAGATCGTCAGCACATGGCCGGGCTCGAGCCCGTCGCGGGCGCCGCGGTTGATGATGATGATGTCGTGCTGCGCGACCACCGTGCGGTCGTCGATCACCGACATGACCTTGCCGTCGATCTTCTTCGCCGGCGGGCGCGGGATGAAATCCATCTTCGCGTCGCCCGCGACCGGCAGCAGGATGTCGCCCTCGAGCGTCTCGCGCGCCGAGTCGACGACCAGCAGCGTGGACGGGTCGCCGAGCCGCTTGACGTCGGCCTCGCCCGTGTAGACGCCCTGGTAGCCGAGCACGTCGCCGTCGTCCGGGTCCTTCAGCTCGTCGGCGAGGTGATAGATGCTGTAGCGGTTGCCGACCTTCGAATTGGACAGCCGGCGCACGTAGATGTCGTTGCCGACGGCGGAGGCCAGGCGGTCGTCGCGGCCATAGGCGACGTAGGGCGCGCCCTTGACCTGCTCGGTCGAGAGCACGCTCGGCCGCGACATGAAGGCCGCGACGCGGTCGTACGGGATCGCGCGCACTGCGTCGGTCAGCGGGTTGACGCGCACGCGCGGCGACAGGCGGGTGGCGCCGCTGGTGGCCAGCGTGACCTGCGGCTTGCCGTCCACCCAGGTGAGCGCCAGCTCGTCGCCAGGATAGATGAGGTGCGGGTTCGCGACCTGCGGGTTGATGTGCCAGATCTCCGGCCAGTACCAGGGATCGGTGAGGAATTTCGCCGAGATGTCCCACAGCGTGTCGCCGGGCTGCACGACGTAGCGCGCCGGCGCATCGGGCGCCATCGGGATGACCGCGCGGTCGATGCCCTGCGACTGGCCGACCGCGACGCCCGCGGGCGCGGCGATGGCGATGGCGAATGCGGCGGCGGCGGCGACCGCCAGGCCGCGGAGGGGGCTCTGGGACCGGAACTTCAGGAAAGGTGCCATGCGAAGTGCTCCCTTACTGCCGGGACGGGCCGAACGGCCGTATACTTCCCAACATGCGGATTCCGACGTAAGTCCATGCTTCGACGAACTTTAGCAGCATTCCCCGGTCAGAGATACGCACCCACGGCCCCGCTCCCATGACGCGCCTCACAATACTGGAGTATCCGGACCCCCGGCTGCGCACCAGGGCCGCCCCGGTCGCGGCCGTGGACGCCCCATTGCGTGAACTGATCGACGACATGCTGGAGACCATGTACGCGGCGAACGGCATCGGCCTCGCCGCCACCCAGGTGGACGTGCACCGGCGCCTGCTGGTCGCGGACGTGTCGGAGTCGCGCCGGGAGCCGCGCGTGTTCGTGAACCCCGAGATCCTGTCGAAGGACGGCGCGACGACATCGCAGGAGGGCTGCCTGTCGGTGCCGGGCTACTACGACGACGTGCCGCGGGCGGAGCGCATCCGCGTGCGCGCGCTCGGCCGCGACGGCAAGCCCTTCGAGGAGGACCTGGAGGGCCTGCTCGCGATCTGCGTGCAGCACGAGATCGACCATCTCGACGGCAAGCTGTTCGTGGACTACCTGTCGGAGATGAAGCGGCAGCGCGTGCGCAAGAAGATCGAGAAAGAGAAGCGGCTGCGCGCAGCAGGCGGGGCGCGCGAGCCCGCCCGCGCACCCGCGATCTGAGCGGCGCCGCCGCCATGGACCGGAGCCTGGCGGTCGCCTTCGCCGGAACCCCCGACTTCGCCGTGCCCGCGCTCGACGCGATCGCCGCGTCGCGCCACCGCCTCGCAGTCATTTATACGCAGCCGGACCGGCCGGCCGGGCGCGGGCGGCGCCTCACCGCGAGCCCGGTCAAGGAGCGCGCGCTCGCGCTCGGGTTGCCGGTCGAGCAGCCGGCGACGCTGCGCGCCGCCGCCGCCGCGGCGACGCTCGCCGCCCATGCGCCGGACGTGATGGTGGTCGTCGCCTACGGGCTGCTGCTGCCGCCGGAGATCCTCGCGGTGCCGCCGCGCGGCTGCCTCAACATCCACGCCTCGCTGCTGCCGCGCTGGCGCGGCGCCGCGCCGGTCGCGCGCGCGATCCTGGCCGGCGACGCGGTGACCGGCGTCTGCGTCATGCGCATGGAGGCGGGGCTCGACACCGGGCCGGTGATGCTGCGGCGCGAAGTGCCGGTCGCGCCGCGCGAATCGGCCGGCGAACTGCAGGCACGCCTCGCGGAAGCCGGCGCGGCGCTGATCGTCGCGGCGCTCGACCGCCTGGCCGCGGGCGAGGCCGTGTTCGAGCCGCAGGACCCGGCGCTGGCGACGCTCGCGCCGAAGCTCGCGAAGGCCGAGGCGCGCCTCGACTGGCGCGAGCCCGCAGTCGTGCTGGCACGGAAAGTCCGCGCGCTGAACCCCTGGCCGGTCGCCGAGACCTCGCTCGACGGTGCGCAGCTGCGCATTCATGAAGCCGAAGTCGTCGCCGGCGAGTCCGGCGACGTGCCGGGCACCATCCTGCGCGCCGGCGCCGACGGCATCGTCGTCATGACCGGCGAGCAGGCGCTGGCGCTGCGGCGCGTGCAGCTCCCGGGCCGCCGTGTCGTCAGCGCAATCGAACTCGCCAATGCGCGCCAGCTCGTGGGCCGGGTGCTGACCTGAGCACGCGCGCCGCAGCCGCGATCCGCGCCACGGCGGCCCGCGCGGTGGTCGCGGTGGCGGCGGGCGGCCGGCGCCTGGACGCGGCGCTCGCGGATCTCGCGCCGGATGCCGCCGCCCGTCCCGCCGTGCAGTCGCTCGCTTTCGGCACCGTGCGCTGGTTCTACGAGCTCGAGGCGCTGCTGGCGCTGCTCCTCGATCGCCCCGGCGCCCGGCTCGACCGCGAAGTCCGCGCCCTCGCGCTGGTCGGCCTGTACCAGCTCGCGCACGGCGCCACGCCCGCGCACGCCGCGGTCTCGGAGACGGTCGAAGCGGCGCGCGCGCTCGGCCATGCGCGCGCCGCCGGCCTGGTCAACGCGCTGCTGCGCCGCTTCCAGCGCGAGCAGGCGGCGCTGCTGGCCGCGGCGCACCGCGGGCGGGCGGCGCGTCACGCCCATCCCGAGTGGCTGGTCGACGCATTCGAGCGCGACTGGCCGGCGCACTGGCAGCAGGTCTGCGCCGCCGGCAATGCCGAGCCGCCCATGTGGCTGCGCGTCAACGCTGCGCGCGGCACGCGCGACGCCTACCGCGAGCGGCTGGCGGCGGCCGGCCTCGAGTCGTCGCCCTGCGACTTCGCCCCGCAGGCGCTCCGCCTCGCCTCGCCGGTGGACGTCGGCTCGCTGCCGGGATTCGCCGACGGCGACGCGTCGGTGCAGGATGCCGCGGCGCAGCTCGCGCCGTTCTTCCTCGACGCGCGCGCCGGCATGCACGTGCTGGACGCCTGCGCCGCGCCCGGCGGCAAGGCCTGTCATGTGCTCGAGCTGGCGCCGGGGCTGGCGGAACTCGTCGCCCTCGACCTTGATGCGGGGCGCGCGCAGCGCATCGAGGCGAATCTCGCGCGCCTCGGCCTCGCGGCCAGGATCGTGGTCGGCGACGCGGCGGACCCGGGCGCCTGGTGGGACGGCCGCCCGTTCGATCGCATCCTGCTCGACGTGCCGTGCTCCGGCACCGGCGTGATCCGCCGCCACCCCGACATCAAGCTCCTGCGCCGCGCCGACGACATCCCGCGCTTTGCGGCGCAGCAAACCGCGCTGCTGCAGGCCTGCTTCGCGCTGCTCGCGCCGGGCGGTCGGCTGGTCTACTCAAGCTGCTCGGTGCTGGCGGCCGAAAACGCCGGCGTGGTGCGTGCGTTCCTCGCCGGCGAACCTCAGGCGGCGGATGTGACCGAATCTGCTAGGCTTTTGCTGCCCGGCGCGCCGCCG
Source organism: uncultured Steroidobacteraceae bacterium (assembly GCA_964468395.1). GTDB lineage: Bacteria > Pseudomonadota > Gammaproteobacteria > Steroidobacterales > Steroidobacteraceae > SCUD01. The sequence goes on from CAYXUJ010000008.1 coordinate 15,192, forward strand.
GTGCAGGACGCGGGGCCTGGTTGCGCCCTCCCGAGCGGGGCAGCCGACGCCGATGGCTTCTATTACGCCTGCCTCGAGAAGCGGGCCTGAGGAACCGGCGTGCAAGCGATGCGGTGGCGACATCCCTGGCTGGTCTGCTGCGCGGCGCTGGCCTGCGCGGCGGCGGCGATGGGCGCGCACGCCGCCGATGACGGCCGCTTCGAGGTCCGCAACGCCTACGTCGAGCTGAAGGACGATGCCTGGCAGCTCGACGTGCGGCTCGACGTCGCACTCTCCAAGGCGGCGCAGCAGGCGTTCGACGAGGGCGTGCCGCTGATCCTCGCGCTCGAGACCGAGGCGAGCATCGCCCGGCGCTTCCTGCCGAACGAGACCGTCGTCGCGCTGACGCGCCAGTGGCAACTGGCCTACGACGCGATCGCCGAGCGCTACGTCGTCACCGACGTCGCGACCGGCGAGCAGGCCAGCCACGCGTCGCAGGACGAGGCGCTCGCGGCGCTCGGCCGCGTCACCATCGACGGGTTCGCCGACACCGAGACCCTGCCCACCGACAGCCGCTTCAACATGCGCGTGCGCGCGACCGTCGAGATCGGCGAGCTGCCGGCGGCGATCAAGCTGCTGCTGTTCTGGAAGAGCTGGTCGCGCAGCACCGACTGGTACGCCTGGAAGGTGCGGCCATGACGCGGCGCTGGCTCCCGATCGCGGTCGGCGTCGGCATCGTCATCTGGGTCGCGGCGCTCGGGCTGCTCGCGGTCACGGCCGAGGGCTCGCAGCGCTACGGCCAGCTGTCGGCCTGGATCCTGCTGATCAACATCGCCGGGGTCGTGGTGCTGCTGGTGCTGATCGGCGGCCGGCTGTACGACTTCATCCGCGACTGGCGGCGGCACGTGCCGGGCTCGCGGCTGCGCGGCCGCACCATATTGATGTTCGGCGGGCTCGCGGTCGCGCCGCTCTTGCTGGTGTTCACCTTCTCGGTGCTGTTCCTGGTGCGCGGCATCGACAGCTGGTTCCACGCCGAGATCCGCCAGGGCCTGTCGGACGCCGTCGGCCTGTCGCGCGCGGCGCTCGACCTGCGCATGCGCGAGTACCTCGACCGCACCGGCGGCATCGCCGACCGCATCGGCGGCCTGGCCGGCGGCTCGCTGTACGCGGCGCTCGACCAGGAGCTGCGGCGCGCGGGCGCCGACGAGCTGATCGTGACCAGCGCCGGCGGCCAGCTCGAGGGCTACAGCCGCGCCGGCATGGCGCACGGGATGCCGGCGGTGCCGCCGGAGGAACTGCGCCTGCAGCTGCGCCAGGGCCAGCCCTTCGTCAGCCTGGAGCCCGCCGCCAACGGCGGCTACCGGATCCGCGCCGCGACGCAGGTCGCCCCCGGCCCGCGGCTGCAGCCGGCGCGGCTGCTGTTCGCGACCTACCCGGTGCCGCAGCGCCTCGCCGACCTGGCACGGACGGTGCAGGATGCCTACCAGGAGTACGGCCGGCTCACCTACCAGCGCGAGCCGCTGAAGGCTTTCTTCGTGCTGACGCTGTCGCTGGTGCTGCTGATGGCGGTGCTGGCGGCGATGTACGGCGCCCTGTATTTCTCCGAGCGCCTGGTGCGGCCGGTGCAGGACCTGATCGCCGGCACGCGCGCGGTCGCCAAGGGCGACTTCGACACGCGCCTGTCGCGCCCGTCGCACGACGAGATCGGCTACCTCGTGACGTCCTTCAACGACATGACCAAGAAACTGGCGCGCGCGCGCGAAGAGACCGAGCGCAGCCGCGCCGAGGTCGAGGCCGAGCGGGCGGCGCTCGAGGCGATCCTCGCGCGGCTGACCAGCGGCGTGATCTCGCTCGAGCCGGACCTGCGCGTGCGCGTCGCCAACCAGGCGGCCGGCCACATCCTCGGCGTGGACCTGGCGACGGCCGCGGGCCGGCCGCTCGCCGAACTCGCCGCGGAGCACCCGCTGCTCGGGCAGCTGCACGCGGCGATGCAGCGGCACGTCGAGGCCGGCGAGACGGAATGGCGCGAGCAGGTCACGCTGCGCAGCGACGCCGGCCGCCGCGAGCTGGTGTGCGCCTCGACCGCGCTGCCCGGCGAGGCAGGCGGCGCCGGCGGCCTGGTGATCGTGTTCGACGAGGTGACGCAGCTGCTGCAGGCCCAGCGCCAGGCCGCCTGGGGCGAGGTCGCGCGCCGCCTCGCGCACGAGATCAGGAACCCGCTGACGCCGATCCAGCTGTCGGCCGAGCGCGTGCGCCGCAAGCTGATGCGCGTGCTGCAGCCTGCCGAGGCCGAGCTCCTTGACCGCGCGACGCACACGATCGTCCAGCAGGTCGAGGCGATGAAGCAGATGGTCGCGGCATTCTCGGAGTACGCCAAGGCGCCGGAGATGCACATCAGCGAGCTCGACCTCGCGGCGCTGATCCGCCAGGTGTCCGACCTCTACCACGCCCAGGACCCGCGCGTGGCTTTCGGCCTGTCGCTCGACCCGAAGGCCGCGTCGCTCGAGGCCGATCCGGGCCGCATCCGCCAGCTGCTGAACAACCTGCTGACCAATTCGGTCGAGGCGCTCGACGGCCGCTCCGATCCTGTCATCATGATCGAGACGAAACGCATGGGCGACCAGATCGTGCTGACCGTCATCGACAACGGGCCGGGATTCCAGGGCGGCCTGATGGAACAGGCCTTCGACCCCTACGTCACCACCAAGCCCAAGGGCACGGGCCTCGGGCTCGCGATCGTGCGCCGCATCGTCGAGGAGCACGGCGGCCAGGTCGAGGTCGACAACGCGCCGCAGGGCGGCGCGCGCATCCGCATCACGTTGCCGGCGGCGCCGCGCGAGGCGCGGCGCGTCGAGGCCAGGAGAGAGAAAGCATGAGTTCGCCGAGAATTCTCGTCGTCGACGACGAGGCCGACATCCGCGGTCTGCTGAGCGAGATCCTCGCGGAGGAGGGCTACGAGGTCGAGGCCGCAGCCGATGCCGCCGCCGCCAAGCGCGCCTGCGCGCGCCAGGAGCCCGACCTCGTGCTGCTCGACATCTGGATGCCGGACATGGACGGCATCACGCTGCTGCGCGAGTGGTCGGAGAAGCACGCGCTGCGCTGCCCGGTGGTGATGCTGTCCGGCCACGGCACGGTCGAGACCGCGGTCGAGGCAACCCGGCTCGGCGCCTTCGACTTCGTCGAGAAGCCGCTGTCGATCGCCAAGCTGCTGCGCACCGTCGAGCGCGGGCTCGAGGCGGGGCGCCGCAAGCGCCAGGCGCAGCGCACGCTGATCCCGACGCTGGTGACGCCGGTCGGCAAGAGCCGGCTGATGCAGAAGCTGCGCGAGCAGGTGCAGCAGGTCGCGGGGCACGATGCGCCGGTCCTGCTGATCGGCGAGCCCGGCACCGGGCGCGAGGCCTTCGCGCGCTACATGCACTCGCTCGGGCCGCGCTCGGCCGGCGCGTTCGTCGCCGCCGCCTGCGCGAGCCTCGACGAAACGGATGCGGCGCCGAAACTGCGCGGCGCGGTCGTCGACGGCAAGTCGCAGCCGGGCCTGTACGAGCAGGCCGCCGGCGGCACGCTGTTCCTCGGCGGCATCGAGGACCTGGGGCCGGCGGCGCAGCGCGTGCTGCTGGCGGACCTCGAGCAGTCGGGCTGGGAACCGGAGGGCGCCGGCATGCGCCGCCGCTTCGACTTCCGGCTGATCGCCGGCGCCTCGCCCGGGCACGACAACCCGTCCGGCGGACTGCGCCGCGACCTGCTCGCGCACCTCGAGGTGATCTCGATCCGCATCCCGCCGCTGCGCGAGTACGCGGAGGACGTGCCGGACCTGCTGCGCCATTACGTGGACCGGCTGGTGGACGAGGAGGGCATGCCGTTCCGCAAGTTCTCGGTCGCGGCGCAGAACCGGCTGCGGAACTACCCGTGGCCGGGCAACGTCGGCGAGCTGCGCAACCTGGTGCAGCGCGTGCTGATCATCGGCGGTCCCGAGGAGATCGGCCTCGACGAGATCGAGCAGCAGCTCGTGACCCAGCAGCCGCCGGACGAGCCGCTGGTCAAGCAGGACCTGCTGGCGCTGCCGCTGCGCGAGGCGCGCGAGCAGTTCGAGCGCGCCTACTTGCTGCAGCAGCTGATGCTGTGCAACGGCAAGGTCGGGCTGCTCGCCAAGCGCGTCGGCATGGAGCGCACACACCTCTACCGCAAGCTGCGGTCGCTGGGCGTCGATTTCCGCCAGATCACGGAAGATTAGGGGACTGTCCCCTCTGAAAATGGGACAGACACTATTAGTGCAGTGCACTAATAGTGTCTGTCCCATTTAATCGCCGACGCGGATGACGAGAACGTCCATTTCGGCTTCGCGCAAGCGGTCCCGCACGCGGTTCAGTTCGGGAAGGTCGGTGATCGGCCCGACCCGCACGCGGTGCCAGGTGTCGTTGTCCACCGATACGCGCTGCACCTTCGACTCGATGCCCTGCAGCGCCAGCTGCGCGCGCACGCGGTCGGCTTCCTCGAACTTCCGGTAGGAGCCGACCTGCAGCACGTAGGCGCCGGCGCGCTGGACCGTCGGCGCGGGAACGTCGCGCGTGACGGCCGCCTCGCGCTCCGGCACGACCACCTCGTAGTTCTTCAGCATCTCGTAGTAGTCGAACTGCTCAGCGTTGTCGCCGCCGGCCGACTCCTGCGTCGAGGCGGGCACTGCCTCCGACGGCGTCGCCGGCGCCGGCGTGCGCGGGTCGAAGAAATAGAGCGCGAGGCCGACGGCGAGGCCCGCCACCAGGCCGATGAACAGGCCGGTCCAGCCGGAGAACGATTCCCGGCGCGCCTTGCTGCGTTTGTAGTCCCGCGACACCATTACATGGTCTCCGGCGCGGTCGCGCCGAGCAAGCCCAGCGCATTCTGCAGCACCTGGCGTGCCGCCGCGATCAGCGCGAGCCGCGCATTGCGCACGGTCGCGTCGTCGACGATGAACGGCAGCGACGCATAGCAGGCATGGAACGAGCCGGCCAGCTCGCGCAGGTAATGGACGACGATGTGCGGCGCGCGCGTCTCCGCCGCCAGGCGCACGACCTCGGGCCAGCGCGAGACCTCGCGCATCAGTGCCAGCTCCGCCGCATCGTCCAGCCGGTCGAGGGCGGCCGCACCCGCGGCCTGGTCGAACGGCAGGCCGCGCTCGGCGGCCTGCTTCAGCACGCTGGCGATGCGCGCATGCGCGTACTGCACGTAGTACACCGGGTTGTCGTTGCTCTGCTTCTTCACCAGCTCGAGGTCGAAGTCGAGCGGCTGGTCGTTGGAGCGCGAGACGAAGATGAACCGCGCGGCGTCGTTGCCGACCTCGCGGCGCAGGTCGCGCAGCGTCACGAACTGCGCCTCGCGCTTTCCCATCGGCACCTTCTCGCCGCCGCGGAACAGGCTGACGAACTGCACCATCGGCACCTGCAGCGACTCGCCCGGCTCGCCCATCGCCTCGAGGCCGGCGCGCACGCGCGCGACGTAGCCGTGGTGGTCGGCGCCGAGGATCGTGACCAGCAGCTCGAAGCCGCGCTCGCGCTTGTCCAGGTGATAGGCGATGTCCGAGGCGAAATAGGTCTTCTGCCCGTTGGCGCGTACCACGACGCGGTCCTTCTCGTCGCCGAAGGCGGTGGCGCGGAACCAGGTCGCGCCGTCCTGCTCGAACACGTGGCCGTGCTCGCGCAGGCGCTTGAGCGCGCGGTCGATCGGGCCGCCGTCGCGGCCGTCGCCGAGGTCCTGCTCGGAGTACCAGCGGTCGAAGGTGACGCCAAACTCCGCCAGGTCGCCCTGGATGTCGGCGAGGATGTCGGCGAGCCCGGCGTCGAACACGGCGCGGAAGTCCGCGGCGCCGAGCAGCTCCTTCGCGCGGGCGATGATCGCGTCGATGTAGGCGTCCTTGTCGCCGCCCTGCGGCTCGTCCGGCGGCAGGCCCGCGAACACGGCGGCGGCGGGATGGCGCAGCGCGTCGCCGCGGCTCGCGTGCAGGCGCTCGGCGATCGGGCGCACGTAGTCGCCGCGGTAGCCGTTGGCCGGGAACACGAGCGTCTCGCCGCAGCGCTCGAGGTAGCGCAGCCAGACGCTGGCGGCGAGGATGTCCATCTGCCGCCCGGCGTCGTTGACGTAGTACTCGCGGTGCACCGACCAGCCGTCGGCCTCCAGCAGGCTGGCCACGCTGGCACCGAATGCCGCCTGGCGGCCGTGGCCGACGTGCAGCGGACCGGTCGGATTCGCGGACACGAACTCGACGATCGCGCGCCGTCCCGCGCCCGCGTTGCCGCGGCCATAGGCCGCGCCTTCCGCCAGCACGCGCCCCATTTCCGCCTTCCAGGCCGCGGGCGTCATGAAGAAGTTGATGAACCCGGGCCCGGCGATCTCAGTCTTCGCGATCAGCTCGTTGGCGGGCAGGGCGGCGACGATCTTCGCCGCGATCGCGCGCGGGTTGGCGCGCGCCGCCTTGGCGAGGCGCATCGCTACGCTGGTGGCGAAGTCGCCGTGCGCGGGATCGCGGCTGCGCTCGATCTCCGGCACCGTCGCCGGCGCGTCGCCGAGCGTGCCGGGCGGCAGTGCCGCGAGCGCTGCCGAAACGAGTTGTTCGATGCGGTTTTTCAAGCCGGCCAGTCTATCAGTCAACTTCCGCGGGATCGACGTCCACGGACCAGCGCAGCGACCGCGGCGCGCCCAGCGCGGCGACCGCGGGCACCCAGGAACCGAGGAATTGCTGCAGCGTGGCGCGCGCCGGCGCCTCGAGCAGGAGCTGCGCGCGATGCCGTCCGGCGCGTTTCTCCATCGCCGCCGGCGCCGGGCCGAGCAGCCGCAGCCCGGCGCCGCGCGCGGCCGGCGCCGCATCCCGCGCCGCGCGCAGGAATGCATGCACGTCGGCGCGTGTCGGCGCATCCGCGCGCAGCAGCGCGAGGTGCGACCAGGGCGGCAGCCGCGCCGCGCGGCGTTCCTCGAGCGCGCGCCGCGCGAAGCCTTCGTAGCCCTCGGCGATCAGGCATTGCAGCAGCGGATGCTCGGGATATGCGGTCTGGATCAGCACCTCGCCGGGGCGGTCGCCGCGCCCGGCGCGCCCCGCGACCTGCACGATCTGCTGCGCGAGCCGCTCGCTGGCGCGGAAATCGGCGCCGAACAGCCCCTGGTCGGCCGCCAGCACGACCACCAGCGTGACGTCGGGAAAATCGTGGCCCTTGGTCAGCATCTGCGTGCCGAGCAGGATGCGCGCCTGGCCGCCGGCGGCCGAGGCGAGCGCCTGTTCCAGCTCCTCGCGCCGGCGGATCACGTCGCGGTCCACCCGCACCAGCGCCGCGCCCGGGAAGCGCTGCGCCAGCGCCGTCTCGACGCGCTCCGTGCCTTCGCCGACCGGCGCCAGCTCGTTGCCGCAGCGCGGGCAGCCGTAGGGCATCGCCTCCTCGGCGCCGCAGTGGTGGCAGACGAGCCGCGCGCGCCGCAGGTGCACCGTAAGCCGCGCGTCGCAGGAGTGGCAGGGCGCGATCCAGCCGCAGCCGGGACAGAACATCGTCGGCGCCCAGCCGCGCCGGTTCAGGAACACGAGCACCTGGCCGTCGGCGGCCAGGTGCCGTTCGATCGCCGCCGCCGCCTGCGGCGACAGGCCATCGCGCGCCGGGTTGACGCGCAGGTCCACGACCGCGACCCGCGGCTTGCCGGCGCGGCCGGTGCGTTCCGGCAGCGCGATGCGCGTGTAGCGGCCGCCGGCGGCATTGGCGAGCGACTCGAGCGACGGCGTCGCCGAGCCGAGCACCGCCGGGATGCCGGCGCGCCGGGCGCGGGCGACCGCGAGGTCGCGGGCCGAGTAGCGGAATCCTTCCTGCTGCTTGTACGAGGCGTCGTGCTCTTCGTCGACGACCACCAGGCCGAGCGCCGGCATCGGCGTGAACACGGCCGAGCGCGTGCCGATCACGACCGGCGCCTGGCCCGACGCCGCCGCGCGCCAGGCTGCGGCGCGGGCGCCGTCGGCGAGCGAGGAGTGCAGCGCGACGATCGGCGCGGCGAGGCGCTCGCGGAAGCGGCCGACCAGCTGCGGCGTCAGCGAGATCTCCGGCACCAGCACCAGCGCGCCGCGGCCGGCGGCGAGCACCTGCTCGATCAGGCGCATGTACACCTCGGTCTTGCCGCTGCCGGTGACGCCGTGCAGCAGCCAGGCGCCGAAGCGGTCGAAGGCGCCGGCAACCGCCGCGCAGGCGGCGGCCTGGTCCGCCGTCAGTTCCGGTCCCGGCCGGCCGATGCCGGTCGGCGGCGGCGCCGGCGGGCGCTCTTCCGACTCGAGCCAGCCGCGCCGGACCAGCGGTTTCAACGCCGACGTGCAACCGGCGGCGGCAATCGCGTCGGCGGCGGCGCCGTCGCTGCCGAGCAGCGCGACCAGTTCCTGCTGGCGCGACCCGAGGCGCGGCCGCGCGGCGAGCGCCGTGCGGCCGGCGGCCGACAGCCGCCAGTGAATCTCATGGGCGCGAGCGGCCGCGCCGCCACGCAGCAGCTTCGGCATCGCCGCGAACAGCACCTCGCCCGGCGGGTGGTGGTAATAGTCCGCGGCCCACAGCAGCAGCGCGAAGGTGGTGGGATCCCACAGCGGCTCCTCGTCGATCGCGGCGATGATCGGCTTTAGTTGCGCGCGCGGCAGCGCGCTGCCGGCGGCGATGCCGACGACCACGCCGACCGCGCGGCGGCGGCCGAGCGGCGCCAGCACGCGCATGCCGGGTTGCAGTGCCGGCCCGCCGCCCGCCGGCGGCAGGTAATCGAGCGCCTGCCTGAGCGGCGTGGCGAAAACGACTGACAGGATCGGCGAATCGGCGCGCAAAAGTTCTTCTTGATCAATGAGTTACGCAATCATATCGGCCGACGTCAACGGCCGCCCCGCGGCCCACGTTATATCACCGTGGCCGGGCCTCGAGTCGGGGAGTGATGCAGGAGGAGCCAGTGACGCGCTCTGCTACCCTTGCCGCGCCGATGCCGCTCTGCGGCCGGCAGGACACGGCACGGGAGGAGACTTTGGACCAGGGCCGGGCGCTCGATCGATTCCTGGCCGGGGTCGAGAAACGCGCCTTTCGCATCGCGTGCATCGCGCTGCGCGATCACGCCGAGGCGCAGGACGCCGTGCAGGACGCGATGATCCGCCTGGTGCGCAGTTACGGGCAGCATCCGGAGGAGCAGTGGCGGCCGCTGTTCTACCGGATCCTGCGCAACCGCATCACCGACAGCCAGCGCCGGCAGAAAGTGCGCAACGCCGTGCTGGCCTGGTGGCCGCGCGGCGAGCCGGACGAGGCGGCGCCGGACCCGATCGAGTCCGCGGCCGACCCGGAGGGCGGGCCGGAGCAGGCGCTCGAGGGCGAGCAACTGCTGGCGCGCATCGAAGAGACGCTCGCGCAGCTGAGCGCCCGCCAGCGCGAGGCGTTTCTGCTGAGGAATTTCGAGGGGCTCGACGTCGCGCAGACGGCGCTGGCGATGGGATGCTCGGAGGGCAGCGTCAAGACGCACTACTTCCGGGCCTTGCAGGCGCTGCAACAGGTACTGGGGGAATGACGGACATGAACGATCGCAAGCAGGAACTGGAACGGAAGAGCCGCGCGGCCTTCGACGACAGCGTCGCGTCGCTCGACGCCGCGACGCGTTCGCGCCTGGCGCGCGCCCGCGCGCAGGCGCTCGAGGAACTGCGGCACCGGCGCGCGGCCTGGTCCGGGGGCTGGCTGCCGGCCGGGGCTGCGGCCGGCGCGGCACTGGTCGCCGCGCTGCTGTGGGTCGGCAACGAGCAGGGCACGCAGGCCGCGCCGCCGGTGCTGAGCGCGCTCGAGGACCTCGACATCGTCGCCGGCGGCGAGGATCTCGCCATGTTCGGCGAGGACGAGGAGTTCTACGCCTGGGCGGCCGACCAGGCGCCGGACGGAGTGGGCTGAAGAATGCGCCGCGGGACTTTCATGGCCGCCTGCCTGCTTGCATGGCCGGCCGCGGGAGCCGAGCCGCCGGCCGCAAAGCCGGATGCGGAGTTCCTGGAGTTCCTGGGCTCGACCACGGAAGAGGAAGAGGAATTCATCGACTACATGGAATCGCGCAAAGGCGAACGGGCATTGCAGCGCGCCGAGAAAGAGGCAGCGAAGGAAGACGACGATGAATAAGCTGGCATGGATCCTGGTGGCATGGCTCGCACTCGGTGCGGCGCCGGCGGTGGCTCAGCAGACCGACACTGCGCCCGGCGTCGCCTGGGAATCGCTCGACCCGGCGCAGCAGGAAATCCTCGCCGGCCAGAAGGACGGCTGGAACTCCCTGCCGCCCGGCCGCCAGCAGGCGATGGCCAACGGCGCCGAGCGCTGGCTGTCGATGACGCCCGACCAGCGCGCCAAGGCGCAGGAACGCTTCGGCAAGTGGCGCGAGCTGCCGCCGGATGAGAAGCAGCGCCTGCGCGAGCGCTGGCAGCGGTTCCGCGACCTGTCGCCGGAGCAGAAGGAAGCGCTGCGCGAGAGTTTCCAACGCTTCCAGTCGCTGTCCGAGGAGCAGCAAAAGGCGCTGCGCGAGCGCTGGCAGCGGATGACCCCCGACCAGCGCCGCGACGCGATACAGCGCCGCCAGCAGCAGCAGCCGCGCCAGACGCGGCCGGCGCCGTCGCCGCAGCGGCCGACCCGCGACTGACCGCGGCCGGCTCGCATCCGGCGCCGCTCCGTGGGAGGATGATCGTCATCATCCTGGCCCGCTGGGGGTGGCAATGCCGGAAACCAAGCTCAAGCGTTCCCACGACCGCATGATCGCCGGCGTGTGCGGCGGCCTGGCCGAGTGGCTCGGCTGGAAAGCCGATCGCGTGCGCATCGCCTACGTAATCGTGTCGGTGCTCTCCGCCGCATTCCCCGGGATCATCGTCTACCTGCTGCTCTGGCTGCTGATGCCCGACGCGGACGAATAGCGGGGACTGTCCCCTTTTTCCGCAGGAAAAAGGTGGACTGTCCCCTCTGACACACCTATATGAATCGCAAACTCATCAACCTCTACGACGCCTACACCCACGGCACCCTCCCGCGCCGCGAGTTCCTGCGCCGCCTCGCGCGCATCGCCGGCGGAACCGCCGCCGCGGCCGCATTGCTGCCGCTGCTCGAGAACCGCTACGCGAACGCGGCGATCGTCGCGCCGGACGACCCGGCGATCATGGTCGGCCGCGAGCGGTTCGACGGCCCGGCGGGACCGGTCGCCGCCTACGTCGCCTGGCCGGTGAAGTCGCCCGCGCGGCGCGCGGCGGTGGTCGTCATCCACGAGAACCGCGGCCTCAATCCGCACATCGAGGACGTCGCGCGCCGGCTGGCGAAAGCAGGCTTCGCGGCGGTCGCGCCGGATGCGCTCTCGGGTTCCGGCGGAACGCCGGCGAACGAGGACGAGGCGCGCAAGCGGATCGGCGAACTCGACCGCGACACCGCGCTCGGCATCTATCTCGCCGCCGTGCGCCACGCGGCGGAGCATCCGCACGGCCACGGCAAGGTCGGCTGCGTCGGCTTCTGCTGGGGCGGCGGCATGGCCGGGCGCCTCGCCGCGAACTCGCCCGGACTGAACGCCGCGGTGGTCTTCTACGGCATGCCGCCGGCGGCGGAGGAAGCGGCGAAGATCCGCGTGCCGCTGCTGCTCAACTACGCCGGCAACGACGAGCGGATCAACACCGCGGTGCCGGCTTTCGAGGCGGCATTGAAGGCGGCCAATGCCCGTTACGAGCTGCACATGTACCCGGGCGTCGAGCACGCGTTCCACAACGACACCAACGCCGCGCGCTACAACGCCGAAGCGGCAGCTCTCGCCTGGGCCCGCACCGTGGAATTTCTGACGCGCGAACTGGCGGACTGACGAGCCGCCAGCGCGCGCTGCATGGTCCGTCGGGGCTCCCTCGCTCGTTCCGCCGGAACTTAGTCACTCGCTCGGGACCCCGCCGGACCACGGCCGCGCGCGCTGGCGAGGCGCCCGGCGCTTCACGCCGCAGTGCTATCGGCGAGGGAGAGCGCGGCGCGCGGTTCCGGACGGTCGGGTGGCGAGCGAGTGACTAAGTTCCGGCGGAACGAGCGAGCCAGCCCGACCGGCCAAGCCGCGCGCCGCCCTTCTGTTAGCCGGCAGCCTTGACGGCGTGAATGAGCTCCGCCGCGACCTTCTGCGCGTCGCCGTACACCATGCGCGTGTTGTCGAGATAGAACAGGTGGTTCTCGATGCCGGAGAACCCCGCCCCCTGGCCGCGCTTGATGACCAGCACGTTCTTCGCCTTGTCCGCGTTCAGGATCGGCATGCCGTAGATCGGGCTGCCCTTGTCGGTGCGCGCCACCGGGTTGACGACGTCGTTCGCGCCGATCACCAGCGCGACGTCGGCCGTCTCGAACTCGGCGTTGATCTCGTCCAGGTCCGAGATCAGGTCGTAGGGCACGCCGGCCTCGGCCAGCAGCACATTCATATGGCCCGGCATGCGCCCGGCGACCGGGTGGATCGCGAAGCGCACCAGCACGTCCCTGTCGATCAGCAGCTGGCACAGCTCCCAGACCTTGTGCTGCGCCTGCGCGACCGCCATGCCGTAGCCCGGGATCACCAGCACCTTCTGCGCGAAGGCCATCATCACGCCGGCGTCGGAAGGCTCGATCGGCTTCAGCGAGCCGGTCACGCCGGAGCCTTCGGCGGCCTGCCCCTCGCCGAAGCCGGAGAACAGCACGTTGCCGAGCGAGCGGTTCATCGCCTTGGCCATCAGCTGCGTCAGCAGCGTGCCGGCGCTGCCGACCACGATGCCGGCGATGATCATCGCCGCGTTCTCGAGCACGAAGCCCTCGAATGCGACCGCGAGGCCGGTGAAGGCGTTGTACAGCGAGATCACGACCGGCATGTCGGCGCCGCCGATCGGCAGCGTCATCGTGATGCCGAGCAGCAGCGCGAGGCCGAAGAAAACGATCACCATTTCCATCGTCGGGTGGCCGGAGACCACGATCCAGCCGCCGAGCCCGAGCGTCGCCGCGGTGATCAGCAGGTTGAAGAACTGCTGGCCCTGGAAGCGGAAGCTGCGCTTGATCAGGCCCTGCAGCTTGCCGAAGGCGATCAGCGAGCCGGAGAAGCTGACCGCGCCGATGAAGGCGCCGGCCGCGGCGAGCGCCGTGACCACCGGGCCGTGGTGCGCGGCCGCGTCGTCGGGTGTCGAGGCCATGCGCAGCAGTTCGACCGCCGCGATCGCCGCCGCCGCGCCGCCGCCCATGCCGTTGTAGAGCGCGATCATCTGCGGCATGTCGGTCATCGCGACGATGCGGCCCGACCACCAGGCGAGCCCGCCGCCGACCGCGATCGCCGCGAGCATCAGCGGGAAGTTGCCCATGCCCGGGTACAGGAAGCTCATCACCGTGCCGATCAGCATGCCGACGCCGGCGACGACGATGCCGCGGCGCGCCGTGACCGGCGAGCTCATGGCCTTCAGGCCCATGATGAACAGGAACGCGACCAGCAGGTACGAGAAGTCGATCGCGAGGGTCGCGACGCGATCCGGCATCAGGCCCTGCATCAGGCGGACTCCTTCTTCTTCTGCCCGCTGGCCTTGAACATCTGCAGCATGCGCTCGGTGACGACGTAGCCGCCGACCGCGTTGCCGGCGCCGAGCACGACGCCGATGAAGCCGATCACCTGCTCGGCCACGGTGTCGGCGCGGCCGAGCGCGACCATCGCGCCGACCAGCACGATGCCGTGCACGAAGTTGCTGCCGGACATCAGCGGCGTGTGCAGGATCACCGGCACCCGCGCGATCACCTCGTAGCCGGCGAATGCCGCCAGCATGACGATGTACAGTGCGATCACGCCTTCCATTTACGCGGCCTCCACGGTCTTGCGGGTGGGTTCGTGCCGGATCGCCCCGTCGTGCGTGACGCACGACGACGCGAACACCTCGTCGTCCCAGTCGATCGCCAGCGCCCCGTCCTTGAGCGCCGGCTTGATGAAGTTCAGCAGGTTCTTCGCGTACATCTCGCTGGCGTGGTACGCGACGGTCGCCGGCAAGTTGACCGGGCCGATGATGCGCACGCCGTCGTGGTCCACGGTCTCGCCGGCGCGCGTCAGCTCGCAGTTGCCGCCGTTCTCGGCCAGCAGGTCGACGATCACCGCGCCCGGCTTCATGCGCGCGACCGCGGCCTTCGAGATGATGCGCGGCGCCGGGCGACCCGGCACGCCGGCGGTCGAGATCACGCAGTCGGCGGCGGCGATGCGGCCGTCCAGCACTTCCTGCTGCTTCGCCTTCTCCTCGGCGGTCAGCTCGCGCGCGTATCCGCCCGTTCCTTCGGCGGTGACGCCGGTCTCGACGAACTTGGCGCCGAGCGACTTGATCTGCTCGCGCGTCGCCGAGCGCACGTCGTAGGCCTCGACCACGGCGCCGAGCCGGCGCGCGGTGGCGATCGCCTGCAGTCCGGCGACGCCGGCGCCGATCACCAGCACCGTCGCCGGGCGGATCGTGCCGGCGGCGGTGGTCAGCATCGGGCAGAACTTGTCGAGCGCGCCGGCGGCGAGCAGCACGGCCTTGTAACCGGCGACTGCGGCCTGTGAGGAGAGCGCATCCATGGACTGCGCGCGCGAGATGCGCGGCACCAGTTCCATCGCGAAGCTGGTGACCCGGCGCTCCTTGAGCGCGCGCACCAGGGCCGGCTGGGCATGCGGGGCCAGGAATCCGGCCAGCACCGCGCCCTGGCGCAGGCGCGCCGCGACCTCGGGCGAGGGCGGCTGGACCGCGAACAGCAGGTCGGCGGCCTCGAGCACGGCGCCGGCGGAATCGGCCAGGGTGGCGTCCTTGTACAGGGCGTCCGGGAAGCGGGCGGCGGCGCCGGCCCCGCGCTCGATCAGGAGGCGCGCCCCCAGGGCGGCCAGCCGGCCGGCGACCTCCGGGACGACCGCCACGCGGTTTTCGCCCCGCACGGTTTCTTTCAGCACGCCGATCGTGACTGGCATCCAGACCCTCCCCGGAACCGCCCGCCGGGCGGCGGGGCGTTGGAAAATATCACAATCGTGGCTTATTGTTTCACGGATTCAACCGGCAGGAACCGAGGGATGGGCGCGGTGACGGGCATGGCGGAGGAACGGGCAGGGGCGGGTGGCGCGGCATTCAGGCTGTCGCAGCAGGTGCTGCGCACGGACGCGTCCGGCATGCCCCTCGAATGGATCGACTACAAGGAAGCCGTGCGCCTGCACTGCCTCGGCCAGGTCGCCTACGCCTTCGGCAGCCGGCTGTACGAGTTGCACGGCGGCACCAACGCGCGCACCGGCCGCCAGACCGTGATCGAGGTCAACTCGATGATGGCGACCCAGGGCGCGTCCGGGAACCCGGGCAGCCTGCGCGGCGACTACGTGCCGCCGCTCAACAACGAGACGCTGTTCCGCCGCGACGCCAACCTGTGCATGTACTGCGGCGGGCGCTTCACCGCGCGCGAGCTGTCGCGCGACCACGTGCGTCCGTTCTGCCAGGGCGGCCGCGACGTCTGGAACAACGTGGTCGCCGCCTGCCGGCGCTGCAACAACGCCAAGGCCTCGCGCACGCCGGAGCAGGCCGGCATGCAGCTGCTCGCCGTGCCGTTCACGCCGACCTACGCCGAGTACATCTACCTGAAGGGCCGGCGCGTGCTGGCCGACCAGATGGAATACCTGCTCGCGCACTTCCCGCGCACCAGCCCGCTGCACGCGCGCATCCAGCGATTCCGGCAGTGAAGCGCGCCGCGGGCGCGCCGGTCCACCTCGTCGACGCGAGCTTCTTCGTGTTCCGTGCCTACTACTCGGTGGGCATCGAGATGACCGACGTGGACGGCGAGCCGGTCAATGCGCTGTACGGCTTCGGCCGCTTCCTCGGCGACCTGCTGGAGGAGGCGAAGCCGGCGCACATCGCGGTCGCCTTCGACGAGAGCCTCTCCACCTCGTTCCGCAACGAGATCTTCCCGGCCTACAAGGCGAACCGCGAGCCGGCGCCGCCGGAGCTGAAGCGCCAGTTCGCACTGTGCCGGCAGCTGTGCCGGCTGCTCGGCATCGCCGAGTTCGGCAGCCCGACGCACGAGGCCGACGACATCATCGGGACGATCGCCAGCCGGTTCCGCGAGCGCGGCCGCCACTCGGTGCTGGTGACGCGCGACAAGGACCTGGCGCAGCTGATCCGCGACGGCGACTCGTACTGGGACTACGCCGGCGCGCGGCGCTTCGGCTATGCCGACATCGAGGGCCAGTTCGGCGTGCGGCCGGAGCGCATGGCGGACTACCTGGCGCTGACCGGCGACTCGGTGGACAACATCCCCGGCGTGCCGGGCGTCGGCCCGAAGACCGCGGCGGCGCTGCTGCGCGAGTTCGCCTCGCTCGAGGAGATCTACGACGGGCTCGCGCGCGTGCCGGCGCTGCCGATCCGCGGCGCGGCCAAGCTGCCGGCGAGGCTGCGCGAGCATCGCGACGCGGCGTTCTTCGCGCGCCGGCTGACGACCATCGCCTGCGACCTGCCGATCGAGGTGAGCGCCGAAAGCCTGCAACGCCGCGCCCCCGACCTCGCCGCGCTCGGCGAGTTCTACGACCACGCCAAGTTCGGCGCCGCGCTGCGCCGCCAGGCCGAGCGCCTCGCCAGATAAATGGGACAGACACTTTTTTGGCAGTGCAGAAAAAGTGTCTGTCCCATTTATTGATGGGGCCGACCATGCAACCGACACTGGTTCCGCTGCCCGGCTACGTGGAATATCCGCCTGACGAGATGCGGGCGCGGGCGCGGGCGTTTGCCGACCTGATGCAGCGGCGCCGCACGGTGCGCGACTTCTCGGACCGCGCGGTGCCGCGCGCGCTGATCGAGGACTGCCTGCGCGCCGCCGGCTCGGCGCCCTCCGGCGCCAACCAGCAGCCCTGGCATTTCGTCGCCGTGTCCGATCCGGCGGTCAAGCGCCGCATCCGCGCGGCCGCGGAAGCCGAGGAGCGCGAGTTCTACGATCACCGTGCGCCGCCGGAGTGGCTCGAAGTGCTGGCGCCGCTCGGCACCGATGCCAACAAGCCCTTCCTCGAGACCGCGCCCTGGCTGATCGCGGTCTTCATCCGCCGCTTCGAGCGCCTGCCGGACGGTTCGAAGCGCAAGCATTACTACACCGACGAGTCGGTCGGGCTCGCGACCGGGCTGCTGCTCGCGGCCGTGCACCACGCGGGGCTCGTGTCGCTGACCCACACGCCGAGCCCGATGAAGTTCCTGAACGAGATCCTCGGCCGGCCCAAGGACATCGAGCGGCCGTTCCTGCTGCTGGTGGTCGGCTACCCTGCTGCGGACGCGCAGGTGCCCGACATCGCGCGCAAGCCGCTCGCCGACATCGCCACGTTTACCTAGAGCGCGGCGGCGACGACGCGGCGCAGCAGGCGCTCGCGCGGCCCGCGCGGAGCGGCGAGACCCATGCGCGCGATCAGCGCGGAGGAACCCGCGTCGCGCGGCAGCGGCCTGAGCAGCTTCGCCGCGATCGCCAGCCTGCCGCGCCAGGTCCCGGCGCGCACCTTGAGCCGGCGCAGCGCGCGGCCGAGCGCGATCTCCTCAGCCGTCAGGTCGGTCCCGTACGGCAACTCGCCGAACCGCCCCGCCGCGCGATGCGGCGCGAGCCCGCGCTCGAGCGCCTCCGGCAGGTTGGCGCGATGCGTATCGTCGATGCGGTGCCGCGCCGGCAGCTTGCCGGCGCGCTGCGCCTCGGCCAGCAGCGCCGGCTGGAAGCGCGAGTCCGCGATCTCGAGCATCGCTGCCGCGACCTCGGCGTCGCTCAGCCCGCGCAGGTCCGCCGCGCCGTACTCGGTCAGCACGATATCGCGCAGGTGCCGCGGGATCGTCGTGTGGCCGTAGGCGAAGCGGATGTTGGACTCGAGCCTGCCGCGGTTGTCGCGCGTGGCGCGCACCGCGATCAGCGAGCGCCCGCCAGGCAGCTCGTGCGCCTGCGCGACGAAGTTGTACTGACCGCCGACGCCGCTCACGACACGCCCGTCCGCGAGCCCGTCGGAGACGACCGCGCCGCCGAGTGTCGCCATCATCGCCGTGTTGATGAAGCGTGCGTCACGGCGCTGCGCGGTTTTCACCTCCCAGTCCGGCCCGAGCAGCTCGTTGGTGAAGCTGACCGGCATCATCCGGAACAGCGCCCGCTCGTCGTCCGGCATGGCGCGCAGCTCCTCATAGAATGCGCGCGGGCCCAGCATGAACGCGCCGTGCAGCAGCGCGCCGTCCGGTTCCACCCGGCGCCTGAGGATGCCCTCGCGGTACAGGTCGAGGAACCCGTCCACGAACATCTCGGTCACGCCATACAGTCCCTGCTCGAATGGCCGGTCGCCGCCGAGCGCCGCCTGCAGGCTCGCGCCGCGCGGGCCGAGGCCGGTGTCGGCGAGCGCGCGACGCCAGCTGGCGTTGTCGCGGTGCCGCAGCGTCAGCGCGTGCACGATCGCATCGCCCAGCTCGCCGATGCCGATCTGGATCGTGCCGCCGTCGCGCACCAGCATGCTGGCGACGAGCGCGATCGCATGGTCGGCGGTCGAGATCGGCAGGTTCGGCGGGCAGAACAGTTCGTGATGGCCAGCCGGGTCGTCGACGATGAAGTCGAATGCCGACGCCGGCAGTTCCGCTGCGCCGAACATGAACGGCATGCGGTCGTTCACCACGCCGACTACGGCGACCGGCACATCGGTACGACGGCGCGCCTCCAGCAGCGGCAGCAGGTCCACGGTCACGTCGGGATTGGTACCGAGGCTGGCGCGGCCGCCATCGGCGCCGGGCCGCAGTGCGATCTGCTGCGCGATCACGTTGGCGCCCGCGGCCGCCACCGTCCGCGCCACGTGCGTGTAGTTGATGCTGGCGTAGGACTGCTGCGCGAGCGGCGAGCCGAGCCAGGCGCCCGGCTCCATGAAGAATTCCTGCACGCGAACGTTGGCGGGCAGCTCGCTCGCGCGCAGCGGCCCGAGCCAGGCTAGGTCCGGGCCGTCGCCGAAGATGCGCGCGGCCATCGGCCCGACCAGGCGCCGCTCGAGCTCGCTGCTGCCGCGCGGCCGGGCGAGCGTCAGCCCGGTCAGGATCGTGAGCTCGATCGACGCATCCGCGAGCGCGCGGCGCCAGAACTCGTTCAGCAGCGCCACCGGCTTGCCGGCGCCGATCGGCGCGCACAGCACGACGCGCCGGCCGACCCGCGCCAGCACCTGCTCGACGCAGTCGGCGACATCGGTCAGGCAGCGCGGCCGCCGGTCGTCCATCGGCAGGACTCTAGCGTATAGTCGCGCCACGGTAATGAATGGGGGACTGTCCCCTTTTTTTCTCCTGAAAAAAGGGGACTGTCCCCTTTTTGACATTTCGGGGGGAGCGGCATGATCGAAAACAACACCGCGATCGTCGCCAGCCTGGTCGCCTACATGGCGGTCTGCCTGCTGCTCGGCTTCATCGCCTGGCGCCGCACGACCACGCTCGGCGACTTCATCCTCGGCGGCCGCAAGCTCGGCAGCTGGGTGACGGCGCTCTCGGCCCAGGCCTCCGACATGAGCGGCTGGCTGCTGATGGGCCTGCCGGGCCTGGCCTACCTCGCGGGCTTCGACGCGGTCTGGCTCGCCGCCGGCCTGATCGTCGGCACCTGGGCCAACTGGCGCTTCATCGCCGCGAAGATCCGCGCGCGCACCGAGCAGCTCTCCGATTCGCTGACCCTGCCGGACTACTTCGAGCGCCGCTTCGACGACCGCTCGCGCGTGCTGCGCTCGATCACCGCGGCCTTCATCCTGGTGTTCTTCGCCTTCTATGCGAGCTCCGGCTTCGTCGCCGCGGGCAAGCTGTTCGAGTCGCTGTTCGCGCTGCCCTACGTCGAGGCAATGTTCTGGGGCTCGATCGTGATGCTCGCCTACACCTTCTTCGGCGGCTTCCTCGCGGTCAGCTGGTCGGACGTGCTGCAGGGCACGCTGATGTTCCTGGCGCTGACGCTGGTCGCGTGGATGGGCGTCCATCTCGCCGGCGGGCCGGCGGCGACGATCGAGGAACTGGCTGCCCGCAACCCGGCGCTGGTCGATCCCTTCCTCGGCACCAGCGGCGAGGCGCTCGGCTGGATCGGCATCGCCTCGCTGCTCGGCTGGGGCCTCGGCTACGCCGGCCAGCCGCACATCCTCGCCCGCTTCATGGCGATCCGCCGCGTCGAGGACATGCACACCGCGCGCCGCGTGGCCATGGGGTGGGTCATCGTCGTGCTCGCAGCCGCAGTCATCGTCGGCTATGCCGGCGCACTGGTGCTCGACCCGCCGCTCGCGGGCGCGGACAGCGAGAAGGTCTTCATCCTGATGTCCACGCAGTTCTTCCACCCGGTGATCGCGGGCATCTGCCTGTCGGGCATCCTCGCCGCCGTCATGAGCACGGCCTCCGCGCAGCTGCTGGTCTCGTCCTCCGCCTTCGCCGAGGATTTCTATCGCGGCCTGTTCCGCCCGGCGGCCGGCCGCGGCGAACTGCTGTGGGCCGGGCGCCTGGCCGTGCTCGCGATCGCCGCCGTCGCCTTCTGGCTCGGCCTCGACCCGGACAGCAAGGTGCTGTCGCTGGTCGCCTGGGCCTGGGCGGGATTCGGCGCCGCTTTCGGGCCGGCGATCATCCTGTCGCTCTACTGGGAGCGCATGACGCGCAACGGCGCGCTCGCCGGCATCGTGGTCGGCGGCCTCACGGTCATCGCCTGGCCGCAGTTCGCGAGCGACCAGGTGGACGGCGAGATCTTCGAGCTCTACGAGCTGGTCCCGGGCTTCGTGCTGTCCTGGCTCGCGATCTGGGTCGTGTCGGTCACGGGCCGGGGGCGGCAGGCCGCAGCCTGAGGTCGAAGCGCACGCCGACCGCGTCGCCCACCCACTCGGTCGATGCCCACTCGCCCTGGCCGACGCCGAACTCGAGCCGACGCAGCTGCGACGTGCCGGTCATGAGCAGCCGGTCCCCGTCGGCGGCCAGTTCGAACCGCACCGCCACCGGCCGCGTCACGCCGCGCACCGTCAATTCGCCGCTCGCCCGCCAGCCGGCGCCGTCGCGCTCGAACCGCGTCGCATGAAAGGTCGCCTGTGGATGCCGCTCGGCCCAGAAGAAGTCGCGGCCGCGGAGGATCTCGTCGCGCTCGGCGTCCGCCGTGTCCACGCTCGCCGTCTCGACCGTCACGTCGAGGCGCCCGGCCGCCGGCTGCGCCGGATCGAATTCGAACTCCACGCCGAAGCGGCGGAAGGCGCCGGGGAAGGTCGCGCCGGCCTGCACGGCCGTGAACTGCAGGCTGCCGCTGCCCGGGTCGCCGCGCCAGGCGCCGGCCGCCGCCGCGGTAGCACAGCAGGCGAGCGCGCAACAGGCGAGGGCGAGCCGCGGGATCAGCGCGGCCGCCACGGCAGCATCCGCATCAGCAGGCCGTCGCGGTTGACGAACTGGTGCTTCAGCGCTGCCAGGATGTGCACGATCGCCAGCGCGACCAGGGTCTTGGCGAGGGTCTCGTGCACGTCCTCGAGCAGGTCCTTCAGCCCGGCATCCGGCGCGACGAGGTCCGGCAGCTGCGCGAGCCCGAACCAGCTGACCGGATGGTTGCCGGCGGAGGACATCAGCCAGCCGGACAGCGGCATTGCGAACAGCAGCAAATAGAATGCGGCATGCGTGAGCCGCGACGCCAGGAACTGCCAGCGCGGCATCGGCGGCGGGGCCGGCGGCCGGTCGATCAGCCGCCAGGCAAGGCGGATGACGGCGAGCGCGAGGATCGTGATGCCCACCGACTTGTGGCGGGCGAGGAGGATGAGCCGGTCGAGCCCGGCCGGGAGATCGTCGGCGATCTTGCCGAGCGCCAGTTGCGCCACGACCAGGCCGGCGATGACCCAGTGCAGGGCCTGGGCGACGGACCCGTAGCGCGCCGGCGTGTTTCGTGCTGCCATTCGGATTGGAGAATACGCCGATGCGCAAGTTCCTGCCGCTAGCCATTCTGCTCGCAGCCGGCTGTGCCGCGCCGCCGCCGGTGCCGCCGCAGGCCGCGCCGGCGGCGGTGGAACGCCAGCGGCCGCACGAGACCTGGGAAGTCGTCGAGTCGCACCTCGAGGTGCGGGTCTACCGCGACGGGCCGATGGCGCGCCTCGGTCACAATCACCTGATATCGTCGGATGCCATGAGCGGCGTGATCCGGCTGCGCGAGCCGCGCCAGGACAGCGGCATCGAGCTCGTGCTGCCGCTCGATTCGCTGGTCGTGGACGATCCGGCGCTGCGCGCCGCCGCCGGGTCGGATTTTGCCGATCCGGTGCCGGAACAGGACCGCGATGCGACGCGCCGCAACCTGCTCGGTCCCGGCGTGCTGGATGCGGCGCGCCAGCCCGAGCTGCGCCTGACCGCCGACGCCATCGCCGGCGGGCCTGGGGAGTACACGGCGCAGCTGCGCGTCGGGCTGCGCGGGGAGGAACGCGTGATCGAAGTGCCGCTGACCGTGCAGCAGCAGGATGACCGCCTGCGGGTCCATGCGAGCCTGAGCCTGCACCATGCCGACCTCGGCCTGGTGCCGTTCTCGATCGCGCTCGGCGCGCTGCGCGTGCGCGACGACATCGAGATCGACTGCCGCCTCGAGGCGCGGCGCGCGACATGAGCTCGGTCCGTTTCCACGACCCGGAAGTCCGCATCTCCGCCGCGCTCGCCCGGGCACAGGCCGCAGTGCGCGACCCGGAAGTCACGCTGCGCGAACTGCTGGCGACCGTGGGCGAGCAGGGCCTGCTGGTGTTCTGCGGCCTGCTGGCGGCGCCGTTCCTGCTGCCGGTGACGCTGCCGATGATGAGCACCGTGCTCGGCATCCCGATGCTGCTGATCGGCTTCGCGGTGATGGTGAGCCGCGTGCCCTGGCTGCCGGCGCGGCTGCTCGGCTACCGCATGCCGGCGGCCACGGTGCGCGAAGTACTGGAACGGGTGCGCGGCTGGGCGCTGCGCTTCGAGCACCTGGTGCGGCCGCGGCTGCTCGCGCTTTCCGCCAGCCCGGCGATCAACGTGCTGAACGGCGGCCTGATCATCCTCGACGTGCTGCTGCTGATGGCGCCGCTGCCGCTCGTGCCCTTCGTCAACACCCTGCCGGCGATGGCCATCATGCTGCTGTGCTTCGGCATGGCCGAGCGCGACGGCGCCGTGATCGGCCTCGGCTACCTCGCCACGCTGGTGTCGCTCGCCTACGTCGGCGGCCTGCTCCTGCTCGTGTTCTATGCCGGGATGCACCACACGCAGGTGCTGGAGATGATCCGCGGCTGGTTCAGCTGAGCGCTGATTTGAGTACCGTGCGCAAACTGAATTAGACTGCCGCTCCCGGCGCCAGGAACCGGCGCCTGTCATCCAATCGTCACATTCGGCCGGGCCCAACCGGACGGGAGCGGATTCATGCATCGACCCCTGCTGCACAAGACCGGAATCGCCCTGGCGAGCCTGCTCGCCGTCGTCGCTTGCGCGAAGAAGGAGGAGGCCCCGGTTGCCGGCGCGCTCGACCGCACGGTCCTGCCGATCCACCTGCCGCAGCCGGTGCCGTCTACGGTGCTCGATGCCCGCGATGCCACGCCGCCGCCGCGCGTCGCGGTGACCGCGCCCGAGGGCGCCCCGAACGTCGTGATCGTGCTGATCGACGACATCGGCTTCGGCGCCTCCAGCGCCTTCGGCGGCCCGATCCCGATGCCGACGCTCGAGCGCATGGCTTCCGAGGGCCTGCGCTACAACCGCTTCCACACGACCGCGCTCTGCAGCCCGACGCGCGTGGCGCTGCTGACCGGGCGCAATCATCACGTCAACAACGCCGGCGCGATCATGGAGCTCGCCACGGGCTTCCCCGGCAACACCGGCATCCGTCCCGACAGCGTCACGCCGCTCGCCGAGATCCTGCGCCAGAACGGCTACAGCACGGCGGCTTTCGGCAAGTACCACGAGACGCCGCCCTGGGAAGTGTCGGTATCGGGTCCCTATGACCGCTGGCCGACCGGCTCCGGCTTCGACAAGTTCTACGGTTTCATCGGCGGCGAGACCAACCAGTGGGCGCCGGCGATCTACGACGGCGTGATCCGCGTCGAGCACGACCAGTCGCCGCAGTACCACTTCACGACCGACATGACCAACCAGGCGATCAACTGGGTCAGTGCCCAGCAGGCGCTGACGCCGGACAAGCCGTTCTACCTGTACTTCGCCACCGGCGCGACGCATGCGCCGCACCACGCGCCGAAGGAATGGATCGCGAAGTTCAAGGGCCAGTTCAGCGGCGGCTGGGACAAGCTCCGCGAGGAGACCTTCGCGCGCCAGAAGGAAATGGGCGTCATCCCGGCGGATGCGCAGCTGACGCCGCGCCCGAAGGAAATCCCGGGCTGGGACGACATGAACGCCCAGCAGAAGCGCCTGTTCGAGCGGCAGATGGAGACCTTCGCCGGCTTCGCGGCGCAGACCGATTACGAGGTCGGGCGCCTGGTCGCGCAGCTCGAGGCGATCGGCGAGCTCGACAACACGATCTTCTTCTACATCGTCGGCGACAACGGCGCGAGCGCCGAGGGCGGCCCCGAGGGCACCTACAACGAGATGATGGCGCTGAACGGCATCGTCGGCAAAGCCGAGCAGATGATGGATCACCTCGAGACCTGGGGCGACCCGAGCACCTACCCGCATTTCGCGATCGGCTGGGCCTGGGCGACCAACACGCCGTTCCAGTGGACCAAGCAGATCGCCAGCCACTTCGGCGGCACGCGCAACGGCATGGTCATGCACTGGCCCGACCGCATCAAGGCGGGTGGCGAGATCAGGAGCCAGTTCCACCACGTGATCGACGTGGCGCCGACCGTGCTCGAGGCGGCGACGCTGCCGGAGCCGAAGATGGTGAACGGCGTCGAGCAGCGGCCGATGGACGGCGTGTCCATGCTGTACACGGTCGATGATGCGAATGCCGAGGATCGCCGCAAGACGCAGTACTTCGAGATGTTCGCCAATCGCGCGATCTATCACGAGGGCTGGGTCGCGGCCGCGCGCCATTCGATTCCCTGGCTCATGGCGCAGAATCCGCCGCTCACGGAAGACGTCTGGGAGCTCTACAACATCGACGAGGACTTCAGCCAGGCGAACAACCTCGCCGCGCAGAACCCGGAGAAGCTGAAGGAGCTCCAGGACCTGTTCATGAAGGAGGCCGAGCGCAACTTCGTGCTGCCGATCGACGACCGGCGCTCCGAGCGTTTCGACCCGCGCATCGCCGGGCGGCCGGACCTGATGGGCGGGCGCAAGTCGTTGACCGTCTATCCGGGCATGACCGGCATGATGGAAAACGCCTTCATCAACATCAAGGGCGTCCACCACAAGGTCACGGCGGAAGTCACGCTGCCCGACACGCGGACCCAGGGCGTGATCATCGCCCAGGCGGGGTACTTCGGCGGCTGGACGCTCTACATGAAGAACGGCCGCGTGCACCACGAGTACAACTTCTTCGCCCTGGAGCGGACCAACATCGGCTCGAAGTCGGCGCTCGCGCCCGGCAAGCACACGATCGAGTACGAGTTCATCCCGGACGAGGCCAAGCCGGGCACCGGTGGCAAGTCCATCCTGAGCGTCGACGGCAAGGTGGTCGCCGAGGGCCACATCCCGAAGACGCAGCCTTACGCCTTCTCGGGCGACGAGGGTGCCGACGTCGGCCAGGACGGCGAGACGCCGGTGTCGAAGGACTACGGCCAGACCGGCAACGGCTTCACCGGCCAGATCGAAAAGGTCACCGTCTCCCAGCTCTGAATAAATGGGACAGACACTTTTTTGGCACTGCCAAAATAGTGTCTGTCCCTTTTTCGTAAGTCATTAGCGCCGGTCGATTTCCGCGAGCAGATCCTTCGCGCCGTAAACCTGCTCGAGCGCGGCGCGGAT
This sequence comes from uncultured Steroidobacteraceae bacterium, assembly GCA_964468395.1. Classification (GTDB taxonomy): domain Bacteria; phylum Pseudomonadota; class Gammaproteobacteria; order Steroidobacterales; family Steroidobacteraceae; genus SCUD01. Next base: position 40,978 of record CAYXUJ010000008.1, read on the forward strand.
GTAGGCCGGGTGCACGCCGATCGAGCGGTTCATGCGCTCGTCGAACCAGTAGCTGCCCGAGATCGAGTGGATGTTGCCGTCGAAGGCGAGGCCGACGATCTCGCCGGCCGCGGACAGCATCGGGCTGCCCGAGTTGCCGCCGACGATGTCGTTGTTGGTCGTGAAGTTGGCCGGCGTCGTCATGTCGAGCCGGTCCTTCGCCGCCAGCCAGCGCTCCGGGATCTTGAACGGCGGCTCGCCGGTCGCGCGCTCGAAGGCGCGCGACAGCTCGGTCCACGGCCGCACGTCCTGGCCCTTCTCCTTCCAGCCCATCATCGCGCCGTACGACAGCCGCAGCGTGAAGGTGGCGTCCGGGTAGATGCTCGTGCCGTAGGCGGCGAAGCGCGCCTTCGCGATTTCCTCCTGGCCGCGCTGCGTCGGGCCCTCGACCTTCTCCTCCATGACCTTGCGCAGCTCGCGCGCGGTGGGATCCACCGCCGCCGCGAGGCGGATCATCGGGTCGGTGCTCGCGTCGATGGCGGCCTGCCCGCCCTCGTAGAGCGCGACGCGCGCCGCCGGGTCGGCGAGCGAGCTGTCGCGGATCAGGCGATTCGCCAGCGTGTCCGGCGAGTCGTTGCCGAACACCTTGCGCACGACCGGGTCGTCCGGGCCGAGCCACTCGCGCATGCGTTCGAGGCCGAACGACAGCCGCAGCACCTCGAAGTCCGGGTACACCGGCGCCGCTGCCTGCAGGTTTTGCACCAGCGCCGGCAGGCGCGCCTCGGTGTACTCGGCGAGCCGCGCCGCGTTCGGCTTCTGGCGCTCGGCCGCCGCGCGCACCAGCAGGCGCGCATAGCCGAACAGCGAGCTGTTGAACGCCGCGCCGCCCTCGATGAAGGTGTGCGGCACCAGGATGTCGCGCCAGGCGGCCTGCGCGCCGGCGATGTCCTGCCAGGCGCCGGCGGTCGAGGCGAGCGCCGGGTTCGCGGCCACTGCCTGCTGCAGCGCCGCTTCCTTTGCGGCCGCTGCTTCGAGCAGCGCCGGGTCGAGCAGCGCGTCGAACTGCTTGCGCCGCACCTTGATCGCGTTCTCGACCTGGTTGAGGTAGGACTCGGCCGTGCGCCGCGGTTCCTCGCCGGTCTTGGAGTACTGCAGCATGCGGCCGCGCAGTTCCGAGAAGCGCAGCAGCCAGAACGGCATGAAGGTCTGGCGCTGCAATTCGAGTTGCGACACGGTCAGCAGGCGGTCGGTGTTGCCCGGGTGGCCGGACACGAACACCGGGTCGCCTGGGTCGGCGCCGTCCCAGTCGAAGCGCAGGCGGTTCGGCGTCTTCGCCGGCTCGCCGTTCTCGTAGGCACGCAGGATCGAGAAGTCCAGGCACCAGCGCGGGAACTGGAAGTTGTCGGGATCGCCGCCGAAGGCCGCGATGTCGCGCTCCGGCGCGAACACCAGGCGCACGTCCTCGTAGCGCTTGTACTTGTACAGCCAGTACTGGCCGCCCTGGTACAGGGTCACGCGCTCGCACTTGAGTGCGCCGGTCTTCGACTTTGCGGAGGCCTCCTCGCAGGCCTGCTCGAGCTTCGTCAATTCACGCCGGCGCGCCTCGACCACCGCATCCGCAGCGAGACCGGCAGTGGCGGCTGCGACTTTCGCGGTCACGTCCTCGGTGCCGACCAGCACGGAGATGGAATCTTCCTGGCAACGCAGTTCCTTCTCGCGCGTGCCGGCATAGAAGCCGGCGCCGACCAGGTCGTTGCCGGGCGCGGAATTCTGCGCGATGCAGTCCTCGGCGCAGTGGTGGTTGGTCAGGATCAGGCCGTTTGCGGAAATGAAGGATCCCGTGCAGCCGCTGTCGAGGCGGACGGTCGCCGTGCGCACGCGGTCGAGCCAGGCGCCGTCGAGGTTCACGCCGTACTTGTCGGCGACGGCTTTGCGCGGCGGGTTGTCGAAGGTCCACATGCCCTCGTCAGCCAGGGCCGCAAAGGACGCCAGGGCGGCGAGCGCCGCAATCGAGACACGCTTCATCGGGAACTCCCGTGGATCTGCCGGGCCGCCAGCAGGCGGCGAAGCGCCCATGGTAACGGCTATGTGCCGCCGCGGGACAGTTCGGCCAACCGCCCGGCGCGGGGGACGGGCCGTTCATCGACCTGACTGACCCGCGGCTGCGGGCGCCGCGCCGGCGGCGGATCGCGATCCGGCGCGGTCGCGCCCGGGCAGGTCGCCTGCGCGGGGTCGAAGAACAGCGTCAGCAGCGCGGTCGCCGCCATCGGCTGGCCGTCGCGCCACGCCGGCGACAGGCGCGAACCGCGCGCAATCGCCAGCGCTGTTTGCTCGAACATCCCGGTCGGCTCGGCGCTCAGGATGCGCGCCTTCAGCACCCGGCCTGACGCGTCGGTCTCGACCTCGAGCGCCACGCGGCCGCTGATGTCCCGCTCGCAGGCGGCCATCGGGAACGGCGCGCTCGCGAGCGCGGTCGGCGGCACGGCCGCGAGCGTCGTGTCCGGCAGGCGGAACTCGAAGCGCCGCGTCTCCCGCCGCGCCGGCTCCGCCGCCGGCTCCGGCATCCAGCCGCGCACGGCGGCGAGCGCCGCGCGCTCGAACTCGCCGCGCGGCATCGCATTGATCACGCGCGCCTCGCCGACGCTGCCGTCGGCGGCGCGCCGGAACTCGACTTCGACGTAGCCCTCGATCCGGTCGCGCAGCAGCGCGGCGGGATAGGCCGGCACCGGCCGGTCCGCGTCGCCGCCGGCGTCGCCGCCGACCGTGTCCGCCAGCGAGAAGCGCACGCGCGTGCGCAGGCGGCATTCGATCGCCTCGCCGCCTGCGCGCGCAGGCTCGAAACGCCAGCCCCGCACGCCGTCGGCCGCGGCCTGCTCGAAGTAGCCGCGCGGCTCTGCGCGCAGCACCCGCACCCAGCCGACCGTGCCGTCGCGCAGCACGGTCAGCGCCAGCTCGACCGAGCCCTCGATGCCGACCTCGCGCACCGACTGCGGGTAGGCCGGCGCCTCGCGCAGCACCGGGACCGGCGGACTGACGCCCTCCCGGTCGCAGGGCGCCCAGCCGGCGGCGGCCGGTGCGGCGAGCGCGAGCGCGATGCTGGCGGCGGCGCGTTTCATTCCGCCGTGGTGAGCAGCAGCTGCGTGCCCTCGGGCGCAACCAGCAGCGCGTGCCGCGCCGGGTCGAGGTTGCCCGGGGTGCGGCGCGCGAACTCGATCCCGGCCCCGGCGAGGGCGGCGATGCGCGCCGGCATCGCCGCGTCGGTGAACACCAGCGCCGGCCGCTGCAGCGCGCCCGGCCGCAGCAATGCGACGTCCAGCGAGTCGCTGGTCAGGCCGATGTGCGGGTAGGGCTCGTCGCTTTCCTCGGCCGGCACGAAGCCGAGCCGCTCCCAGAAGGCCTGCGCCTGCGCCACGTCGCCGACCGGCAGGGCGAGTTCCTCGAACCAGCCGAGCCTGGAGAATTCACCGGGGGCGCGCGGCGACGGGGAATAAGTGCGTGCCTCCAGCAGCCGGACCAGGTGCGGGCCGGGCGCCTCGAAGCTCGCCTCGTTGAAGACGTCGCTGCCGAGGCGGCGGTCCAGGATCTCGATGCCGAGGCGCTCGAGCACCGGCAGCTCACGCTGCAGGTCCGGCAGCACGAAGGCGGTGAGCGGCGACTGCGGCAGCTCGCGCTGGTGCAGGCCGATCGCGAGCCGGCCGTCGGTGACCACCGCGTAGGGATAAGTCCAGGCCTCGCCGGTCGTGACCTGGGCGAAGCCGAGCCGCTCGTAGAACGAGATCGAAGCGAGCACGTCGGGCGCGTGGACGCTGATCTCGTGGAAGCGCCCGATCATGGCCGCAGCACCGGCATCCGGTCGAGGACCAGATGCGCCAGGCATTCGACGTGCGCCGGGCTGTCGTTGAGCGCCGGCACGTACTCGAACTTCGCGCCGCCGGCTTCGAGAAAGGTGTCGCGGCCGCGCATCGCGATCTCCTCGAGCGTCTCCAGGCAGTCCACCGCGAATCCCGGGCAGACGACCGCGAGCCGGCGCGTGCCGCCGGCGGCGAGCCCGGCCAGGCGCTCCTCCGTGTACGGCATGAGCCAGCGCTCGCGGCCGACGCGCGACTGGTAGCTCACCGACCAGGCCGCGGCCGGCAGCGCCAGGCGCTCCGCCACCCGCCGCGCGGTCGTTGCGCACTGCGACTGGTACGGGTCGCCGGCGTCCACGTAGCGCTGCGGCAGGCCATGGAAGGAGAACAGCAGGTGGCCGCCTGCGGCGATGGCGTGCGCCTGCGGCGCCAGCGAATCGGCAACCGCGCCGACGTAAGCCGCATCGTCGTGGTAGTCGTCGATGCGGACCAGTTCCGGCTGCCAGCCCGAGGTCGCGAGCGCGGCCTCGACGCGGTCGTACACCGATGCCGTCGTCGTCGCCGAGTACTGCGGATAGAGCGGCAGGACGATCACGCGCTGCGCCCCGGCGGATTGCAGCTGCTGCAGGGCCGCGGCGATGGACGGCTTGCCGTAGGTCATGCCGGCGGCGACCGTGACCGGCCCAGGCAGTCGCTCGTCGAGCCGCTGCTCGAGCGCGCGGGCGAGGGCGAGGGTGTTGACCAGCAGCGGCGATCCGGCCGGCGTCCAGATCTCGCGGTAGGCGCGGGCGCTGCGGTGCGGACGGACCAGCAGGATCACGCCGTAGAGGATCGGCAGCCACAGCAGGCGCGGCAGGTCCACGACGCGCGGGTCCGAGAGGAACTCCGCCAGGAAGCGGCGCACGGCCGCCGGGGTCGGCTCGTCCGGGGTGCCGAGGTTGGCGAGCAGGATGCCGGTGACGTCGTTCATGGCGCGACGATACCGGAAAAGACGCGGCGGCCGGAGAGACCCCCGGCCGCCGTCACTGCCGCGACGCCTGCGCCGCAGTCCCTACTTGACGCCGAAATTGATGCGCACGCCGGCCATGAACGTGGACAGGTCGCCGAAATCCGAATACTCGAGGGCGAGCGCCCAGCGCTTGTTGAAATTCCAGCGGGCGGCGATCTCGCCGCCCGTGTCGTCGGCGCCGCTGCCGTAATCCACGTGCACGACGCCGACTTCGAACTCGGCATGTTCGCCGGCCTGGGCGCGGATGCCGGCGCCGGCCAGGTAGCCGTTGCCATCGGCACTGCCCTCGCCGCCGTCGATCTCGAGCCGGGCCCAGCCGACCCGGCCGACGACGTCGACGTTGTCCGACACCGGCACATGACCGCCGAGCCCGACCGCGTACTGGTCGATGTCGAAGCCCTGGACGTCCTGCTGGTTGATTTCGGTGAACACGAAGAAATTCTCCGCGAAGCCGAAGGAGCCGCGCGTGCCGATGCCGTTGGCATCCTCCCGGGAAAGGTCGGAGTTGGTTTCCACGTATCCGAGCTGAAAGTAGCGATAGCTCATCTCGTCCGCATGGGACAGGGCCGGCGCCAGGACCGGGAGGGCGCTGGCGACCGCGATCGTCAAAGGACGCATGGTGGATGTTCCTTGTCGGTTCGAACCGGTTGCCGAACTGCGCCGGTCCGCCCTGGGGTCGCCCTGCCGGCCGGCCCGCACCAGGGAGGTCCGGACGCAAACCGGCCGTAGCATAGCGCCGGGCTGGCGGGGGACACAAAAAAAGCGGCCGGGGTCGCCCCCGGCCGCCTTCGTTTCCGCGTTTGCGGTCGGTCGGTCT
>CAYXUJ010000008.1:46730-48189 GCA_964468395.1 uncultured Steroidobacteraceae bacterium
GCGGCCGGGGTCGCCCCCGGCCGCCTTCGTTTCCGCGTTTGCGGTCGGTCGGTCTTACTTCACGCCGAAGTTGACGCGCACGCCCAGCATGAGCGTGGAGACGTCGCCGAGGTTCTGGTACTCGATGCCAGCCGCCCAGCGCTCGTTGATGTTGAAGCGCAGTTCCGCCTCGCCGCCAACGTTGTCGTAGGGGTCGCCGCTGCCGAGGTCGTAATAGACCGCGCCGATTTCGGCTTCGACGCGCTCGCCGAGCCGGGCGCGGATGCCGGCGCCGAGCAGGTAGCCGCTCTCGTCGGCATCGAAACCGCCCTCGCCGTCATCGACGTCGAGGCTCAGGTCGACATAGCCGACCCGGCCGACGAAGTCGACGTTGCTGGAGATCGGGGCGTGGCCGCCGAGGCCGACGACGAACTGGTCGAGCGACACGTCGCCGATGCTCGTGTCGACGCTCTGGTCCTGGTACTCGGTGAACACGAAGAAGTTCTTCGCGAAGCCGAACGAACCGCGCGTGGCGAAGCCGTCGAGGTCGTCGCTCGTGCCGGTGCCGTCGATGTCGGTTTCCATGTAACCGGCCTCGAAGTAGCGATAGCTCATGTCATCGGCCTGAGCCATGGCCGGCGCCAGGGCCGGGAGGGCGCTGGCGACCGCGATCGTCAAAGCACGCATGTGAATTTTCCTTGTCTTGTCTTGAGGGTTGGGGCCCACGCCAGAGGGGTCCGGGGGCGGGCCGCGCGCAGCATACAGGGTCGGATGCTGCAGTGCACCTTTGTTGCAGCGACCCAATCCGGCAAAAGTGAAACCCAAAAAAAAAGCGGCCGGGGACGGCCCCGGCCGCTTTCCATCAGCCCCGGCTTCAGAAGCTGAAGCGCACGCCGGCGAAGATGGTATCGGCGTCGTCGGACACCTGGTACTCGGCGCCCACGGCGAAGTTCTTCGTGAAGAAGTAACGTCCCGCCACGGCCAGCGCCGTGTCGTCGGCGCCGCCGCCGAAGTCGGTGTAGATCACGTTGCCCTCGAGCTCGAGGCCTTCCGTGATGCGCGTGCGCACGCCGCCCGCGACCACGTAGCCCGAATCGTCGGCCGAGAACCCGCTGAACGACGCATCGGCCTCGGCATAGCCGATGCGGCCGACCAGGTCCACGTCCTCGGCGACGCTGATCTTGCCGCCCAGGCCGACCGAGTAGAGGTCGACGTCCAGGCCGCCGTCGAAGTCGAAGGACGAGTAGTCGGCGAACACGAAGAAGTTCTCGGCAATGCCGACCGAGCCGCGCAGGCCGAAGCCGTCGCCGGTCGGGCCGTTGTCGATGTTCACCTCGTTGTAGCCGAGGTCGATGTACGAGTAGCTGATGTCCTCGGCCTGGGCCGCGAACGGCAAGGCCGCCAACAGCAGGCTACCGATCGTCGCTGTCATGAATTTCATGCTCAGTTTTCCTGTGTGAGTGAGGGAGTTGACCGTGCG
>CAYXUJ010000009.1:0-4059 GCA_964468395.1 uncultured Steroidobacteraceae bacterium
TTGAGACTCTGCGGATCCACCAGCCCGCAGGCCTCGGCGATCGCCGCGCGAAACTCCCGCAGCTCCGCATCCCAGCTCGCGAGCCGCGCGCGCAGCTCTGCCTCGCTGACGCCGCCCGCGAGCGACAGCTGCTGGCGAAGCTGGATCTGGTCACCGGCGGCGATGACCTGCGATTCGAACACGCGCTCCGAGGCCGCCTGCTCGGCGAATGCCACGCCCACCGGCGACAGGCGCTCGCTGTAGCTGAGCTGGAAGGCGGCGAAGGTGTCGGCGCCGGGGCCGGTCTCGCGCAGGGCCTCGGCGCGGAAGCGCGGGCCGGCGCCCGCCCAGCAGGCGCGGCGGTCGCCGGCCTGGTCGCCGCGGATGTCGTAGCCGTGGGACTGCAGCAGGCGGATGAAGGCGTCGGCCGTGAGGCCATGGATCAGGGGCGCGGACCCGGCGCGGGCGTTGCGGGCCACGGGCGCGGCGGGGGCCAGGGGATTGGCGGTGTGCGTGTTCATGGCCCAGATTCTGCGCCGGGGTGTGGGTCAGGGCGTGAGCCAGGCGGAAACGGTTGATTTGCGGCAGAAAAGCGCCGAGTCGCCGGGCTGGCGGGCGGCGACACTGGTGCCCGATGAACTACCTGTACTCGCTGTATGATGCCTTGGTCAGCATCAGCGTCCCGTCCGACAAGGCGCGGGCGGTCGTGGATGCGATGGAGCGCGACATGGGCACCACGCTGGCGACCAAACAGGACCTGTCGCTGCTGGCGACGCGGGAGGACTTGCTTGCGTTGAAGCAGGATGTAGTGCTGCTGCGCCGCGAGATAGTTGGGGTTCGCTCGGAATTGCGACTGGAGACGGATAGCCGCTTCGCCATCGTCGAGCAGAAGATCGACACGCTGCGGCATGACGTTTCGCGCGACTTGGCCGCCCTGGAACTGAGCATGACCGTCAAGCTCGGCTCGATGCTCTTCGTCGGCTTCGGCCTGACGATTGCCGCAATGCGGCTCTGGACTTAGGCCACGCGGTTGCGGCCTTCGCGCTTGGCGCGGTAGAGCTGGGCGTCGGCGGCCTCGAGCAGGGCGGTGGCATCGGCGGCGCCATCCCACTGCGCCACGCCGATGCTGACGGTCACGCGCAGCTTCGGGTGCACGAAGCGCCATTCATGCGCCTCGATCGCGCCGCGGATGCGGTCGCAGAAGCCGGCGGCGGCCGCGGCGTCCATGCCGGGCAGGATCAACGCGAACTCCTCGCCGCCGATGCGCGCAACCAGGTCGGTTTCGCGGGAGAGCTCGCGCATCAACGTGGCGCTCTGCCGCAGCGCCTCGTCGCCCACGGTGTGGCCGAGGTCGTCGTTGACGACCTTGAAGCGGTCGAGGTCGGCGATCGCGAGCGCGAGCGGCTGGTTGAGCGCCTGCGCCACCTCGAACTCGGCGGCGAGCCGCTGCATGAAATAGCGGCGGTTGGCGATGCCGGTCAGCGGGTCCTGGCGCGCCTCGCGCTCGAGCGCGCTGCTCTGCTCGCGCAGCGCTGCGATCAGGCGCTCCTTGTCGCGGCCGGCTTTCTCGAGCTCTGACGTGCGCAGCGTCACCCGCTCCTCCAGGCTCGTGCGGTAGTTCTCGAGATCCTCGAATGCGCGCGCATCGGCGACCGCCGCGGCCACCTGGCCGGCCAGCCGTTGCAGCAGGTTGAGGTCCGCGGTCGAGTACACGCCGGGCTCGGTGTGCTGGATGCTGACGAGGCCGACGACCTTGCCCTCGTGCACCAGCGGCACGGCGATGACGGAGCCGGTCTCCTTGCCGGTGTCGAGCGCGCGCTCGCGCAGGCGCGCCGGCGCCCGCGGCCAGTTCTCGACCAGCAGCGGTTCGGCGTTCTCGACCACCCAGCCGAACAGGCCGGTGTCGATGGCGAGCCGCGCCGGCGGCTGGCGCTCGCCGCGCATCTCGTGCACGCGGAAGTCGAGTTGCTGCCGCTCGCGGTCCACCAGCACCAGATAGAAATCGTCGAAGCGGAACAGCGGGCGCATCTCGGCGAGGATGCGCTCGCCGAGCAAGTCGATGCGCCGGGCGCCGTGCAGCGCGCGGCCGGCCTCGAACAGCCGCGCGATCGGGCTGCGCTCGGTGTTCTCGGCGGTGAGCGCGCGGCCGATGCCGGCGAAGCTCAGTACGAACACGACCATGATCGCCATGAACAGCGCGAACGTCGCGGGGTGATGGGCGTTGTACAGCACGGCGGCCAGCACGCCGGCCGGCACGAAGATCAGGTCCACGACCGAATAGACGGGCTTGATCAGCGCCCGCACGTCGCGGCGGTCGAAGCGGTAGAAGAGCGCCATGGAGACGACGTTGACCGCCTGCACCGCGAGCGCCATCGCCGCGAGCGGCAGCAGGTCGCCGGTGCCGAAGCCGTCGAGCGGATGGCGGCCGCTTAGGGCGAGGTAGGCGTAGCCGCCGGCCAGCAGCATCAGCGCGGTCATCGCCGCGTTGTGGCAGGCGCGGATCGCGGCGACGGTGAGCGAGCCCTGGCTGTAGCCGCGGTTCAGCAGCGGCCAGAGAAGCGAGGCCGCGGCGCAGATCAGCGCCGCGACCGGCGGGCTGAACACCAGCAGCAGGCCGATCTGCGGCAGCCGCTCGAGCGAGGTGAGCCCGACCCAGGGCGTCGGGATGCCGAACTGGAAGACGAAAAGATTGAAAGCGACGCAGAGCAGCGCGACCCAGGCCGGCGGGAGGCTGGCCGTGCCCGCGAGCTCGACCGCGAGCCAGGCGCCGGTCGCCGCCGCGAGCGCCAGGCTGTAGAGGGCGAGGGGGCGGTAACGGGGCAGCATCAGCCGAAGTATAGAGGCGGCTGCGCGGCTAGCCGCTCAATTCGTCACGAACTGGGCCGAAATCCCGTGGGAATGGGGACGCACCCCTTCGAAGGGGTGCGTCCCTTAAGGATTGCCTTACTTGCGCGTGAACGTGATCCGCGCCACCGGCACGCGCCGGCCGCCCTGCACGAAGTGCGCGGTGCTGGCGAGGCTCGTGGCCTTCTTCGGGTTGGTGTCGACGTCGCTCGCCGTGTAGGTCGCGCCGTCGTCGCCGCCGGAGTCATAGGCGTAGACGTCGAGCGTCTTCGTCACGACCCAGCCGCCGGCCTCCATCAGGCTGACGTTGCCGACGCCGGCGAACCAGTCCGGGCTCGGTGCGATCATCGCGACCGCGGAGACCATCGGGTTCTTGCCGTCGACCGTGATCGTGAACTTGACCGGCTTGCCCAGGTCCTTGATGCCGTCGGTCTCGAACAGCGTGCCGGCAGCGCCCTTGGCGATCGCAGCCTTGATCTCGGCGTCGAGCGGGTCGTGCTTGCCCATCTCCGACAGGCGCTCGAGGCCCAGGGTCGGCTGCCTGCCGATCTTGAAGATCTCGTAGCCCGCGCCGTGGGTGGCGCCGATGATGCCGGAGAAATGCGGCGCGCTCAGCAGGCCGGCGGCCGGGTAATCGACCGGGTGGCTCTTCGCCGTCCAGGCCGGAGTGAAGGTGACCTCGTAGGTCGCCTGGTCGGCGGCAAAGGCCGCGATCGGCGAGGCTGCGAGCGCGGCGAGCGCCGCGAGGATGATCGGATTGCGGTTGCGCATGAATAGCTCCCTAACGGTTGAGTGAATCGAGATCGAACACGAGCGTGCCGGCGCCGTGGGCGGCGACCAGCACATGCTTGTCGGTGAGCGCGACGCCGGTGGCGAGGCTCTGTGGCGGCAGCGCGATATGTCGCAGGAGTCGCGGCTTCTCGGGATCGGCGACGTCCACCAGGCTGAGCGTCGGCACTGGGTCGGAGCCGACCACTGCGGCGAGCGTGCCGCGCACATCCACGTTGACGGGCAGCGCCGGGAGAGTGAGCCGTGCAACTTCGCGCGGCTGTGCGGGATCGGCGAGGTCGATGATCCGCAGGCCGTCGGCGGAGGCATTGAGCAGGATCGAGCCGCTGATCGCGGACTCTACGGGGAAGCTGGCCGGGCGGGCACCGCCGGGCGTGAAGCCGTAGCTGTCGAGCCGCAGGCGCGCGAGTTTGGTCGCGGCCAGCGGCTCGGTCGCGAGCGCCAGCA